>JBJOND010000135.1:0-3023 GCA_046052065.1 Bacteroidota bacterium | reverse complement strand
GCATATCGCCTGTGCTCGAACCCATAAATATTTTAATGCCACAAACATTTAAAGGATTAGTACGAACAACTTCTTCATAGTTGTGATTGGTCACACCCATGAAAAAACTATAATTGGCTAATGAACATTCAGCAGCACGATGATATTTTGCTTCTAACAAATCCTGAGTGATGGTCTGCGGATTAGTATTTGGCATTTCCATGTAACTGGTGATACCACCTGCAACAGCTGCCTTCGCTTCAGTATAAATTTCTCCTTTATGCGTTAATCCTGGCTCTCTGAAATGCACCTGATCATCAATACAACCTGGTAATAAATGTAAGTGTGTCGCATCAATCTCTAAACAATTCTCCGTTACAGAAATGGACTGATCAATTTTTTCAATTCTTCCATTTTTGATTAATACATCGCCTCTGAAAATTTTATTTTCATTAACAATACTTGCGTTTTTTATTAGAGTTGTATTCATATTGATAATTTTATGAAGGTAATTCGCCTACCATCGTTAAAGGATCAACCCACTGGTCAAACTCTTCGGCTGTAACGTATCCTAATTCGATAGCTGTTTCTTTTAATGTTTTGCCATAACGATGAGCTGTTTGTGCAATCTCAGCAGCTTTGTAATATCCAATATGTGTATTCAATGATGTAACTAACATCAATGAATTATTCAGATTGTTTTTAATATTCGCTTCAATCGGCTCAATTCCTACCGCACATTTATCGTTAAACGACATACATACATCGCCAATCAAACGAGCAGAGTGAAGGAAGTTATAAATCATTACAGGCTTAAATACATTCAATTCAAAATGACCTGTTGCACCACCAATGTTAATTGCAACATCGTTACCCATTACCTGCGCAGCAACCATTGTCATTGCTTCACACTGCGTAGGATTTACTTTACCTGGCATAATTGACGATCCTGGTTCGTTGTCAGGAATAAATAACTCGCCAATTCCGCAACGAGGTCCTGATGCTAATAAACGAATGTCATTTCCGATTTTCATCAAACTTACAGCAACTGTTTTTAAAGCACCATGCGATTCTACAATGGCATCATGCGCTGCTAATGCTTCAAATTTATTTTCTGCAGTTACAAAAGGTAATCCAGCAAGCTGTGCAATGTTTTTAGCAACATCTTCAGCATATCCTTTCGGGGTATTTATTCCAGTACCTACTGCAGTTCCACCTAATGCAAGCTCTGCTAAGTGAGGTAATGTGTTTTCAATTGCACGAATACCATGGTCTAACTGTGATACATATCCGCTAATCTCTTGTCCGAGTGTTAACGGCGTTGCATCCATTAAATGGGTACGGCCAATTTTAACAATATGCATGAACTCCTTTGACTTGGCTTTTAATGTATCACGCAAAGTACGTAACCCCGGTAACGTTACATCCATCAAAATTTTATAAGCTGCAATATGCATTGCAGTAGGGAAGGTATCGTTTGATGATTGCGATTTATTTACATCGTCATTCGGGTGAACTACTTTCTTTTCGTCCATCAATGATCCACCTTGCATCACATGCGCACGATAAGCTACTACTTCGTTCACATTCATATTACTTTGCGTACCTGAGCCTGTTTGCCATACTACTAAAGGAAACTGATCGTCTAATTTGCCCTCTAAAATTTCATCACAAACTTTTCCAATTAAATCACATGTTTCTTTTGATAACACACCTGCATTCATATTGGTAATTGCAGCAGCTTTCTTCAAAATAGCAAACGCTTTTATAATTTCCTTCGGCATTTTATTAATGTCCTGAGCAATTTTAAAATTCTCAATTGAGCGTTGTGTTTGTGCTCCCCAATAAACATTAGCTGGAACCTGTACTGTTCCCATCGTGTCTTTTTCTATTCTGTAATCCATTTTATTTATGATTTATTCTTTTTTAATATTTTTTATTTTATTCTGCGTATTCCATTAAGTAAGCTTTGATGAATTCATCAATTTCTCCATCAAGTACAGCTCCTGTATCAGATGTTTCATAATCGGTGCGCACATCTTTCACTAATTTATAAGGATGTAAAACGTAACTTCTAATCTGACTTCCCCATTCAATTTTTTTCTTTGAACTCTCAGTTGCTGCTTTAGCTTCGTTACGCTTTCTTATTTCAAGCTCGTATAATTGTGAACGCAACATTTGCATTGCTCGCTCTTTATTTCCTCCTTGCGTACGCTCAACCTGACAAATAACAACAATACCCGTTGGATGATGCGTCAGCTGAACTTTCGTTTCTACTTTATTTACATTTTGTCCACCAGCACCACCAGAACGTGATGTCTGAATAGATATATCCGCATCTTTAATTTCAATGTTGATTTCGTCATCTATCAAAGGATAGGCATATACTGAAGCAAAGGAAGTATGTCTTTTTGCATTCGCATCAAACGGCGATATACGAACTAAACGATGAACGCCATTTTCACTTTTTAAATAACCATAAGCATAGGCTCCTTCAATTTCATACGTTGCAGATTTAATTCCTGCACCATCACCATCGAGATAATCTATTTCAGTTACTTTAAATTTATGTCGCTCTGCCCAACGTAAATACATACGTAGTAACATCGATGCCCAATCCTGACTTTCAGTTCCGCCAGCACCAGAATTAATCGTAAGAACAGCACTTAGTCGATCTTCTTCCCCACTTAACATGTTTTTGAATTCAAGATCTTCAAGCAACTTTAATGTTTGACGATAAGATGTGTCAACTTCCTCCTCTGTTGCTTCACCTTCTTTATGAAATTCAAAAAGAACAGTCAAATCATCAACAGCCGATTGAACTTCTTTAAAAGCGTTGGTCCAATCTTTCTTAAAATTAATGTTCTTTAAAATTTGTTCTGCACGCTTTGAGTCATTCCAAAAATCGGGTGCGTGTGTTAGTTGCTCTTCCTGAGCTATTTGTTGAAGTCGGTTATCGACGTCAAAGATGCCTCCTCAGAGCATCTGTTCTATCAGAAAGGTCTTTTAATTGCTCTATAATCATAATGGCGCAAAATTAGCCA
>JBJOND010000134.1:0-3056 GCA_046052065.1 Bacteroidota bacterium | reverse complement strand
GAAAATTCTGGATCAGCGATTGCCTCATGACTACGAGGCATTAGGTTCATTTTACCTACAGCTAAATAAGGTTGTTCAAATATTTTTGAAACCAATTGCTCTAATTTGTCTGCTTGGCGACTTGAAAAAACTAAAGTTACTTTAGAGCTCAAAAAACGCATAAATCCATTCTGGATTTTAGATGTTCCCTTCAATGAAGAAAAACTAAATTGAGCGGCATCACCACCTATTGCTTCAATCATTGGAATTAATGATTCGCATAACAATGACTGATGATGAAGTGGAATTGTGTTTGCCGATGCCTGATCGCGTAAGAAGGAGATTTTAACTCGCATGATTATAAGATTTAATAAATTCTTTTCAAGTATTCCCATTATTATACCATGTTCCAAATGGGAGTGCAATTATAGTAATTTTATTTAAATTACCATTGACATTCAATGTCATGATAAACATTTTTTGATAGCTAAAAAATGGGAGTTAATGTTTTTTGTCCCTCTTCGAAACAGGTTTTTCCCAATTCGAGAAAATAGTTATTTGCCACTTGCCTTATAAAGAAATTCCTTTTCATCAGCGGTAAGGCTATCGAAACCGGAGCGATTAATTTTATCAAGAATACGATCGAGATTCTCTTGTGTCATACGTTGCTTCTCCATGTAAATTTCGTCCGCATTTTCGTTGCTACGGTAAACAACCTTCATGTTTTTACGAACTCTTGATTTGAAGGAAAACAGCTTAGTAAACCATTTAGTGATGTCGGTACCTGATTGTAAAAACTTAATAGAAACAAAACCGAACAATGCACCACCGATATGTGCAATATGTCCACCGGCATTACCACTAGGAATACTAAAGGCGTAAAGCAAAAACATGATAATGGCTAGAAACTTTAATTTAATACTACCAATGATTAATAATTGCGTTGTGTAGTTGGGCAACAATGTAGCCACAGCAAAGAATACTGCAAGTACACCAGCAGAAGCACCAATTAATATAGCCTGATTATGATTAGCAAATGCAGGAAAGATTTGATAGGCTATGATATAAAACAATCCTCCAGCAATACCTCCTAAGAAATAAGTAGCGCTTAATTTCTGTTTACCTAAATATTCAGAAAACAATTTACCTGTCCACGTTAAAAACAGCATATTAAACAAGATGTGAAAAATATCATCATGTAAAAACATGTAGGTAATAATCGTCCATGGCTTCCAAATAAAGTTCATTACTCCCGCCTCCAATCCGAATAACAATCGTAGTAATTTATCCAATGAAAAATCCAATCCGAACAAGAATCCAAATAAATCAACAAAATTAACTCCGATAAAAACGACAACATTGATTAATACCAAACGATACAATACCATATTGTTATTGAAATAATTTTTAATATCCTGCAATAAATTTTTCATGGTCTCGCTTTAAAAATTATAACCAGTCTTTGTTATTTACATTAAATCGATCAAACGATTTTTTCTTCCAAGACACAATCAAAAAATAGCCGAAAATCATTCCGCCTAAATGAGCAAAATGAGCTACATTATCGCTACCGCTATTCTGAGCACCTGAATACAATTCAAGCAATCCAAACAACGCCACAGCATATTTGGCTTTTATTGGTATAGCAAAGTACAAATACAAAAGTGTATTTGGAAACATCATTCCAAAAGCGAGCAACAATCCATATACTGCTCCTGATGCACCTACAGTTGTTTGATCAATCTTATGATTCATATAGGAATCAACAAATCCAGTTGCTTCTGCCTGATATCCTGAATCGCTTTTATTGGCATTCCAAGCATCTACGAATTCAAGAATATCCTGACGTGGTTTAGTGTCTGATAGATAGTTTAAGAATCGTTTCATAACACCACCTTGATCGCCTACTATACCTCTATCCTTTACAAAAACTAAAAACGCATCGGGGGATTTATCAGCATAATATTTATCTGCTGCCTCCTGTGAACTTTTAATATCCCAACCAACGACAGCTGTCTGTATAACAGCAGCGCCTATACCACAAACGGCATAAAAAATAATGAATCTTTTTGCACCCCATGTATTTTCTAAAACAGTTCCGAATGTCCACAGTGCAAACATATTGAAGAAAATATGCATAAATCCACCATGCAAAAACATGTAAGAGATGAATTGCACAGGCAAAAATGCACTCGATGTAACCCAATGCAATCCTAAATATTCGTTTAAATCGAAACCTGTTTTGATTTCTAATACATAGGTAAGTAAAAATATAAGCACATTCAGAATTAACAAGTTTTTTACAACTGGCGGTAATACTTGAAATCCTGATGGTCGTTGGTAATCGTTCATAAACTAAAATAATGATTGTAAATCGCTTTCATTAAGCCATTTTAGTATAGGCTTACCTGTTATATTATAATTCGGATTCTCACATTGTAATAAGTCGATAGCAATTTGTTTCAGTTCACGAGCTGCGAACTTTCTATTTACACGACTCAATAAACTCTTTGCCATTGCACGCGCAAGATTTTCGTGCGAACTTAAACGTATCTGATCTTTGTTGTTTCGGTATTGTTCAAATATCTGATGCAAGAATTGTTCTTCATTACCAGACTCTAACTCAGAAGGGATTCCGTTTACTACAATGGTATTATTACCAAAATCAGATAAATCAAATCCAAGCTTACGTAAATCTTCCTCTAACTCTTTTACCATCTGCGCATCTGCTGGCGACAAATGAATTTGAGGTGGAAATAATTGCTGCTGCGCTGCGGCAGGTTTCTTTTCAAGAGCATGCAAGTATCTTTCATAATGAATACGCTCATAAGCGCCCATTATATCAATTAGCAACAAACCGTTTTCACTAGTGGCTGTAAAATGCTTCGGACTAACCTGTACAAAACGAAAATCATCTAGCTCCTCAAGCACATCACCTAAGGATTTTTCATTAGAAGAATTACTAAGTTGCTGTTGTGCTGCAGGATTTTGCTTTTTTAAATCTTCGTGAGCTTTTAACCATTCTTGTGTTCTCGCTGGCTCTGCATTATTCCACTGCGTTCTGAACTTAGTTGCTG
>JBJOND010000133.1:0-3094 GCA_046052065.1 Bacteroidota bacterium | reverse complement strand
TTCTTGCGATTTTAGACGTTTTGCTTGAGAATACACGCTGGAAATAACAGTTCCATGGGATACCACCCAATATGAGCATGATGGATGTATCCCACCAAGAAGTTATTCCCTGAAGATTCCAAAATGAGTTCACCTGGACTGGCGGCAAAACATTCGCTGCTTCGCCCTTTAAGTTCTTGTAACTTTCCCATGTAGTGCTGAGATCACTGCCAGTATAATGCAATACAAACGGTATGGCAATGATCAGTCCGACTGGAATAAGCATCAATTGAAATGCATCGGTGTAGGCAACTGCCCATAAGCCTCCAATCATGGTGTACAACGTTACAACAGCAGCAGATACAATGATGGCAGTGGTCAGGTCTACATTCAGGATTACCCCGAACGTTGCGCCTATGGCAACCATGAGTTCTGCGCTCCAGAACAATTCTCCAAGGATGGCAGGAATGGACAATACTGCCGCCCATTTTTTACCAAACCGTTCTTCAAATGGATCGATAAATGTTGTGTATCCTCTTTTCTGCATCACAGAAGCAAAAAATATACCGCCAACAATCAAACTTAAACCAAATCCAACTCCACCTTGCAATGCAAGTGGAATGCTGGTGAATGTGCTTTCAGCTGTGCCTAGAATGTATCCTCCATCCACCCACGTTGCCGTCATGGTCAGTGTGGCCATCAAAAGCGGCAATGATCTTCCTGCAACCAACATTTCAGCTGCAGACCCTTTCTTCACTTTTTTTGATGCATACCATCCTATGAGCAGGAAAATGGCATACATGATGATGGTGACCAATACGCCTGTCCAATCTATGTTCATCTTATTATGATAGGTGTTTCAATCAATAATAACAGGGCGAATGTAAAGAATAATATGCCTATTTGTTGGTTCTCTGTAACACAGTCAAAATTTGTGTTCAACATTTTGCAGGACGATACTTGGCAAAATAAAAATCCCCGGCATTTGCCAGGGATTTCTTGTAGCCCAAAAGGGGGTGATTACGAATTATTTAAGGCTGGATTTGGCAGATTTAATCAGTTACTGAATAAAAGCCATTTTCATTATAAATGATTTGTAATATATGGTTTATTATATTTCATATTTTGGTAGTATTACTACTTTTTTTAGTTTATTTTCAATCTTATTCAGTATTTTAGTTTAATTATATGACTAAAAAGGTAGTATGATTACCGAACATAGAACAAAAATAAACCAACTGCTGGCAACAATACCTCAGGATGTAGTGCTACAATCATCATGGTTATTAAGAGAGGGGTACAGCCTTGACTTACAGAAATATTATCGAAAGAGTGGATGGTTAAAGGCATTGGAAAATGGCGCTATGTTTCGAGGCAATAACCAACCGGAATATGAGGGAGGGATTTATGCTTTACAAAAGCAATCTGGACTTTCAGTACATCCAGGAGGAAGAACAGCTCTTGCACTTCAAGGTAAAGCACATTACATAGAATTGAATACTGGGCAAATATGGCTATTTGGTGGTGAAAAAGAAAAGCTACCTACATGGTTTAAAAAACACAAATGGGATCAAAAAATCAATTATAAAGCAACTTCATTTTTACCAAAGGAATTGGGATTGAATGAATCCTCATTTACTGGATTTTCAATAAAAGTAGCATCGCCGGCAAGGGCCATCATGGAGTGTTTATATTTGGCTCCTGAAAAATTTGATCTTGTGGAATGTTATGAACTTATGGAAAACCTGAATGACCTTCGGCCCAAACAAGTACAAGATCTTTTAGAAGCGTGTAAATCTATAAAAGTAAAAAGATTGTTTTTGTATATGGCAGAGAAACACAATCATAAATGGTATAAATTTTTAAATCTTTCTAAAGTGGATTTGGGAAAAGGGAAAAGAAGCCTTGTGAAAGAGGGTGTCTATGTTTCAAAATACCAGATAACGTTACCTGAAACACTTGCAAACAATGAGCAATAGTCGTTATTATAAACAAGTAGCCTTATTACTTAGTGTAATTCCTGAAATTGCTATAGAACCAAGGTTTGCCTTGCATGGAGGTACCGCGATTAATTTGTTTGATCGTGATATGCCAAGACTTTCGGTGGATATTGACCTTACTTATATTCCAATTGAAGATAGAGAAACGTCTTTTAATAATATTTCAGAAGCGTTAAATAAAATCAAGAAGAGTATTGAAAAACGTTTGCAGGGCAGTAGAATAGAGCATAAAGTTGAATTGCATAAATTATTGGTGTCACATAATGATGCAATGATTAAAATTGAAGTGAGCCAGATTGTAAGAGGTTTACTGGGGTCTGTTACTGAAAAAATACTTTGTGAAAAAGCGCAAAATATGTTTGACACCTTCTGTTCTATAAATGTTGTGTCAAATGGACAATTGTATGGTGGTAAAGTATGCGCTGCTATGGACAGACAACATCCTCGTGACATTTTCGATGTAAAACAACTTTTACAAGAAGAAGGATTTAGTAAAGAGATAAAAGAAGGTTTTCTATTTAGGTTGCTTAGCGCCGATCGATCTATACATGATATATTATTTCCAAAACTGCAAGATCAGCGATTGGCAATGGACAATCAATTTTCCGGAATGTCGAAGGAGCAGTTTACATATGAAGATTATGAATTTGTAAGAGAGAAAATGATTAAAACGGTGCAAGAATCATTAACAGAGGAAGATAAACTATTTATACTCGCTTTTAAGGAAGTTGCCCCTGATTGGTCAATCTATAATTTTGGAGCATACCCTTCTATCAAATGGAAACTGTTAAATTTAGAAAAAATTAAAATCGGCAATCCAAAGAAGCATAAAGAGCTATATGATATTTTGAAAAGGAGGCTGGATACCTTATAATTTATTAAAAAACACGATCCTATTTGATCGAATGATGTGTCTTCTTTCGAAAAATAATTGAAAACTGAAAAAAGTGTTTGTATAGTCCTAAAATATGAAAGCCAGTCGTATGACTGGCTTTTTTTTGTAGCCCGTAGGGGAATCGAACCCCTCATTCCTCCGTGAAAGGGAGGCGTCTTAACCGATTGACCAACGGGCCATTTTCGTTTTGGGAGTGCAAAGATAAGTTCTTATGCAATTA
>JBJOND010000132.1:0-3183 GCA_046052065.1 Bacteroidota bacterium | reverse complement strand
ACCTTCAACTGCGATGACCTTAAATTATTGATATTCTTAATCATTTCGATCGTTACACCATTGTATCTCTTAGCAATATTCCACAAAGTATCTCCAGGCTGAACCAAATGATAGACGTATTTTGGTTTTTTAACCTGATTTGTTGTGTTCGTATTTGCATTATCAGTGTTGGTTGTATCTGCTTGCGTTACCACATTTGCAGACTTTAAACTTGATTCATTAGCAATAACTGAATTGTTTTGCGCTGAATTTGATTTGTTGTTCGCCTGATTATTATTCTCAATAGGGACTTTTACTTTAACCGTAGTATTTACAGAAAGTCGTTGTCCTTTTAACAACTTATTCGATTTAAGTCGGTTCATCCGTTTTAACTCAGCTGCCGACATATTATAAATTGCTGCAACCGATGCAATCGACTCGTTCTTACGGACAATATGGGTTTTTACAACCTTCTTATCGACAAACTTATATTGCGTTTTTACCTCTGGTTGTTCTACCGTATTTACACCTGACGAATCTGTTTGTTGAGCAACTACAGTGCTATCTGTTGAAGAAGTATCACGCGCAACTACCCTGGCAACAACAGGCATTACAGGCTTTGGTGCTGGAGTAGACAATGCTAATATCTGCTCTTCTTTCGCCATGTATAAAGCAATTTTATTGGTAGGTAAACGAAGCGTGTAACGTTCTTCTGTATCAGGAATATAGTTCTTTTTGTAAATAGGATTCAAGAATGAAATAACATCTAACGGTAAGTCGATTTGATTAGCAAGCACATTAAAATTTACCTGCTTGGTTACATTAATCGTATCCACTTGAAAGTAAGAATAGGCAGGTGTAATCGGATATAGATTATGCTCACGCGAATAATTCATTACATAAGTAACAGCTATAAATGCTGGTACATAACTTCTTGTTTCAGCTGGTAAATACTGCATAATTTCCCAGAAGTTCTTTTTACCCCCTGAACGTTTTATAGCTTTATTAACATTGCCAGCACCACAGTTGTATGAAGCAATTACCAATAACCAATCGCCATAAATCGAATACATGTCTTTGAAGTACTTACAAGCTGCATGCGTTGATTTAACTGGATCACGACGATCATCCGTAAATGAATTCACTTTCAAATCATAAATAATTCCTGTAGAATACATAAACTGCCAAAGGCCTGTTGCACCTACCCTTGATACTGCTACCGGATTAAGTGCTGATTCAATGATTGATAAATACTTAAACTCTAATGGCAAGCCTTCTTTATCTAATACCTCTTCGTACATAGGAAAATAAAGACTAGACAAACCCATTACTCGTTGCGTTAAAGCTCTTCGCTTGTAAGCATACAAATCGATAAAGTCTTTTACATATCGGTTATAAGAAAGTGGAATCGGACAAGAGATTTTAGACATTCTGGCGATGTATTCCTCATCAGAAAAATAAGGTATCACTCCTGTATTCGCCATACTTGCATTAAAGCAATTTGCATCTAAGCAATTAAATCTAACTACGTGGTTTAATGTAACTAAACTATCCAGCATACTTGAGATAGCTGTGATGTTTTGTATTGAATCGCGAACCTGTGCAACCGAAGATTTTATACCCATCAGGGAAAAGAAAAAAATCAAGAAAATTTTACTTAATTTTTTTAATGAGTTCATTCGCTTTTGTTTATATTTTGAGTTAAACGATTAATTGTGGAAGACATTTGAAGTAATTAACAAGTTAACGCAACTACTTATTTTTATTGTGTAACAAAAAGCATTTGATTGTCAATTTGTTATAAGCACAGTAAAAATGTGTCAGTCACAAATTTAGAGAAAAAGATTAAAAAATGGTGAATAAAGTATGAAGAGCTTTATTCGGCTATTTTAATAGAGTCTTGTTGAGACCTAAAAAAGAGCTTCAAAAAGTAAGGCGATAAACAAAAAACAACCGCCATTCCTAACAGAATATAAAGTAAAACTAAGCTCGAAATATTACGAAGTAACATAGCAGTAGTAATGAAAGCAATGTTTATCACATACAATGTTAATGTTGCTTCTCTGTGTGTCATTCCCATATCCAACAAATTATGATGAATGTGATTTCTATCGGCTTCAAACGGCGATTTTCCATTCATAATTCTGACTAAGAAAATTCTGAAGGTATCAACTAAAGGAATAATCAAAATAGCAATGGCCATAGCCGGACTCGATCGGAAAGGAAACTCAAACGGTAATGATTCGAAACTTAGTCCTATAAACTTAATAGCAAGAACTGACAATATCAATCCTACTACAAGCGAACCTGTATCGCCCATAAAGATTGATGCAGGATTAAAGTTATAAATCAAGAATGCAATTAAAGAACTGAATAACGCAAATGATAAAATACAAAGGCCAATATTACCATAATTATAAAACCATAATCCGAAGGTAAACGACGCAATTGCACCAACTCCACCAGCTAATCCATCAATACCATCAATTAAATTATAAGCGTTTATAATTGTAAGTATTGTAAAGATTGAAAGTCCTGCGCTAAACCAATAAGGAATCTGATAAATCCCAAATATTCCACATAAACTAGTGACTCTGATGTTGGCAAAAAAGACAATTATAATTGCTGCTAGCACCTGACCAATTAATTTTTTATGTGCTGTCAATTCAAATAAATCATCTTTAATTCCAATGAAAAACATAACAATTATTGCGGCGATGATATACTGAGAAACACTCGTTTCTAATGTTGCTGAACAGAATGTGTAAGAGAAAACAGTTCCTGCAAATATGGCAAGGCCACCTAACGTTGGGATATTTTGTGCATGTTGCTTTCTTTCTGTAGGTTCATCAAATAGACCCTTAAGCACTGATACCCTGATAATTGCAGGAATAGCAAAAAAGGTGATGATGAAGGCGATTGACGAAGAAAGTAGAATTGTAAACATACTGTTATCTAATAGACACGAAGATATTTAATTGAAATCTGAAATGCTCTTAATTTTTGCCAAATCATGATAATACTTGGTGAAATATCATATTTTGACAAGAAAGCATTGTACCCTGATTCAAAAAAATAGTTTCAGTAATTGCCACTAAAAATCTATTATACTAGAAAATAAGGTTAATTGCCTTTAAAGTCTGCCTTTCGTTTTCCTAAAAAAGCTTCGGTTCCTTCTTTAAAATCATTGGTCACGAAGCAAGC
>JBJOND010000131.1:0-3376 GCA_046052065.1 Bacteroidota bacterium | reverse complement strand
AAATAACACTTCTATTACTTCCTTAATAGATGAAAACGGACAACAAGATGGAACTTTTAATGGATTGGCTTTAACAGGTGGGGTATCTAACTTTGTTGCGGGAGCAAGTACAGCAACTACTACTACCGCGTATTTATGTCCAGGTGCAACTTATAATTACAACGGGACTACGTTAACACAAGGTGGTATTTATGCAGATACCTTAGTGAACTCACAAGGATGTGATTCAATTGTTCAGTTAAACCTTGTTCAATTGTTAGTAGATACAGGTGTAACACAAAACGGATTTAGTTTAGTAGCAGATCATACATCACCTACCTATAAGTGGTTAGATTGTAACAATGGCTATGCAGTTATTACGGGTGCAACATCTCAAACATTTACTCCGACGGTTTCAGGTAGTTATGCAGTAGTAGTTAGTCAGAGTGGTTGTACAGATACCTCTAATTGCCATTACATAACTGCGGTAGGATTAAACACCTTAAACTCAATTGAAGGTGTTTCTGTTTATCCAACAATTACAAGTAACGAAATCAATGTTCAATTGAATAAGTCGTATAATCAAGTACAAATTGAACTAGTTGATTTGACAGGAAGAACAGTAGTACTTACTAACGCGGACGGATTAACGAATATAGCGTTAGATGTAAATTCGCTTACGAATGGTAGCTATCTTGTTCGCATTACTGCTGATGGCATTATGGGTACTTATCGTTTCATGAAGAAATAATCAGTTGTTATAAAGTGAAAAGGGAAGCAAAAAATGCTTCCCTTTTTTATTTCCGTTCACCCCTTCCAATTGCCCCTTTGATGATTCGATCAAAATTATCTTTTTGTTTTTCATCACAAAGAGCTCTTACCTTTGACAAATGTTCGAATAATTCTTTTTCTCCATTCTTTCTGTTTTCCCCAATCAGATTAATGATTGAATCACTTTTATTAGTTTCATTTGTAATTGCTAATTCATCAAACATTAAATCGTGTAATTCTTTACCACGTATTTTTATTTTTTCCATTTTTTGTTGATGACTTTCAAAAAGCACATCGAATTGTTCGCGTTGAGCTTCGTTTAAATGTAATTCACGCATTAAAAAACGGCTCCTATCACGAGGATTACCATCAGGGCCTTCGCCCATTGGAGGACGATGAAACCACATAACAGCCAAAAGTGAAACATTCATAATGGCTAAAACAATCACAAGGATTTTAAATGTTTTTACTTGATTCATGGTAATTGATTAATAGATTCGAAATACACAGAATATACTTTTTGTTCAATTGCTTTCTTTTCTGTTTTATAGTATTGTTTCGCAGAAATCAAGTTAAAAGTAAATAGTAATGCAATTGTAGCCACCGCAATTTTAATAAATCCACGATTTGATTTTTCAATGAATAACAAATCAACAATTTTATTTTTTTGATCTTCATTCAATGTTTTTTTATGATACGAAGAAGCTTGCTGGATGATTTCTTCGATCACCTTTTCCTTTTCATTTTTCATAATATAATTCCTCCAGTTGTTTACGTAAATTTTGTTTAGCTCGGAAAATAAGTGATTCGACTGCCGATAATGATAACTCCATAATCTCACAAATCTCTTTATACGATTGCTGTTCC
This sequence comes from Bacteroidota bacterium, assembly GCA_046052065.1. Lineage (GTDB taxonomy): Bacteria > Bacteroidota > Bacteroidia > AKYH767-A > OLB10 > CAINEC01. The sequence continues at coordinate 1,759 of JBJOND010000131.1, read as the reverse complement.
ATGTTGTGTAATATAAAAGCGATTCTTTGGTTTTCCGGCAATTGATTTAAGGCATTAAAGAGTAGTTTACTATTTTCTTTTTGTTCTAATACCTGATAAGGACTATCGTTATTTTTTAAAGTATTAATTGGGTTTGATTTGTTTTCATCATCATCTATTGAAAATAAAAAACCAAATCGTTTTTTTCTCTTTTTACTTCGTAGATGATAAAGTGCCAGATTAGTGACAATCCGATACATCCAGGTGCTTAACTTCGAATCTCCTTTAAAACGATAAATGGCGCTGGTGATTTCCACAAAACATTCTTGCGTTAAATCTTCTGCGTCCAACTCATTTTGTACGATGGCGTAGGCAGTTGAATATACTAAATCACTATAACGCTCGACCATCTCACGATAGGCCTGCTCTTCCCGATTTTTTAATCGTTGTATAAAAAACTGTTCCGACAAATGTTTATTAGCTAATACTACTTTAGGATGTCAAATTACGAAATAACTTGCGGGCAGCATAAAAAATAACTACATATAAGCACTACTTAACTGTTCGTAAACTTTTGAGCGTTAAATAAGCAAGAGTAATGAACGGTAATGTGGAAACAATAATTGAAATACGACGAGATAGCAAGCCAACAATCAATACAAATCCGATTAAAAATAATAAACAGCCTATACCTATTTTCAATAAAACCACATTCGGTGTTTTTTGAAATAATGATATTAGCAGTAGTATTTGTCCTAGCAATGGAATGATTGTAAAAGGATGTAATGCTGATAAAGGGTTTGTGAAAAGTTTAGAAATAATTTCATATTCCATTTGAAATAAGAAAGCAGCACTTTCCTTACCCCAGCTTAAGTAAACAAACAAGGAAGTGATAATCAAAAAGAGTACTTTCATTTTATTAGTCATGATGTTTATGAATTATAAAATTATTTCAGCGTATTCACTTGATTCCAATTCAGATTGATATCGTTTTTGACCTGTATCTCCATTTTCTTCTTTGAGGTAAATCGTTTGGCTTCAGGAATAGCAACAGCACCTTTCGTTTTAAGGCTGTTCACAAAAAATATCTCTTCAATATTAAAGGTTGAATGTTCATCAGGTTCAAACCAATGACTTTTTTCTAGCTCTGCAAAAACATTAAGTCTGATTTGTTTAGGATACCAAAAACCATCCTGTTCTTGAAATTCTTTTATTAGTGCAAAAGTGGGTTTGCCAATCGATAATCCATATAAAGCTAAAACAGGTTTATAAATGAACGGCATGTAAAATACTCCTGAATATTCAATTTTAACAAAGGCATCTGTTTGTGCATCAATAAAAATTTTGCCTGTACTTTTTACATTATCTACTTTTCCCTTCGATTTAAAATCAATTACAATCAACTCACGATTTTCATAGGTTGTACTTGGTGCGAAGGAATATTCAAAATCGTTGAACTTGGTACTATCTAAAAAATAATCGTCGCTGCGAGTAATATTGGCAGAACGAAGAATTTGTTCTGGTCCACCAAAATTATCATAGGCTTGTGCTCTTTCTTCCTCAGGAATTAAAGAGGGCTCTGGTTTGCCTTCATTTTTCTTAGCTTTTTTTTTCTCGTTTTTTTTATTTCGCTTATCTCGTTCTTCCTGCATGAAAGCTAACTTTTTTACATCATTAATCTTACGATATAAATAAAGTTGATGCTGATTTTTTATTGTATCCTGATAATTCGGATAATAACTTTTAAATACTGCTTCGTTGCAGGTAATATAGCTGCTGT
>JBJOND010000130.1:0-3446 GCA_046052065.1 Bacteroidota bacterium | reverse complement strand
TTTGATGCGATAGCAGTAAAAGCAATTTCAATTGATGCATCAACAGAAAAATACATTCAGGCAGAGCGACAAAAAACAATAAATGCATTAGAGAACATTGAAAAGAAAATGCTGCAAGCTATCAAAAAGAAGAATGAAAATTCTTTAAATGTTTGTAAGCAAATTACTGAAGAGGTTTTTCCTAATCAGCATCCTCAAGAGAGAGAACAATCATTAATTCCATTTTATTTGAAAGAAGGTAAAGAGGGTATTCAATATCTACTTGAAAATTTCAAGCCATTGTCGAATGAAATACTAATTGTTGTAACAGAATAGAAATTATGACTAACAATACACGAAATCCATTTAATTTAATTGTACTCGTTTCCGCACTTGGTTACTTTGTCGACTTATTCGATTTGCAATTATTTAATTTAGTAAGTAAAGAAAGTTTAAAAGGTATTGGTATTGTTGATCCTAAATTAATCGACTTATACGATTATCAATTGTTCTTATGGCAAATGGGAGGGATGTTAGTTGGTGGAATTTTATGGGGCGTTTTAGGCGATAAAAAAGGAAGGAAGTCGGTATTGTTTAGTTCTATTTTATTGTATTCATTAGCCAATATCGCGAATGCGTTTGTTTGGAATGTAGAGCAATATGCGTTTATGCGTTTTATAACAGGACTTGGTTTAGCTGGTGAGTTAGGTGCTGCGGTAACGTTAGTATCCGAAACAATGCATAAAGAATCGCGAGGATGGGGAACGATGTTAGTTGCGGTTGGAGGCGCTTTAGGGGCAGTACTCGCTTCATCTATGGTAGGACAAAATTTAAGTGTCGGTTCTCTTGCTAATTGGCAGGTGGCTTATTTGATTGGTGGTATTTTAGGATTGCTTTTATTATCACTTCGTGTAGGTACCATCGAATCAGGAATGTTTAAGTCGTTGGATAATGTTGCGAAAGTTAAACGCGGCGATTTACTAATGATTTTTGGAAATAAAGAACGCTTGTTAAAATACATGCTTTGTTTAGCCATTGGTATTCCTATCTGGTGTAGTGTTGGAATATTAATGAAGTTTAGTGTGAAGTTCTCCGGACCTGATTTATTAAATATTAATGGAGGTCCTGCTTTGATAACAAAGGCTGTAATGTTTACATATCTAGGATTTTCGTTAGGTGATTTGTTAAGTGGTGGCATGTCGCAATTAATGAAGAGTAGAAAAAAAGTGTTATACATCTATTTAGTTTCTTGCGCATTGTTTTACTTCGGATTTTTATTCTCGAAAGGCATTAGTTTAGATTTGTATTATTTTTATTTCTTTTTATTGGGTATTACATCAGGTTATTGGACCATCTTTGTAACGATGGCAGCAGAGCAGTTTGGAACAAACCTTCGAGCAACGGTAGCTACTACAACTCCCAATTTAGTAAGAGGTTCGGTAGTACCAATTGTGTTGTTATTCAAATATTGGGAGCCAGCCTTTGGTACGATTAATTCTGCTGTTGCATTAGGCGTGATTAGTTTTATTCCTGCTTTTGTTGGGGTGTATTTTATCAAAGAAACATTTAACAAAGAACTTAACTATCATGAGCAGTAAAAAGACGTTGGTGATTGGAGCATCTACAAATCCTGAGCGCTATTCTTATCGTGCAATATTAAGTTTGTTATCGCACGGACACGAAGTATGTGCTGTTGGTTTGCGTAATGGTCATATTGGCGATTGTGAAATTGTAAAGGAACAATTACTTTTTGGCGATGTCGATACGGTAACTGTGTATGTGAATCCCGATAATCAGGAAGTATATTACAAATACATTCTTCAAATCAATCCGAAGCGTGTAATCTTTAATCCCGGAACAGAAAACCCAATATTAGAAAAAATGCTTTCTAATAAAAACATTCCTTTTGAGCATGCTTGCACCTTAGTGTTGCTTGCTTCTAATCAATATTAGTTTCGCTAATAAAAGTAAAGGACGTTCCAATTCCTACTTCTGAATCAACACGCACTTTCATCTGATGGAAGTTAGCAATTGTTTTAACGATGGGTAGTCCTAATCCAAAGCCTTCAGCTGTTGAATTGTGTAAGCGTTTAAATCGATCGAAGATGGTAGGAATTTCTTCTTTCTTCATTCCTACACCGGTATCTTTTATCTCAATCGTAAACTCATTACCGATAGTTTTAGTAGTGATGATTATATTACCACCTTCTTTGTTGTATTTGATGGCATTATTAATCACATTGGTAAACATGGTATATAAAAGGGCTTTATTGCCTGGATTAATTTCTATGTTATCGTAAAACTGACGAATAATCTTGATGTCCTTCTCCATTAAACGTTCTTCAATCTCTTCAAGAACTTCATTAAGCAATTGAAGTAAATCTACTTTTTCGTTCTTTAAATATTGATCGTTTTCGATTTTAGAAATCAATAAGAGCGCCTTAATGATTTTACTCATTCGATTGAGTGTTCGCTGAGAGTCGGAAAGTTTAATCATTACTTCTTCGTTCAGTTCATGTTCAATCATTAAATTTTCTAAACGATTTTGTATGATACTAATCGGCGTTTGTAATTCATGCGAAACATTCGAGATAAATTCTTTCTCAATTTGAAAAGCATCTTTCAACATTAACATCATTTCGTTAATGCGTTGATCAAGTTTGTTGAACTCCCTTGTAGTTGTATTTATCTTAGTAAAATCGAAGTTGTTTGGTGATGGAACAGGTTTTAATTTTCGCTCCATAATTTTATTCAACGGACGCATTAAGATGGTTACGAATCCTAAGTCGATAAACAAACTCACCAAGACGAAAAACAACATAATGATGAATGAAAATTGTTGGAAAGTGTTTTTTAATTGCTCGATGGATCCAATTCCTTCACCAACATTTAATTCGTATAACTGATTATCGTAAGTGAATGGTCGTTTTATGATACGATGCTTCATTACTTCTCCGTTAGAAGATCGCCATTCTTCGTCACTTATATCCATATCCCTCGACATCTTTCTCGGGTCGAGAATAGGGTAGATGGCTACAAATTCTTCTTTCAGGATATTATAACTTTCAAAACTACAGTCTTGCTCCAACGTAATTTCTTCGATACCGCCTTTTTTAACGGTAAGCAATACTCGTTCTGACCTTGCAACTAAGCGTTTGTCAATATGGTCATACACCAACTTCTGTACAATGATTGGAAGAATAGCATTAAATGCCAACACGATTATCAATTTCGATAATCCGTTGTAAATCGCAAACTTGGTTTGTATCGTTGGCGACTTTCTTCTCTTAATGAAGTTGGGTAAAAATTTCATAATTATAAATTCACTCGGTAACCAACGCCTCTTACTGTTTCAAACCAATCAACTGAACCATGCGCTGATAGTTTTTTTCTTAAGTTTTTGATGTGCACATCAATATAGTTCGATTCATAATCGTCATCTAATACATCTCCCCAGATATGTTCTG
>JBJOND010000129.1:0-3583 GCA_046052065.1 Bacteroidota bacterium | reverse complement strand
GCATCAGGTTTAATTTTATTCCTGAAGCAGCAAAATCAGAGAAAATCTCACTTAGGTTTTCTTCGGCAATAAAGGAGAAGTCCTTTGCCGCAATACTGATTAATACCTGATTTGATTTGAAAATAAAAGAAGGAATTAATGGCTTAGTTTCTAAATCTTTGCCAATTACTGTTCCTTTACTATTCGGTTCTAAGAATGATTTTACATGCAAAGGAATATTTTTATTTTCAAGTGGCTTTATTGTCTTCGGATGGATAACCGAAGCTCCATAATAAGCTAATTCAATGGCGTCTTGATAACTCAACTGAATTAATTTTTGCGCATCCGAAAAATGTTTAGGATCGGCATTCAATACTCCCGGTACATCTTTCCAGATAGTTACCGCTTCTGCATTCATAACATGCGCAATAATAGCAGCGGTGTAGTCGGAACCCTCACGACCTAAAGTGGTAGAAAAGTTTTCTGTTGTACTTCCGATGAATCCTTGCGTGATAATAATATTCGCATGTGTGAATAATTCTTTTATTCTCGACTGAAATAATCCGGTACTTATTTCCCAATCAATTTTTCCTTCGCGGTAGGTATTATCTGTTATTAAACAGTCGCGAACATCCATCCACTGATTTATTAATCCGTTGTCGTTTAACCAAGAGCTTACAATTGTTGTAGACAATAGTTCACCAAAGGAAACAATCTGGTCATAAACAAAATCATATTCACGAGGAGGCTCTTCTAAAACCCATTCTATTTCTACAAAATAATTATTAAGCTTATTGTGAACTTCATGCTTAGAATCAGAAAATAATTCACTCGTAATTTGAAGGTGATAATTTTTTAAAGCATCTAGCAACGAATGTGCTTCGCCCGTTTGATGTACATGGGCTTCAACAATTGTTTCTAATGCATTAGTAACTTTCCCCATTGCAGAAATAACAACAACGAGTTGATCATTGGAATGCAGCTTAAGAATTTCTCCTGCATTTTTTACAGCAGCGGCATCTTTTACTGAGGCACCACCAAATTTAAAAACATTCATCCTAGTTGTTGTTCTGTAAGTTTGCAATTAATCCACTCGCTATCTAAATCGGCATTGTACGTTTTATAAAATTCAATTGCTGGTGTATTCCAATCTAATACTTGCCAATGTAATTGTTTTGCTCCAATCAACTTTGCATCTTTTACTATCGCATCAAACAATAATTTACCAATTCCCATTCGACGCATCGACTCTGTTACTACAATATCATCGAGGTAAATGCCTTTCCCTTTCCAGGTTGAATACTTAATAAAATAAATCGCCATTCCTGTTACTTTATTATCTGTTTCCGCTACCAAGCAACGATAAACGGGATGAGGTCCAAATCCATCGCGAAGCATGTCTTCTACTGTATTGGTTACTTCGTGGGGCGCCTTTTCATATTCTGCTAATTCTTTAATCAAAGCATGCACAAATGGGATGTCTTCTTCCTTGGCAAAACGAACAATTGTATTCATGTTGCAAATTTAGACTTAAAACAATTTACTCACATAGGATTTTGTATCAATCAATCAAAAATTATCATCTTTGCAGGCATTATGAAACTTAGTTATAGAGTTTATGGCGAAGGACGGCCAGTTTTAATTTTTCATGGACTTTTTGGTATGAGTGATAACTGGCAAAGTTTCGCTCGTCAAATGGCTGAAAATGGCTATCAGGTTATTACTGCAGATCTTCGTAACCACGGATTGTCGCCGCATGATGAAGAGCATGATTATTATTCGATGGCTGCTGATGTGGAAGAATTAATTACTGATTTAAACTTACATCAACCAGTTGTAATTGGTCATTCGATGGGAGGTAAAATGACACTTTCACTGATTAATAATTTTCCAGGATTAATTTCAAAAGCAGTTGTGATTGATATTGCTCCGTACCAATATCCTGTTCATCATAGAGAGATAATCGATACGTTATTGTCGATTGATTTATCAAAAATTACCCGTCGCTCTGAAGCAGAGAAAATTATGAATGATGCGATTGAGGATTATGGAACTAAGCAGTTTTTGTTAAAGAATTTGCATTGGAAAACACCTGAACAAATGGATTGGCGTTTTAACCTAAAAACGTTAAATGAGCAAATTGAAGAGGTTGGTACTTCAACCTGGCCTTCGGTATTAGTCGATACGCCTTTGTTGTTTGTGAAAGGGGGTAATTCAGGCTATATTGAAGATGCTCGATTTTCAGAGATTAAAAGCTGGTATCCAAATGCGCAATTTGTAACTATAGAAGGAGCAGGCCATTGGGTGCATGCCGAAAAGCCGTCAGAGCTATTAAACGAAGTGTTGAAGTTTATCAAATAAAGTGAGGATTGTCACTTTGTACTTGCAGTACATTATTTAATTTTGAATTCGGATTTTAAGATATTTATCATGTATTATTATAAGTACTGCAAAGTTGTCATTTTATTGTTTCTTATTTCAACTTTTTTTTCTTGCAGCAATGAAACAGTAAAACCTCAGATTAAAGACATTGAAGAACTGGTTTTTGCAAGTGGTAGCATTGATTGGAAAGATGCTTATAATGTGACAGCACAAACAGAAGGGGTATTAATTAGTTCATCAATTGAAGAAGGTGTTTTCGTACAGGCAGGACAGTTATTAGCGACCATAGATAATCATTCTAATGAAGTTAATTCTTCAGTTGCAAATGATCAGCTTCAAATTGCTGATCAAAATGTTTCTGCTAATTCTCCAGCTTTATTGCAGGTAAAAGAAAATATCCGCGCTGCGGAAAATAAATATCGTCAGGATTCATTGCAAGCCCGTCGTTATGAAACTTTATATTCACAACAAAGTACATCCAAAGTTGCAATGGAAAACGCACAGTTAGCAGAGAAGAATTCTTATTCAAGCTGGATGTCGTTAAAGAATCAATATAACGCAATTTTACTTCAAGCAAAACAACAGCAAATTATCAGCAAAGGACAATTGCAAAATAGTTTAGTCGCAAGCGATTTTAATAAAATTCAATCGTTGCAAGCAGGAACAATTATAAAGAAGTTTAAAAACAAAGGCGACTATGTTCGTCGTGGAGAAGTGGTTGCGATCATTGCAAATAAAGAGAGTATTGAAGCAGTTGTGAATGTTGATGAGAACAGTATTGCAAAAGTTGAAGTAGGTCAAAAGGTGTATGTTCAATTAAATACCAGTAAAGGAAAAATAGTTAATGGTGTTGTTTCAGAAGTATTGCCATCGTTTGATTTACTAACTCAATCGTATATCTGTAAAATTAAATTGAATGATAGTTTGCCTCAATCTTTTTATGGTACTCAGCTTGAAGCAAATATTAGTGTAGGTGCTAAAAAATCGGCAATGATAATTCCTAAGATGTATTTAGGTTATGGAAATAAAGTGAATGTAAAAGGGAAGAGTGAAGCAATTGTTGTTAAAACCGGAATTGTATCTAACGATTTTGTAGAGGTGTTAGAAGGTTTAACTACTGAAGATATTTTATTACCTGTTAAGCTATAAGTTGTGAATATAAATGCACAAATAGCAAAAACGTATATTGTTACCAATAAGAAATTAACGGGTGTAGCAGTTG
>JBJOND010000128.1:0-3614 GCA_046052065.1 Bacteroidota bacterium | reverse complement strand
GCAATTGCGCATCACGGAGAATATTCAACAGTCGTTGTTTGCTAGAGCGGCCTTCGATTTTGCTTTGCGTATTCCCAATATTAAATCAGAAGAGCTTTATAAAAAATATGCTCCTGAATTAATGAATCGTTTTTTTGATATCACCACTATTCAAAAAGGGTTATCAAAAATCCTTATCGATTTTTCATTAGCAACTTTGCAGATTGTCTTTGGATTGTTTTTGCTATCGCTTTATCATCCGCTATTTATTTTATTAAGTATTACCGTAATAGTTGTTCTCTACTTTATTCTGAAATACACTAGCAAAAAAGGTTTTGAAACAAGTGTTAAAGAATCCGGAAATAAATTCAATGTCGCTTTTTGGTTACAGGAATTAGCGCGTGCAAGGGTTTCATTTAAATTGGCTGGTAGTACTCACCTTTCAGGTAATGAAACGGATAGAAGAGTAAATAAATACTTAATTGCACGTGAGAATCATTATGCCATTCTGCGACAACAAATGGTCTATCTGATAGGATTTAAAGTATTTATTGCTGCGTGCTTATTAAGTATTGGTGGTGTTCTTGTTATCAATCAACAAATGAATATTGGTCAGTTTGTAGCTGCTGAATTAATCATTTTATTAGTAATTGGTTCCGTTGAGAAAATCATTTTATGTCTAGAAACAATTTATGATGTTCTGACTTCCTTAGAGAAGATTGGACAAGTGAGCGATCTTAACTTGGAAAATAATTCGGAAGGATTGACCATTGATAATACTCTTCCTTTTGCAGTTGAATTGAAGGAGATAAAATTTAGTTACCCTAATGCTGTAAGCGCAACAATTGAAAACTGCAGTTTGCAAGTTGCCTCCAATGCTAAAATTGCGATTCAAGGATATAATGGTTCTGGAAAATCGACATTAATGAAATTAATCTCAGGTCAGTTTCAATTCCAAAAAGGAAACATCTGTTTTAATGATTTACCAGTCGGAAATTATCAGATGGAATCGATTCGAATTAATATGGGAACCTGTATTAACGGAGATGAGTTGTTTAATGGAAGCATTGAAAATAATATCACCTTAGGTCGTGAAAAGGTCACAACAAATAATGTTATCGAAGTTCTTGAAGTATTGATGTTAAAAGATTTTATCAAGTCGTTGCCGAGCGGACTGAATACAATCGTTCATAACGACGGACAAAGTTTTCCTAAAAGTGTAATACAAAAGTTGCTCTTAGCTCGTGCTATTGTACATCATCCTAAATTATTATTACTTGAAGATTGTTTTGATAATCTTTCAGAAAACGATAAAAATAAAATAACAGATTATCTATTGTCAGATAAATTCAAGTGTACCGTTATTGCCATTACCAATGATGAATATTATTTATCAAAATGTAACAGTAGTTATATAATGAAATCAGGAACTATCAGCCATGCTTAATTTATCCCCTAAAAATAAAATTCCAGTAAATGCAGAATACTCTTCGATTCTTTCGATAGAAGAGAAAAAGTATAAGTCTGTTATAAAGAAGATATTTTATTATCTACTTGTGTTATTTATCATTTTCTTGTTACTACCATGGACGCAAAATATCCGTTCAATTGGTGTTGTAACTGCGCTTCGTCCTGATCAGCGACCTCAAACAATTCAAAGTATCATTCCAGGCCGTATTGAGAAATGGTATGTGAAAGAAGGTGATCTTGTAAGGAAGGGTGATACGATATTATTTATCTCGGAAATTAAAGAAGATTATCTTGATTCCTCGTTAGTTCAACGAACAGGAGAACAGTTAAAATCGAAGGAACTTTCTGTTCAAGGGTATATGGATAAAGTTCGTTCCCTCGATAATCAGATTGATGCCATCTCGCAAACACAGACTTTAAAGTTGGAACAAGCTGCAAATAAATTAAAGCAAGCATATTTAAAAGTAGCAACAGATAGTGTGACGTTGGAAGCTGAGAACTTAAACTATAAAATTGCGAAAGAACAATATGATCGTATGCAAGAACTTTATAAGCAAGGATTGAAATCGTTGACAGAACTTGAAATGCGAAAAATGAAAATGCAAGAAGCACTTTCAAAAATGATGTCACAGGAAAATAAATTAATGACATCTACCAATGAAGTTATTAATGCACGTGTAGAAATACAAAGTATTAAAACCGAATATCAGGATAAACTATCAAAAGCAGAGTCAGAAAAGTTTACTGCAGTAAGTAATATGTACGATGGTGAAATGTCTGTAACCAAATTACAGAATCAGTTCATGAATTATTCGGTGAGAAGTGGTTTGTATTATATTAAAGCACCGCAAGATGGATATATTACTAAAGCTATTCAACAAGGTTTAGGAGAGAATATAAAAGAGGGACAACCATTAGTAACAATAATGCCCTACAACTCTGATTTAGCTGTGGAGATGTATATTAATCCAGTTGATTTACCATTGATCAGCAAAGGAGAAAAAGTACAAGTGCAGTTTGATGGTTGGCCTGCTGTTATTTTTTCTGGATGGCCGAACATAAGTTATGGTACCTACACGGGTAAAATTGTAGCAATTGATAATTTTATCAGTGATAACGGAAAGTACAGAGCTTTGGTGGCTCCCGATAAAAATGATCATCCATGGCCATCTGCATTAAAGGTCGGTGCTGGTGCTAACGGTATCGCCTTCCTGAAGACAGTAACTATTGGCTATGAATTATGGCGTCAGACCAACGGATTCCCTCCTGATTATTATCAACCAACAGAAAGTAAAACGAAAAAAGAATCAAAGTGAAATTAAAACTCTTAATACTATCACTGCTTTTTGCTGTATCAGTTAAAGCAAACGACTCAACGGTTGTTTTAAATCTTGATACGTTTATTTACTATGTGAAGAATTTTCATCCCGTTGCTAAACAGGCGCAACTAAAATTGAAGGAAGGGAAATCAACGATGCTTAGTGCTCGTGGTAATTTCGATCCGAAAATTTCAAGCACAATCGATGAAAAGTACTACGGACAGAAAGAATATTTCCAATATTTTAACGCTGGTATTTCTATTCCTACTTGGGCTGGTATCGATATTAAATCAGGATATAATAGTTCTTATGGTGATTTTGTTAATCCTGAATGGATCACTCCTGATGCAGGATTATATCAGGTGGGTGTTGCGCTTCCGGTATTACAAGGATTACTTTTTGATCAACGAAGGAATGCATTTCGTCAGGCTGAAATTTATCAAAAGTCGACAGTGGAAGAACAGCGCTTAATGATGAATGATATACTGTTGGAGGCTGGTTCAGCCTACTGGAACTGGTTTCAAAGCTATCAGAATTTTAAAGTGTTGGAAGAAGTATATGCGGTAAACCAACAGCGATTTACAGCGATAAAAAGCAGTGCTACCTTTGGCGATAGGCCAATGCTTGATACACTCGAAGCCAGTGTGCAATTGCAAGAGCGCTTTTTAAGTAAAGAACAAGCGCGATTAGAATTTATAAAACGCAGTTTTGAGATCTCCTCTTATCTATGGACAGAGGATGAACTCCCATTAATGATTCGTGAGGGCACTATCCCATCGTTAACATTACCGAATGTAGAAGTCGTTTTGCAAGCTACTTTGGAACATATCGTTAAACAACATCCAC
>JBJOND010000127.1:0-3742 GCA_046052065.1 Bacteroidota bacterium | reverse complement strand
GGATGTGTATTTTGAGAACCTAATTTAGTTTTTGTTTGCGACTCAAAAACGGGCTCTTGAATTCTTACGCTAATAGCACCTGTGATAGACGTACGAACATCTGCAGGATCAAAATCTTTTCCGTAGAAGTCGCGCGCTGTTTTTACCAATGCTTCGCGAAACGCTGCCAAGTGAGTTCCACCTTGTGTTGTATGCTGTCCATTCACGAAAGAATAATAATCTTCTCCGTAAGCGGTGGTATGCGTAAAGGCAATCTCAATATCTTTCGAACGTAAATGAATTACGGGATAAAGCGGCTCATCACTGATATGCGTATTTAACAAATCCAATAATCCATTTTCAGATCTGAATTCTTGTCCGTTGAAAACAATTGTTAATCCTACATTTAAAAAAGTATAATTACGCACCATCGTTTCGATGTAATCCATACGATAATGGTAATCAGTAAATATTTCACCATCACAGTCGAATGAAACCTCAGTACCATCAGCAAGGCTAGTAGGCAATTCATTTTTTGTTGCTGTTAACTCCCCTCTTTGAAATTCTGCCCAGGTTGTTTTACCCTGACGAACGGCTTGCACTCTGAAATAAGAAGAAAGTGCATTTACAGCCTTTGTACCTACACCGTTAAGTCCAACCGACTTTTGAAACGCTTGGCTATCATACTTACCACCGGTATTAATTTTTGAAACGCACTCTACTACTTTACCAAGTGGAATTCCGCGACCATAATCACGAATTCTACAACGACCATCTTTCACTTCAATTTCTACCTTCTTACCATACCCCATCACATATTCATCGATACAGTTATCGACTACCTCTTTTAGCAAAACATAAATCCCATCATCTTTACTTGAACCATCACCCAACTTTCCGATATACATGCCGGGACGCAAACGGATATGTTGTTTCCAATCAAGACTTTGAATACTATCTTCGGTATAATTATGGTCAATTGTTAATTCATTTTTTTTCGCCATCTTAAATCTTCAATTAAAATTAATTTTTGCAAAGGTCGTAAACTAACACGACACGCATTTCAAAATTAACGATTTCATGAGGGTAAGTTACTAACTAAAACTGCAGTTTTTTAACATTATTGTTGTGAGAAAAGGACAATTTTAGAGAATAATACACCCTAATGATTGTGATACTATCAAATACAAAAAAACGCTTATTCTATGATTTCCAAAGGAGTAATAACTTCGAGTGAATCAACAGCTGTTGTATCCAGAGGCATCAGATATTTCAAGCAAGTTGGAGATAAATTCAAAGGAACGAAGTTAGTATCAACTTCTGTAGCAGTTATCTTTTCTCGTGTTACCAACCTATTAGTTATCATTCTGTAATAATTCTTCATAGAATTTGAAAACGTTCCAGAAGAATCGAAAGCTGATTTATAATACTTTGGATGGGGAATTATACTGGACAAAAAGCAAGATTCTTGAAGGCTCAAGGCTGCAGGAGATTTTTCAAAATAATAATTAGATGCCTCACCTATTCCATAAACATTTGGCCCCCATTCAATAACATTCAAATACACCTCAAACATTCGTTCTTTCGAAACAAGTCGGTTGCGCTCAATTAACCAAACAATCAGAACCTCTTCGAGCTTACGTGCAATTGTCTTATTACGACTTAAAAATACATTTTTAACGAGTTGCATAGAGATGGTACTACCGCCTCGAACAAATCGTCCTTTTTTGTAATTGGTGGCTATTGATTGCTTAAACGATTCATCTACAAATCCACCATGGTTAAAGAAACTCGGATCTTCAGAAGTGAGTACACAATTTTGTAAATACTGTGATATATTAGACAATGGAACAAAACTCGGATTTTCAGGTCCAACTAAAAACGAACGAACAGGTCTACTTCCATCCATTGCTGTAAACGAGAACGAAGAATTTAACTTTGTAAAACCACCATTACCCCAGCTGGAAACAGAAAACTTTGACGGGGTTAATTTAGAATCGAAATCTAACGCATCAGGATTTTCGAAGGGAAGATGAAAACGAAGTGCATAATTTAATCCTCCATTTGCTTTAAATCCAACAAAACTAGAAAACATACCTTTAGGCAATGCATCGAATAGCGCTTGTGCTTCTGGTGTGTCAAAACCAGCATTTAGCGTGATATATCCTTGTTTACCTCGAGCATAAGCTGTTTGAAAATTTACCAGCAATTTATTTACTGAGAAGAAAGTTGGACTAGCAGTATAAATGCTATCATCAGAAAAGTTCAAATTAAACTGAGCTGCCATAGCAGGAATAATCACATTTTCGGGTGATATTCTCCAATGATTAACGAGGAAATTATCCATTGAAAAGATTAATGAAAAAGGAATATCGTCTTCACTGATATCAGCTTTTAAACGAATGTTGGCCTTATCAAAACAAAATTTAAATCCATCGAACAAATCAACAAACGGTAATGCATAAGCGTTAGACGATTTACGTTCCATCGAAAAATCATATTCTCCTTCAGAGGCATCAGCAGTACCAACTATCAGCCAGTCTGACTTGCCCTCCTTAGAGCTCATAACCAATGAGGAATTAAACTTTTCACCATCAAAGTTTAACAATGGTAAATCCAAAGACTCTATCACATCATCCTTCTGATAAGACAAATGAAAATCCTCGAGTGTAATCTCCTCGTTAAATACATCATTTATTTTTTCATAGATGGCAGCAAATCGCTCATTTAGTCCGATAGAATTATTTGCAGTCTGGTCATCTTTTTTACTATCACTTTTTAGAAAAGAAGAATAATTATCGATTGAATCTTTTTTTACTAATGTGATAGAAACGCCCTGAGCTATTAAAGAACGTGTTGTTACTTTACCGACAAACAACTTTGAAATTCTAATTTTCGCGCTGAGATGCTTTAGAGTAAACAGTGTATCTCCGTTGGAAGGAATCAAGGCTACATCATCGATGCATATTTCTCGGATACCATTAAAACTAGCATTTCCAACTACTAGTGTTGCATTAAACTTCTGCTTTACTTTCGATTTAGCCTTTCCGATGACATAATCAAGAATCGGTTGTCTGATTAAAAACACTGCAATTATTAAAAATGCAATGATGGAAAAGAGAATGACTAATCGCTTTTTGTTTTTTGAATTCATATTGTTTGGTGGTGGGCCAAAAATAACAAACAGGACTTAAAAAGTCCTGTTTGCCAAAATGTTTTATCAACGATGATAATTATTCTTTTACCATATCAACCATTCCATAACCTTGTTCTGTCATAGCGCCAATTCCGCATTCCCAGATAAAGCGATGAACATCAATATGCGCATGTAAAGTGAAAGGCAATAAGTACCCCATCATATTACTACCATCATTTGCTTTGTAGTAGCGTGCAAATTTTTTACCCGTCTCATTAATCTTTTGCACATAATCTTGATCTGGCTGCGCATCAAACTCTGCAAAGTTGTTTAAATCTGCTTCTGCAAATCCAGCTTTCTCCATACGATCTAATGTTTGTTCGTATAAGATATCTGAAAACTCATGAGAAGTAGGGTCAATTGTTAACTGACTTTTTTCTGAATCAGTGCGAGGATCAACCAAGATTAGCGGACTTATACATAAGTAACGCATCTTAACTGAAAATTCTGGATCAGCGATTGCCTCATGACTACGAGGCATTAGGTTCATTTTACCTACAGCTAAATAAGGTTGTTCAAATATTTTTGAAACCAATTGCTCTAATTTGTCTGCTTGGCGACTTGAAA
>JBJOND010000126.1:0-3791 GCA_046052065.1 Bacteroidota bacterium | reverse complement strand
GATTGCAGAAGAAAAGATGAGCAGCTTTATAATGATGCGCTACTACACCTTGATGCTATTCCTATTCCAGAGGCGAGTAAACAGCCCTTGAAAGACCTTGCCGATTCTTTAATGAATCGTAAAAACTAATTAAGCTCTTCCTAATTCTCTTAAATGACGTAAGTGTGCACCAACAGCACTAATGAATGTTGGGTATTCAATATACTTAACGTTAAATTCCTTACAAGTATCTCTAACTATTTTACTGATTTCAGGATAGTGAATGTGACTAATCTTAGGGAATAAATGATGCTCCACCTGAAAGTTTAATCCACCCATAAACCAGCTGATTACTTTGTTATGTGTAGCAAAATTTGCGGTTGTATTAATTTGATGTAATGCCCACTCATTTTCAATTTTTTGAGTTGTTGGATCAGGAGAAGGGAAGTGAGTGTCTTCTACCACATGCGCTAATTGGAATACAACTGCGATAACCAAACCTGTAACAAATAATACAACGCCATACCCAATAATTGCTTCCATAAATCCATGCTTGTAAGCTGGCAATACAACCAACAAGGAAACATAAATAATTTTGGTAATCCAAAATCCAAAATGCTCCGACAATTTCATTTTACGAATAGGAGTAGGCCCAATTTTACCTGTAAAATATTTTTTAAAGTCATTACCAAATATCCAGATGAAATAAGTCAAACCATACAATACAATCCAGTAAATATGCTGAAAACGATGTATCCAGTATTTTTTCTGATGCTCGTTCACACGCATTAAAGGTCCAATAGCGATATCGTCATCCACTCCTTCGATATTTGTATATGAGTGGTGTACAATATTGTGCTTTATCTTCCACATAAAACTTGAACATCCCATCATGTTTAATGAATAAGACATAATATCGTTCAAGCGCTTATTTGATGAATAAGATCCATGTGCACCATCATGCATTACGTTAAAACCGATGCTGGCAAAGGTTAAACCTAATAAAGCACATAATGCTAACTGAATTCCCCAATGTAAATCACCTAAAACTAACAGTAAATAGGTAGTGATAACAACAGAGACAAGTATAATCGTTTTGCTAAATAATTTAAAATTACCTGTAGCAGAAATGTTTTGAGTTTTGAAATAAGCATCTGTTTTTTCGCGTAAAGCGTCAAATAGTGGACTTTGCTTATTGTTAAATGTTATTTTTCTCATAGTTGCAAATTTAATCAATATATCTAATTTCCGAATCAATTAAGGGGTAAATACGCTATTGTTTTCAGGATGTTTACGTTGGAAGTGACTAACTTAAACAAAACAATTTAAATTCCTAATAAATACCTCTCTTATTCAAATTCAATTTTGGCCAGGTATAATTGTCGTTTTATTAATACGGGAGCACAAATTTCAGTGGCATCCGTTTGCCTGTTATATTTTGGAATTATCGCGTCAATATTCGATTTATTGATCCTTTTACTCGATAACTGCCCATCTTTTGTTATCAAAACATGCATTAATTCGAAGTTTCTACCAGAATCTTTATTGTAAATGATACCTATTTCCTCGTTATTTAGATAGGATGCAAACGATGAGAATATCCCAAAGTCATCCATCGATACTTGTTCTTTTTTAATTACTCTGCACCAATCAATAGTTCCTTCAGGTGATACAGAAAATAAAACAATGTTGTCGAAATGATATTCTGTTCTTCTATTAAATGTTTGTGTAAACTGATCATAAAACGAGTATTCACTTAAATACTGCGCCTCAGCAACCAGTAAGGCACCTCCATCTTCGCGCAAGATCAAATCTTGTATCGTGTAATTGTCTAAGCTAATCCCACTATTGTTTCTTTCACCGATGAGCTCTTTTAAGCTACTACCTTGTATAGAATAGTTGGTTTCTTTGAAATTATAAGCCGAATCTAAACTCAGCAACTTAATTCCAGAGCCAGAGTAGGAGGTATTGTCGACACCTATACCACCACAAACTACTTCATCTCTTACAGGATTGTACTTGATGATGATATCTGATATCGGAGAATTATAATCAGTAATCATTTTTTCTATTACTGAATTGATGGATGCGATGTAACAAAATAAATAGTGTGACTTTTGTTTTTTATTCTCTTTGTTCTTTACTTGTCCAGTAAGGAAGAAGTTTCCAGTATTATCTAGCATGTAGTTATTTAGATACAACTGTCCTCTTCCATATTTAAGACTGAAGTTTTTCGTATTTATATTATCTGATGAACGATAAGTAATCAAATTAATAGTTTGACTTACATCATCAGTTTCATTCTGGTAAATACTAAAACTTTTTTTATCAGGACTTACAACTACACGTGATTTTTCAAGGTTGTTGTACTTGTTTATCGAAATAGTTCCTAATTTATTTTTCAATTGTAAGGATTTACCTAAACTCGTATAAGTATCAGCATAAAAATTCATAGCACCACTTTCTTTATTGAAGGTGCTGTAAATGATGAATAGCTTACCATCAAACACGTGTATGTTTTCAATATTACTTCCCGCAATATCAGTTGTAACTGGCATTTGCCATTGCTTTGCTAAGGCACTATTAAAATAACTTAACTGTAGTTTCCTCGACTTTAATCCAACTCGTTCTTTATCTGTTCCAATCGGAATATTGCTTTGCAAAATAATATAGCCTTCTTCAAGTTCTCCAAGTACTGTAGCATAATCATATCCACCTTGATTGATGTTGGTATTGGATAGCTGTACTGTCTGACTATTGACAGTTATCCAAGTGAAAAAAATTAATGATAAAAGTAGGATATGTTTTTTCATCACCTTAATAGTTCTTTAAAAACGGATTGTGCTTTTTTTCATATCCAATAGTAGTATGTGGCCCATGTCCCGGATAAACGATTATTTCTTCTTCTAAGGTAAACAACTTTTGAGATATAGAATTTAATAATGTGTCTAAATCACCTCCCGGTAAATCTGTTCTGCCAATGCTATTCTTAAAAAGGACATCACCACCAATTATATAGTTCTCCTGTGCATTGTAAAAACAAACACTGCCAGGTGAATGTCCTGGAGTAAAAATAACTTCAAGTGTGGTATTGCCAAAAGTAATTTTAGTTCCTTCTATTAAACACACATCTGGTTCTGGCGACTCATCCATAAATAATCCAAAAGATGCCCCCATTGTTTTCGCATGTTGTAATACAATTACTTCTTCTGAATGTATTTTAGGAATCACCTGATAGCACTCATGCATAAACGCATTACCAAGTACATGGTCGGTATGACAATGTGTATTCAAAAGATGAATAACATTTAATTCGTTGTCGTTGATATAATCAAAAAGTTCTTTTTTCTCTTCTGGATAATAACAGCCTGGGTCAATAACTACACACGATTTTGTATCGTCGCTTATAACGTAAGTGTTTTCTTGTGTTGGGTTAAATGTAAAAATCTGAATATTGCTCATGTTAGTCTTTGCTTGGTTTGTATCCTGATTCGTTTAGAATTCGTTTGCCATCACTAATTTGAAATAGTTTTTCTAACGACATTCCCTCTTGCTTCTTCATATAAGAGCGTACAATCTGCCATCCAATAAAGCCTCCTAATTTAGCAGGTGCTTCTTTAGGAAAACCACTAGTTGTATTTCCATCATTAATGAATTTTAAATACAGTTTTGGCTTGTTACTGAATAATAGATTATTATCTACTAATACCTTCCAAATATTTTGTTCATTTTCAAATACCCAATCCAATTGTTTAGATGAATAACCTGTTTTTATTGTATCGTCTACATCAGGAACTAAAACTTCTAAAGCA
>JBJOND010000125.1:0-3821 GCA_046052065.1 Bacteroidota bacterium | reverse complement strand
AGTTAATTGAAGAAAATCAAGAGCATCAGTATCGTAAATCAACAGTGCTATATAATTCAGCTTGGCATAAAGGGGTAATTGGTATTGTTGCCTCGCGATTAACAGAAAAGTATTATCGACCTACAATTGTACTTACGAAAAGTAACGATGAAAATAATATGGTGTCGGGTTCGGCACGCTCGGTAAAAGATTTTGATGTATATAATGCTATTGAAAGCTGCAGCGATTTATTAGAGCAGTTTGGGGGACATATGTATGCTGCAGGACTAACAATGAAAGAAGAGAATGTACAGGAGTTTATTGAACGTTTTGAAGAAGTAGTGTCGTCTACAATAGAAGACAGAATGCTTGTACGTGAAGTAGAAATTGATGCTGAATTAAATTTGAACGATATTAATCAGAAGTTTTTTAATATTCTGAAACAGTTTGCTCCTTTTGGTCCAGGTAATATGTCGCCGATATTTAAATCATCCAACTTACGCGATAATGGCCGAGGTAAAGTGGTAGGAAATAATCACCTTAAATTAACGCTTGTGCAACACGACGATTATCAATCTACATTTGATGGTATCGCTTTTCAATTAGGTCACCATCATCCGCAAGTAGAGCAACAAGATACTTTTGAAGTTGTATATCACATTGAAGAAAATAACTTCAACAATCGTACAACGCTTCAGTTGAATATTAAAGATCTGAAGTTTGCTAAATCGGATGTGATGGCCAAAGTTTAAAATCACTTTTGGTGATTAACCTGACTGCAACTCCTATCCTTACAAAAAAGTTTTCTGCTGGATTATATTTAGAAATATTATCACTATTGGCTGCTTTAAATTCATAAAGCCTATTAACTGATTGTCCTCCCTCAGCTAATAATACAATCCCGATTTTCTGATTTTTTTTAATCAAATAATAATTCAAATAAATTTTTAAATGGCCTTCTCTGTCGCGAAAATAAGAGTTAGTATTTTCGCTATACGATTCCTCGATTCCTCGAAAGGCAAATCCAGCATGCATTTTATTAAACGAAACATCTACATTGGCAGAAGTCGGTAGTATACCCCAACAATAAATATTCTTAGATGCTTTCCATTCAAAACCTAAGAGTGGCAAAATGTTATTACCCCAGAACTCGCGATTATAATAAATCCCACCTTTTAATTTAAATTTATTGCTATAGGTCTTTGTATAAAGCAATGCTCCTCCTAACTGACCACTACTCGAACTAAAATTATTTTGATAAACTTTATTTTGACGATAAACCAGCGTTGCACTAATGCTGTTTTGATTTTTTAAGTTTTGTATTAGCGTTACTGGAAGCGCAAAAGAAATGTAATGTTCATGAAAGCGGCTATATGCAATGATCGTGGTGCTTCCGTTTTGTTGCGTGGTTAATGTACTGTCGCTTTGTAAATATTTTTTATTGTTAATCTCAGGACTAATCAATAATAACTTTTTGTCGTTGAGTTTTATTGGGGCATTAAATACGTACGACTTCCATTCGTGATTGACCTTGAATTCATCTTTGCCTTTATATAATTTCGAGATAGATGTTTGAGCGTATTGTAGATTCAGTACGTCAATAAAAGGCTGCGAGAAAGCAACATTGCAATATAAAGCGAAGATTAAAGCCAGTATAAATTTACGCACTTGTCGAAGATAAAAATAATGTGGTTACATTGTTCATCTTTCTAGTATGTTGTTTTTTAGTATCATTGTTAAATAATAATGGCTTTATGATTCGAGTATTTATTTCATCAATAATTACTGCACTCCGCTACCAAGGAAATGTAATTACACGAATGGAATTGTTTACTAAACTATTTTCACTTTCACTTTTGCGTAAAAATGAAAAGTCGCGCGATAGAGAAGTTTCTACTACTATTTTCGGAAATAAATTCTATGCATTTAGTTACCATACCCTTAATTATCTCATTCGAGAAATTTTCGTTAATGAAGAGTATCAATTTAAAATTAAAAACCCTAATCCTGTAATAATTGACTGTGGTGCTAATATCGGTATGTCGGTTTTGTATTTTAAACGTAGCTATCCGAAATCTACCATTATTGCGTTTGAACCAAATCCAACAACCTATAGTTTGCTGGATAAAAATGTAAAGTCATTTGAATTGAAAAATGTTACTCTACATAATCTTGCTCTTGCCAATTCTGTAGGAAGTATTCCGTTTCATTTTAACGATGACAAAGGAACGCTTACGGGATCTATTCAGTCGAACCGTGGTGGTGAAAGAGTATTAGATGTGAAATGCGAAAAACTTTCAAGCTTTATAAATGAGCTACCTCATGTCGATTTAATAAAAATGGATGTGGAAGGTGCTGAAATAAAAATTGTGGAGGACCTTATACAGTCTGGTGCTATTTCCAAAGTAAAAGAGTTAATTGTGGAGTATCATCATAATATTCCGGGTGAAAACAATTCGCTCTCTCACTTTCTAAATGTGTTTGAACAAGCAGGCTTTGATTATAGTATTAGCACCAGTTTTTCATCGCTAGGTGTCATGCAAGATGTATTGTTGCATTTGTACAGAAAATAATTTTTTCGAACTTCAATAATTAAATGATTACAGTAGCTTCGCGCCGTGAAAAGTAAGTTGATTACGCCAGGTGTAAAGTACATGCTGCTGTCCACTTTTTGGTTTGCTCTAATGAATGCGATGGTGAAAAAGCTTTCTTATTTGCCATCTATGGAGTTGGTTTTTTTCAGATGTGCCGTTGCGAGTATCATCGGGTTCGTACTTTTAAAAAATCAACATGTTTCATGGGTTGGAACAAACCGAAAGTTGCTTTTTTTACGAGGGTTATTCGGAACAATTGCACTTTACACTTTCTTTTTAACGCTAAAACATATGCCAATGGGGACTGCTGTTACCATTCAGTATTTGTCGCCTGTTTTTACCACCATTTTTGCTGTTTATATACTTCGTGAAAAGGTAAAGCCTATTCAATGGTTGTTTTTTCTGATTTCTTTTATTGGTGTATTGGTAATAAAAGGATTTGATGCTCGTATCAGCGGAATCATGTTAGCCATCGGACTCTTTTCGTCTGTTTTTTCTGCGCTCGCTTATAATATGGTTCGGTCATTAAAAGAAAAGGAACATCCATTAGTTGTAGTTCTTCATTTTCAATTGTTCGGTGCTGTTGCAGGAGCTGTTTTCACGCTTTTCGAATATCAAGCACCAATAGCTATCGATTGGATTTACATAGTTTTGATTGGGATAGTAACACAATTGGGGCAGTATTACCTCACTAAATCGTTGCAGGCCGATAAGATTGCTAAAGTTTCTATTCTTAATTACCTCGGAATTATTTACGCTTTGTTTTTTGGATGGTGGCTTTTTGATGAACACCAACACCTCAGCACTTTATTCGGGATTTTATTGGTTGTAGGAGGGGTTGTGATTAATATTTTAATCGCGAATAAGAAAAGCACTAACTGATTTTCCTATTCAGCATTGATAATTACCTGCTCAACAACTATTGATTGCAGGCGTGTTGCGGATGCCTTTACTTTACGTCTAGCAAAATAATGCTACACAATTTAGTCTTATTTAAGTCGTTCTTTATACAGAAAAGTTCAGAGGCTTTTCAAAGCGTGGAATAAAGCGACCCCAAAAAGGTCGCTTTATTATTTTCAGTAATTTTGCGCCTCTGTATTATGGCTAAATATCCCGAACACAAACAACTAAATTTGCCTGCTGTCGCTGATGATGTACTTCAGTATTGGCAAGATAAAAGCATTTTTGAACGCTCTGTTTCTGAGCGTGAAGGCAAACCAGCGTATACTTTCTACGAAGGACCTCCCT
>JBJOND010000124.1:0-3899 GCA_046052065.1 Bacteroidota bacterium | reverse complement strand
TAATTACGGTAAGAGGCTTCTTCTCCAGCGTAAAGTGTATAATTTTCTAAACGATGTTCAGCACCAAAAGAAAATTGCAAACCTTGCATTATCTTTTCAAATTTTCGAGACATATCGAAATTAGTATTGTTTTGCAGGAATGAAAAACCACCATTATCAAAATTAGTTTTTGAAGTCCCAAGTGAAGCATTAAATGTTTGATCACCATAAAAATGAAAATCATTTCTTCCAATTGTATTGCTAAGATCCCAACTCCAATTGTTTTTAGTTTCACCTCGAGCACCAAATGCCCATGATAAATCTGAAATAGCAGTTTGGATATGCGGATTGTAATATACTTCTCCATCAGGTGCTGTATGCATGATGCCATCAACGAAAATCAAATTACCATTAGCATCTGTTGGAAAACGATTTGGTCTTGCAGAAAAATTACGGGAGTATGCAAATGCATCTGACTTTTTAAAGCTATATCCTCCAAAACTGTAAAGTCTAGTTTTGCTATTCGCTAGAGGTAATTCTCCATTAAAGAAAGTACCGATAGATGTAATTGAAGCATCTCCATTTGCACGACGATACACATTTATTGGTAATGCATCAGGGTTAGTAAATAGGTTGGAGGTGTCTAACACTTGACGAAAAGTTTTCTGTTGATTTAATGCAGATAGTGAAA
This sequence comes from Bacteroidota bacterium, assembly GCA_046052065.1. Lineage (GTDB taxonomy): Bacteria > Bacteroidota > Bacteroidia > AKYH767-A > OLB10 > CAINEC01. Next base: position 3,229 of record JBJOND010000124.1, on the reverse strand, counting down.
AATTAAGGTAGCCATCTTTTTTACCCAACTTAATTCCATAGTTTGCATTCAATGAAAAAGCATTCCCATCTAATTTATTGCCTGTTTCATATTGCATTAATTGAGATTGATACGCAGGATTAAATTCTTTATCAGCATAGGCACCATAACCAACATCCCCAGTAAAAAAGCCGGTTGTTTTTTTAGTTACAATATTTATTACGCCTGCAATGGCATCAGATCCATATTGAGCAGATGCTCCATCACGAAGAATTTCTATTCTATCAATTGCAGAAACAGGAATGGCACTTAAATCGGTTCCTGAATTTCCTCTACCGCGTGTACCATATACTGCTACAAAAGCAGTTTGATGTCGGCGCTTACCATTTACCAATACTAATGTTTGATCAGGACCTAATCCACGGAGTGTAGCAAGGTCAATATGGTCAGCACCATCAGAACCACTTTGTTTGTTAGCATTGAGTGATGGTGCTGCATAATTAAGCATACTGGTTATATCCGCACGACCAGAGTTAGTAAGTAAGCTGCTAACACTTATGACATCTACAGGCGCTGTTGTTTCTGTTCGTGATCTTCCCGCGCTTCTTGTTCCTACTATCACCATTTCACCTAATTCTATATCAGAAGAAGCGAGTAAAATTGATAAAGAACTATTATTGCCAATAGCAACTGTTTGCGTATTATATCCAATTAAGGAAACAATAATACTATCTATTGATGATGCGATTATTGTTGCATTACCTTCCATATCCGTTGAAGTACCATTTGTAGTTCCTTTAACTACGATGGTAGCTCCGGGTAAAGTGTTTTTAGTTGCATCTTCAACATGAACTTTAATTATGCTTTGAGCAATTAATCCGTTTGATATAAAAACTAAGACTAGTAAAGTAAATAAATTCTTCATAAATGGTATTTTCAATAAAAGTAGAAAAATAAAAAAGAAAATTACTTGAAAAGCAACTTTTAATGTATGTTCAATATGAATTATCGAATTATAATTTTCAAATAGGTAATATCACGTCTTATCAATGAATTGTGAGAGTGCTAAATCATCAAATCATCAAATCATCAAATTTTCAAATCATCCAATTATTGTTTCTATCATACAAACACAATCCCCAATACGCATCCTATCGCCAGGCAACTTTGCGAATTTAATTTTACCTGCTTTATTCGCAAGCATTCTACCAATTTTATCGCCAACAACAAAAGTGGCTACCTCTTGATCTTTTTCTACAATCGATCCGTTCTCAACGAGTGCTCCTTGAAATTTTACTTTCATCGAACGCATTTCTTCAGGAAGAGAATCAGCTTCAAAATTCAGTACTGTTACAATAGTTGAATCTTTAAATTGTTCAATTTCTTTTTTGATTTGCCTTCTATATTGAACGCGTTGAATAAACTTGATTAATTCAGTAAGTAACCAAAAAAATAGTTCAATTAATTTGAGAATAATCAATAATGAAATAATCACTAGCCAAAAGGCTACGAAAAGTAAGAGTAAAGCATCTCCTGAATTTCCTTTACGTTTTCTTCCGCCAAAACCACTGCGGTAGGTTAATCCTGCAACTCCAGTTCTGAATGAAAATCCTTTGGAGCTTATACTCCCATAGCGCGTGCGATAGCTGGGAGAAACACCCGACTTGCTGATGTTTAGTCCCAGTCCGCTACCTAATGAAACTCTTTTTTGAAATCGAAAACCCATATTAATGTATTGACCATAAATATAGGTAATATATTAATTGTATATTTAGTTTAATTTGAAAAGCTCAGAGAATTCAATCATATTCTGATTTCCTTCTTCGTATTCTCCACTTCGATATACAATACCATGTGTAGCAAAATCTAGAAATTGATTTAGTGCCATTTGATCTTTAGGATGATTGATATAGTATTTTAGAATTTGTGCAGCACAATTTTCACGAACGCCATCGTATAAATTGTTCGGTATTTCTGAATCTTTCATAGGACCATAAATAAATCCTTGCGTAGCAGCTCTCCATCTACGCCAAGCCTCGAATTTATAAAGTGAATAGCCAGGGCTATCTAAAACTTCTTTGTATATTTTTAATGCATTAGTAATGCTATTGCTATCAAGTTTATTCGCATGACAAATCATGTTGTTAGCGAGTTCCATTTGATAAATGGACTTCTCTTGAAAATTTTTTGTGTTGGCAATAATCTTTTTGAGCAATTCAATGCTTCCTTTTAAGTCTGTTTTAGCCATTGATAAATAGCGTGCATATTCAGGAGAGTGGATGTACTGTTGCTTATCAATATTTTTCCAGTATTGATCTTCACTCATTTTTATAAAGTGGTTTGTGGAGTATTTTCCAAACAAAAAGTCAGTGTACTGCTCATTGATTTCTTTATATTTTACAAAAGAGTCCTGAAGTATATCTGATTGCAGTCCATGTTTAATAATTATTCTATTGATTCCATTAAACTCGTTAATATGCATATCCGCAAGAATTCGAATCGAATCATCATAAAATGGAAAGTTCTTTAAGCTATCACTGGTAGTAAACGATTCTTTTAGAACATTAGCAGCAGCAACGGAATCATCCATATAGCACAGCGAAAAATCGTCTTTTATAATATCTAGTTGGTCGTTTATTCGAAATACACGGTAAACATCTTTTAACTCTTTTACAATGCCAGAATCTGTTTTAATCGAGTCTAGCCTGTCGATAGGTTTTCTTTCAGAAACGGGCGAAGTCCCGCAAGAAGTTAAAAATAGCGCCAAGCCTGCAATAACTACGATTGCAGTTGAAGTAATAAATTTGGTCATAAAGTTTGGTTGATTTAATGGTGAATTAAATCCCGAACGATACTTTAAAATAAATAGTATATAAACTTGAAAATTATTTTCCTTCAGCTTTCGGCTTGATGAAATAATAGATGGGAAGTCCTAATGCTACGATTACTAATCCGCTTACTGTATTCTGTGTTTTTGTGACTAAAAGTATTGCACAAATAGCTGTAGCAATCAATATATAAAGGATTGGCAGGATAGGATAGGCAATAACTTTATAAGGTCTAGCTGTATCTGGTTCTTTTTTACGAAGCATGAATAAGCCACCTATAGTTACAATATAAAACAATAAGGAAGCAAAGGTGCAATAGTCGAGTAAGTCGCCATAAGTGCCAGATAAACATAAGATACTTGCCCACGCTGCCTGAATCCATAATGCAAACTGAGGAACATTGTTTTTATTAAGTGTACCTG
>JBJOND010000123.1:0-3961 GCA_046052065.1 Bacteroidota bacterium | reverse complement strand
TTGCTGATTGGAATCTAAGATTAAAAAACTCCATGCTTTCCAGTCGCCGGTAATTTTGGCAATTTCCACCTCATTAGTATCTGAAATACTAAATTCAGGTTTGAAGAGTTTAAACTTCTGTTTGATTGAACCTGCTAAATTCCCTCCTCCATCAGCAATCGTGATTTTCGACATCCAGAATGTCCAACCCCTCGAAATTGTTGCCTGCACATTTCCATCAAGGTCTTTTATCTCGAGCATAAAAGGCAACATCGATTTACTTATAAATACTCGTAATATTTTTTGTCCAATGGTGAGCTTCTGACAAATTGCACCGATGTTAACTCCCATATCATCATATAACTGATAAGTGTTCTCGAACTTGAAGAATTTTACATTCTCGTCAATAAAATAACTATTCGAACGAAAGAAGTTGCTTGGCATATTACTTTGATTAGTGAGTTTTGATTAGTTACCTCCGTGCTGATAACAATAACCATTTGTATTTCGAGTCATCCTACGACAACGATCTCCTTTTTTTGTTTTTCCATTACACTGTGATGAAGATTCGCTACGATTATCGACATTTTCACGAGTTGTATTACTACTACCTGATTGGGATACGTGAAGATAACAAAATCCACTCTCATCTTTAGTTGTCTTTCTACAGCGAGCGCCGGCTTTGGTTGTTCCATTACACTGAGTAGATGTTCCTGTTTTACCCTCTTTAACACCGGAACTCTTCGACACAGAATTAGTCCAATCCCAACAAGGCAAGCATAATCTACCTTCCAACGAATTCTCTGTTTTATCAGGTAATCGCGGAAAAAAATCGATTCCAGTAAATCGCTCTACACTATCGATTGAAACTGCAAAGGCCTGTAAATCGCCACTTGCGCCTTCATTACGCATGATAAATCCAATTCCTTGAAGATGAGCACTACGAGCGTCAAGTATTACTTTGTAATAATAGTTCGGTATGGCCACACCGTTAGTAGGAGTAATATTCCCTTCGGATAAAACGGGTCCTGTTACCACAAAAACAGACTGATACAATACAGCCCAATTGCGCACCTTCTCTTCTAAGCGTTTCCAAATTCCTCTATTAAATGAAGGATCTTGTGGCGACATATTACTATAATAAAACGACTCCATCATTGTCTCTTCGCTGTAACTCATATCACCTGCGGGCGCTAAATGTCCACGATCATATCCTGAACCTTTATAATCGATATCAGAAGCAGAACCCGTTTTAACATCGGGATCCTTAAAGAACTTATTGCTCCTTTCAAATTGTTTAACAGTTTCTTCAGCTGTTAACTCGTACGCCACCCATGATGCTTGTTCAAATTGCTCAGCATAGTCAAGTGTATAGGCAAGATGCTCCACGATTTGACTACCTGGCCGTATGGCTGGGATTTCTAATTTAGGTATTATCGAATCAGGAGGTGTATTTTCGAAAGCACAAGGCTTAAAATAAGGAGATGCAGGATCACTTAAATTTACAACCTCCCTACCAAAATTTCTATCATAATAACGCTGTGCAAGCAACCCAACGGCAAAGCAAAGTAGCGCTAATAAAATGACATGGAATTTTTTCATTACCTAAAAATAAATAAAATCAATCAGACAATAAAGCCGAGACAATTGCAATTGAATAATTGGAAGCTACGTACTTAGCAAAAGGCTCAAAATCGATAGATGCAGAGTTATCAGCGCTATCAGAAATAGTGCGAACAATTGTACAAGGTATTGCATGCTCATAACAAATTTGAGCAACGGCTGCACCTTCCATTTCTACACAGGCAACTTCAGATAAATTATTTTTAATATCGTTTCTCACTTCATGCGAATTCACAAACTGATCTCCACTAGCAATTGCACGATTAACTACCATCACATCATTTAATTTAAATTGCTCAACCCATTCTTGTCCGACAACACTTACTATATTATTTGAATTAAACATTTCCTGTAATTTTTCAAGCAATCCCTCTACTACATTAACATCAAAGTATTTTTTATTGATTAGCGGAACTACATAACGGTCGTGCAATGGACGAGTATCCATATCATGAAACACACAACTGGATGCAACAACAATATCACCCACTTTTAAATCAGCGTGAATTCCACCAGCGATACCAGTGAAAACGATTTGATTAACATGGAATACATCGATTAAAGTGGTAACAGTAGATGCTGCCGCCACCTTACCCCATCTTGAAAAAACAACTACAACATTTTTATTATGAATGGTACCAAGCGTATATTCACGTCCACCAATCAATTTCACTTCAGGATTTTCAACTAGCTTGACTACTCCTTCTATTTCTTCTGGCATTGCCGCCATAATTCCATAAATCATAATAGCTATTTTGAATTATTTAATATTGATTTAATTGCTTTTAAATTTTTGTATTCGAGCATTGCATCAGACATAGAATCAATGCTATCTATTAAAACATTTCTCTTTTCATAATCTTCCCAAACACTATTTAATGGATTCATTTCAACTTTTACTGAGAATAACATATGAACATTATCTCCAAGGGGAATTATTGTTTGAGATTCTGTTCTGAAATATAAATCATCTATTGATTCAGGAATGAACTTGATCTTAAAAGAAGGATGTTGACTCATAGATGGATTAGCAGTGATGGTCCATACAAAACGACGATAACAACCACGACTACCATCAGCCATCATTGAGGTCAGTTTGTCACTCATTTTCAAAAGCAAATCTGAATCAGGTATAGGCTGATGAATTTCGAAGAATGATTTACCGACAATATTAGAAGGAATGAATCCACTTGGAGAACAAAAACAGATTGCAATCACTTTACCTGAATTCAGAATTGCAATATCTTCTTCCACGTTCATTGCAAGATCAAGAATTGTAGTTGAAACAGGTAAATTATATTTTGAATTGATAACATTTAAGCAATCGCTTAGATCATCACTTTTAACTTCATTAAACAAATCAGATGAAAATTCATCAAGCGCTTTTAATTTATTGGCACGCATATGATCTGATATCGGCGTCAACCTAAACTCTTCCTTTAACTTAACAATATCTGGTGCCGTTGAATAAGGCACTTTAACTGGAAATAAAATACTGTTGTTGTTCATATTGAGTACAAGCTTCAGTGATATCGTAAACTATAAAGCTATTTCAATTTCAGCTTTTGTCCTGGTTTAATTAAATCGCTTTTAAGTTTATTCAACTTTCGAAGTTTTACAATTGGCACTTTTGTTTTTAAAGCAATGCCACCAAGTGTATCATTCTTTTTAACAATGTATATAGAAAGCGATTTTTCGGTCTTTTGATTTTTAATTGTCTTGTTTTGCTTGACAATCAACTTCTCTTTTTGCTCAATCACATCACTATTGGTTGTGATAGAAGAATCAGCTAACATAGAATCAGCCTCAAGTGAAATCAAACTGTCTGAAATAATTTCAAAAGGCTTTGAAGCAACATGATTGCTTTTAATTAATGTCACGCTATTTTCAATTGCATGAAACAACAATCTACCCTTTAATTCTGAACCCACACCATTTAGATGAATTCCATCACCCTGTGTATATTTTGCTGCATCCCAAAAGCGCCAAGCATTTTTTCCTCCTGAAACAGTGTAATAGCTCCAGAAACCTGCATTATACTGAATAGATAAATTATAAATCATCTCTGAAAACAGGTTAGCAACGGTGGTACGCTTGCCTTTGTATTTCATTTCTTGAGCATCAGTAAGTATTATATCGGCTGTTGGATTCGCATTTTTAACTTTCTCAATAACCTTTATTATTTGCTGTCGCAATTCTGGCTCCAACCGATTGTAATAAAGAAAATCGTTGGTACCAAGATCAATTATAACTACATCCGGATTAATAAACTTTGCTTGTGGCTCATAAAGTTCTTCTGACAAAACCATTTTATATGGTGCTGCTCCCACCCCTGCATTATGCCACATACCTCCTCTGT
>JBJOND010000122.1:0-4053 GCA_046052065.1 Bacteroidota bacterium | reverse complement strand
TTCGTGAGCGTGTTGAGTTAATCAATAATTACTTTTTATCGGTTGCCCTCGTAGATAACACTTACGGACTACTTCAAAGTATTAACCTGAATGATATTGAAAGTTTTAGATTACATCAGAAAAAATTAGACGATGCAGATTTAAAATTGGTCGATTTAGAAAAACGAAATTATTATAATCTGCTTCAATTAGCGAATTACGATCCTGCTCAGTTTAATAGAAAAATAAATGAATGTCGTAATCTATCCAATACAATTCGTCAGCAGTACAACCAAATGATGATGAATCTGTATGCCTTGTTTTATAACCGTGGAGTTGATTTTTTACGAGCAGGTAATATTCAAAAGGCAGAACAGTACTTTCATTTCTCATTGGAGCTAAATCCTTCATTTGCTCCATCACTTCTGCAATTAGGAGTTATTGATTTTAGAAGAGATAACCTGATGGAAGCTATTTGCAAGTCTGATGATATTCTATACAACCTTTATCCTGATCCTGAAACGAAACAACGCACCTTCGATTTAATTCGTGATGTTTATGAAAAGCGAATTGAACTTGGTAATAGTTATTTAAAAGTCAACAAAGATTACTACAAAGCTGTTGACCAGTTTGAAGAAGCTAGACGCATTTGTGAGAAGTATTCGGCAGTGCGTTGCGATGATGAATTATTCAATGGAATTCGTATTGCGAAAAATGGAATTTATCAGGATCATTTAAATCATGGACGTGTTGCCATTCAACAAAACAATTTAGCTGATGCCGATGAAGCATTGGATAATGCAATTCGTTATCAGTCGTTGAACGCAAGAGAAATAACCGATAATTCGGAAGCACTTACCTTAAAAAAGATAATCCGCCAGCGTTATTACGATCAAAAAATTGCAGAAGCTAAAAAAAATACGCTCGTTAGAAATTATGTTACGGCCTTATTAAATTTTGATGAGGCAGAGCAAATGTTAAAAGACCATAATCTAACAGCTCCATCCGACTTAAAAACGAGTCAGCAGCAGGCCGCTAGACCCCATACAAGTGAATTGTATTATGAAGGAGATAAATATATCGGACAAGGGGATTTAGCGAATGCAGGTAAAAAAATGCAACAAGCGATTCAATTGCAAACAAAGTATGATTTAACCAGCGATAAAGAACTTAACAGACTTAAGGAGCAATTACGATCAAAAATTAGTACGCAGGAATGCATCAATGCACAAAAAGAAATCACGGCATTGTTCACAAGTGGAATGCAAAAGAAATCGAGTAACAAGTTATTAGAAGCCAGCGATGATTTTAACAGAGCATTGGATATATCAAGACAATTTAATAGTTGTGCGATTGATGTAACGCAAATAGAAAGTAATGAATTAGAAATTCGTCCTGCAGCAACTTACTTAGGAATGATGCGGGATTTTAAGGACAAAGAATACAAACGACAATTCAGTGACTGTATTTCGATATACAAAAAAGCTACGGACTATTATACTACGAGAAATGTAGCCAGCTTTGGTATTGATCACGATCCTGATTTTTATAATTACGTATCGTCAAAAGGCAGCAACGGATTAATGCAATATGCTGCTGATACCTACACTTCACAAAACGAATTAGAGAAAGCATTGACTCTTTTCAAATTATTATTATCGAAAAATGTAGATGATAAAATTTTAGAAGGTTCTCTTTACGAACTAGGATATAAATTCGGGAAGCGCGAAGCAACGAACAATCCTGGAGGCAAAGCAAAAAATCTTGTTAAGCAATACACAAGCGATGATAAAAATCTAAAACGCTTTGAAAAAGGATTTGCAAAAGGGTATAACGATTAATCTACTAAAACACTATTGAATAAAACCAAATACCAATAGTAAAATAATCATTAGTATTCCTAGCAAAGAGAATATAAAAGTATACTCTGAAAACATTTCCATTTGAACACGGCGATTATCAACTTTTGTTTTAATTGCGATAAACGAAAATAAACAAGAAAAAGTAAGCATTAAGGTAATTACTGAAACAAACTCGTCGATCCAACTTGATGCTGCCTTATCGCTCACATGCATCGATGTAATAACAAACAAACTAAATCCAATTAAATTAGCTGCCGTAGGTAATATTTGCTGAGGAGTATTGTTAGCCACTTTAAGTTTATTTTGTAAGTATTGCTACTTCACCATTGTGCCTATCAACTTATCGATATCACTCAACGTTGTTGGACCTAATCCAGTAGCAGAAAAAGCAACTGTAGAATTTTTATCGATGATAATATGCGTTGGAAAAGCCATAATACCATAATCATTGGCTACTTTAATATCTCCAGCAATTAAGTTATAATTATAAGGCTGTTTCTCTAAAAACTTTTGAATTTTTGCTTTGTCGTTATTGGCAATTGCTAAGAAAACAACGTCTTTTCCTTGATACTTTTCTACCAGCTTATTTAAATCAGGAATTTCCATCACGCAAGGCTTGCATTCGATAAACCAGAAATTGAGCACCACCACTTTTCCCTTTAATGATTCCAAGGTATAGTTATTACCTGCTATATCTGTAATTGTAAAAGGTATTGCAGGCTTGCCAATCATTGCATTTGACTTTGGTGCGTCTCCCTGCAATTCCATCATCTGACTTTTTTCTAACTCCGTTGCTTTACGAAGTACAAAAAGTTTGACCGACTTTGCACTGTCGATATAGGGTTCCGGAATATAATCGGCCGTCATCATTACTTTCATGAAATCTTCCCCTTCTAATCTTTTCATATTTTCAGAATAAACAGGAATGGTAATTCCATCTAACATGATCGGTTGACTAGGATCTAAATCTTGAAAACCCGCTTTACGCAGACCTTTCAAAAGGAGGTTGTTTGTATTAGATGATTCTTGTGCCTCACAAATTGTAAATGATGTAAACACAATCAACAGCAGAAGGATATACTTGAATTTCATAATTTAAATTTGATTAAAGATAATTAAATTGTAGATAATCGATTAAAACAGTAGCATCAATTCGCACCTTTATTCACATCATTAATAAATTTGATTACACCGCCCATAAACACTTTCTGATCATCCCACATCGATAAATGACTTCCATTCGGGCAATAAAGAAATCTTCCATTCTTAACCAACTTACTTTGCTCTTCCATTGCTTTAGGATCCATTGTATCGTACTTCGCTCCTATCATTAATGTTGGAACTGTAATTTCATGTAATCTGTTTTTAACATCCCAATTGGTTAATCGTCCACTCACACCAAACTCACTCGGACCTTGCATCATCACATAGATACTACTATTTAAGTGTTTCATTGAACGATTCAATGCTTCTGGCCATTCTTTCAAACGACAAATATGTTCGTTATAAAAATTCGGAAGAAGTAATTCCATGTAACGAGGATTATTATAATCACCTTTTGCCTCGAGCGATTCTATTTCAGTAAACACTTCTGGCTTCATTTGTTTTGCTAGTACTTCATCCGCATACTTTCCATAATCAGGAACGCTTGCCATCATATTAGCTATAATTAATCCTTTTAAGTTTCGCTGATACTTCAAGGCATATTGCATTGCTAAAATACCACCCCATGAATTACCTAAAACATAAAAGTTAGAACTATCGGCATGAATAGCCGCTCTCACTTGTTCTACTTCTTCTACAAATCGATCGGTGGTCCAAAGACTACTATCTGTTGGTTGATCGCTGTAATACGAACCAAGCTGATCATATTCGTAAAACTCAAATTCTTCTCGCTGAAAAAATGTTTCAAAGCATTCCATGTATTCATGAGTCATTGCAGGACCACCATGCAACAAGAGAATTTTAATTTTTGGATTATTGCCAAAGCGCTTTGTCCAAACTTTAAAATCACCTACCGGCGTTTTAATGGGAATCATTTTTACTTCCGCCGACTCCACAGAATCATTGTAAGTAAAATAATTTGAAATGCTATTTGATGAATTCGTTGATGGTTGATTGCACGATAAAATAAATATGCAACATGAAATGATAAATACTAAACGCATAATTTATGTTAAATAGGATATGATGAAGATACTAATTTGCAAAA
>JBJOND010000121.1:0-4374 GCA_046052065.1 Bacteroidota bacterium | reverse complement strand
TCAATGCCCTTGATTTTTTGCAGTTGATCATGCAATACAAAACGCAATTGCGTGATGTCTTTGGCAACCACTTCCAGGAACATGCTGTAATTGCCTGTTGTATAATTCAGCCTGACGATTTCAGGAATTTTCTTCAGGTCTTCTGCGACCTGATCATAAAGAGAACTTTTTTCAAGAAAGATTCCCACAAATGCTGTAATATCGTAGCCCAATAATTTTAGGTCAACGTTAAGCCTGGTGCCTTTTACGATGCCTATCTCTTGCAGTTTCTTGATGCGCACATGGATGGTACCACCTGAAACAAAGAGTTGCTTGCCCAGGTCTGCATAGGAAATACCGGCATCTTCCATCATGATCTGTATGATCTGAAGGTCAAGTTTGTCAAGATTTAATTTTGTGGCCATATCTGGTGTCGGTTTTATTACTTTTCAAATATAAGTGCAATTTATTGAATAATATCAATAAATAAAAAATAATCGTTGAAATATTATCAATAAAATCTGCTTTACCTTAAATTTGCATCAGTTCTTAATCACTGTGGGGTGATGAAATTTTGGCAGACATGCCCTCTTGTCTCGGGGGTGAGGATAACAGGACAAACGTAGTGTAGAGCCGTCTCGCAAGAGGCGACCAGGGTCGACCACTGAAACTTTGCGCTATAGCTAACTGCCTCGTGGAGGTTCGATCCCTCCCCCTACAGCATTATTAAGTCCCTATTTAATTGTAAATAAATTGAATAGGGATTTTTTATTTCAAGTAGGGGAACCTATTCGGGGAACCTTACATTAAGAATCCTAAGACAATCTCTTAATCCTTGATTTGTAATTTATGGAAAAAGATTCTAAGGCCTTATTAGACAAGAAGCTATTTTGAATAAAATCATTGACTTCTTTATCTTTTTCAAGAAACTCATTGATTATCCTCATATACCTTACTTCAACTATACCAAGTCTCTTTGCAAATTCAATAAACTCCGTTCTCCCATAATGCCCATAGGTAGCATAATACGCTGATTCATGGTCTTTATCATATAAATCTAGCGCTGTATCTCGTTCACCTGGAGTGTGAATAATAGTGCTGATTAGATCATAAGAAGGCGATAATTCCATTTCACCAAATTCATTCCTTACTAAGGAAAAATTTTTTAAATGTGCATCACCGTTTGAAAAAACATAATTGAACAAAACCAATTTAAAGAAGTTCTCAATAGCTATCATTGATGCTGGTACAAATTTTTTTATTAACGCTCCTATCTCGAGATAGCTACCCTCATATTTATAGGATTCCCCATGAGTTTCTTTAGTTCTATTGGTTATTTGTGCAAAGTCCTCTTGAATATATTTAGTTCCATCCCCTTTTACATCAAATCTCTTGGTGATATAAGCTGGTGTGCCGTCTTTGAAATAGACTAAAGCATTATGTGCGGTTTTGATTTTAAAAATTTGTGACGCAATTTGCATTGTCAGATGCTCATTCTCTGGTGCATCATCCATCATTTCTAAATGATCTGCCGTTGGTATTGGCTTAATAATATATTGCCCATTTTTCTCACATAACTCAAGCTTGTTAAGAACTAATTTGAGAGAATACTTTAATTGCACTCCAGATATAGACATTCTTTTGGAATGCTCATTATACATACTTATATTCTCTGCCTTAGGTTTATCAAACTCAAGTACAGTAGAAACACGCTCGCCATCAAATAGTTTCTTTCTACATGATAGGCAATATTCATTTTTCTCTATTTTTTTATAACATCCAGGACAATTCATCTATAAAGGTTTTACTGTAATTGATCCTATATTATCTTCCTTTGCCGTCAACAATAATCTCCCAAAATGATCATTCTCATCAATTTTCAATAATCTGCATTGAATATTCTTATTTATACCCTCAGACAATAAACCAAAGAAAAAGGAAAATAGCTTTTCAGACTCATGCTTATTAGTGCTTCGTGGTAAGGTTAAACTAATAGATGGGTTTTTATCGTTTTGCAGATACACTTCATCGTACTCAAATGAATAAGTCCCATCTGCTCGCTTTTCTAATATACCTGCTAAAATGCCGTTATTATACACTCCTGCTTTCAATAGTTCATCGATTTAATTTGAACTTTTAATTCTAAACCCAACACGTCTAAAATACTGTTTAAGGTAATTAAGGAGGGATTTCTCAAGCCTAACTCAATTTCTGATATAGACTTAAATGTAATTCCTGCCATTTCAGCCACATCTTTCTGTGTTAAATTCAAATAACCTCTTCTTTCTTGGATGATTTTACCAATTTGTTGATTATTCATTGGAAATATATTTCTAATTTACTCAAATTTAATGATATTTCATATACATTTAAGCATATTTATAAATATATTTCTAATTTTACTAATTTCTACGATAAATAACCAACCAATTATATAAATTAGATATATATTTCTAATTTATCAATTTTCTTTGATAAACTTAGAAAGTTGTGTAGTGACCTGTATCGACCCCTGAATTTTGAGACAACATCTGGTGATTTTTCAGTTTTATAGGGTCCGGATATCAGATCATTGTCGCGGAGGTGCTGTTTATCAATTTATCTTTCGCTCCTATAAAATGTCAAGTTTTTAGCCCCATTAACTTGACATTTGAAAATAACAACTACCTTTGAACCATGCCTTTGGCAACAGATATACGTATGCGAATCAAGAACCTACCCGAAGGCAAAACCTTTGGGTATAACAATTTACGTATTGCAAGAGAAGACTATACAACAGCTGCCAAGGCTTTAGAACGTTTGCAAAAACAAGGAGTCATTAAGAAGGTTTCAAAGGGTGTATTTTACAAACCCGAACAAACAGTTTTTGGTGAGTTAAAGCCCGACGTAAGCGAGTTGCTTCGGTCTTATTTGTTTGAAAATGGCAAACGGATTGCTTACGAAACGGGCACATCACTCTATAATCGAATGGGCTTAACCACTCAGTTGGCTTTTCGTATAAAATTGCCAGTCGTGGTAAACGCATTAACATCAATCGGGGAACTTTAAAAGCGGATGCAGTAAAAAGCTATGCCGAAGTTACCGATGGCAATTATGAAACTTTAGGAATATTAGATGCTTTTAAAGACATGAAACGCATTCCTGATTGTTCGGAAACTCAGGCAGTCAGCAGATTAAGCGCTATTGTTAAGAAGCTTAACGATAAGCAAATCGCATCTTTAATCAAATATGCATTGTTGTATCCACCAAGAGTGAGAGCATTGGTGGGAGCAATTTTAGAAAACAATGGCAGCAAGTTGAGAGGATTGGAAAATCTGAAAGCGAGCATAAACCCCCTCACAACAATCAAATTGGGATTAAAAGAAACTGATTTGCCCAACAAATCAAAATGGTATATAGAATGAACCTTCACAACAACATATCACTTTACAAAGATGCCATTCCGTGTCTTAGCAACTAAATGACTGCATTGATTTTTTAATTCTGTTCAGATCATCAAATCCAGGAAGGAAAAATGGCAATCCTATTTTGTACGGAAATTATACGTACATTTGTAAAAATAATCACAATGAATAATTCAGCAACATCAACACAAACCCGCTTTGACGTAAGATTGCCAAAGGAGCAAAAAGAAGTTATTGAATTAGCTGCTACACTTAGTGGTTTTAAATCAAAATCTGAATTCATTGTACATACCTTATTCAAAGAAGCAACTTCGATAGTTGTAAAGCATAATCAAATAATTGCTTCAGAAAAAGATCAAAAAATATTCTTTGACGCAATTATCAATCCACCCAAGCCAAATAAAAATCTACTTAAAGCCGCAAAAAATTACAACAAATTAGTAGCGGGAAAATGAGCTACATAACAACACTTTTGTCAACTAAACACAATAAAGAAATTTTTACTTGTGGCAAAGGGATGTTGGATAATTACCTTCGTTTGCAAGCAAAACAAGATGTTAAACGAAAATTAACTGCTTGTTTTATTCTTTCGGAAAATGAGGTAACAGTAAAAGGTTACTATACTTTATCTAACACTTCGGTGAATAGAGATTTTCTTCCTGAAAGTATCATAAAAAAACTCCCCCCTTCATACAAGCTTTTACCTGCAACTTTACTAGGCCGCTTAGCTGTGGATGTTAACTATAAAGGACAAGGCTTAGGTAGCAATTTGTTGATGGATGCATTAAAAAGAAGTTATCATAATTCCTTGCAAATTGCATCTATGGCAATAATTGTTGATCCTATTGATGATGATGCTATCGCATTTTATAACCATTTTGGGTTTATCCAATTACCAGACAGTGGTAAAATGTTCATTCCAATGGCCCAATTAGATCATATTTTTAATTTCTAAAATTGTTGTTAGATTCAATTGATAAAATTCACAGGA
>JBJOND010000120.1:0-4384 GCA_046052065.1 Bacteroidota bacterium | reverse complement strand
CAACTTAAAATAATCACTAATACAAATCGGGATGATATTACTTTTTGCATTTTGTTCTTTTCAATGGTCAAAAGACCCTATTTTTATTTTTTTTTTGTAAAATAAGTGAATTCAAAGAAGAAAAATTAAATTTGTGGGATTGATGTATAACTTAATTTGCATCTTTGAAGTATAAATGAGGAGTTTTAACGGAATCGATTTTGAGTTTATTGCAATTAAATTTCAGAATTTTGTAACAAAATCAAATAATGCCGTATAAGTTCCCCGAAGTCAAAAGTAAATCATTATGATAAAGAGATTATTATTGGGATTGTTATTATTTGCTGGCCTTACAGCTACTGCCCAAGACCCTCAGTTTACGCAATTTTACGCGAATCCAATGTATTTAAATCCTGCCTTTGCAGGTTCAGCACGATGTCCACGTGTAGCTATTAATTATAGAAATCAATGGCCTGCACTTAGGAAAACGTATATTACAACATCTGCGTCATATGACCAGCATTTTGATATGCTTAACGGCGGGGTTGGTCTTATGGTGATGAATGATAAAGCAGGTGAGGGTACAATAGCTACCACTAATATTAGTGGAGTTTACGCTTACCAGTTAAATCTGAATAGAAAAGTTTCAATGCGTTTTGGATTGCAAGGAACGTATGTACAAAAAAGACTGGATTGGGATAAGCTAACTTTTGGAGATATGATTGATCCTCGTTACGGTTTTGTTTATGAAACACAAGAGGTTAGACCGAATGAGTCTCGCTCATTTATGGATTTCTCCAGCGGAATGATTATTTATTCTAGTAAAGTTTATGGAGGGTTGGCAGTTCATCACATGACTCAACCTGATGAAGCGTTTATTGTTAAAGGTTCAAGTAAATTGCCAATGAAAGTTACAGCTCATGTAGGTGCTTTGTTACCTGTTGGCGAAAGTGCTGGAAGAGGTTATAGAGGCAACGTAAATAAGGATGAAGGTACTTTTATATCACCTAATTTATTATTTCAACAACAAGGTTCCTTCAATCAGTTAAACGTGGGTATGTATATCTTACATTCACCAATTGTGGGTGGTTTATGGTACCGTGGTAATTTTGGTAAGGATAATTTTATTTCAAGCGATTCATTTATCGCATTAATTGGTCTTCAAAAAGGCATGTTTAAATTTGGTTATAGTTACGATGTAACTGTTTCATCTTTAAGTAATTCAACTGGGGGGTCGCATGAGCTTAGTTTAGGGTTGCAATTTGAGTGTAAACCTAAAAAGAAAAGATTCCGCGCAATAAGTTGCCCTAGTTTTTAGTTTATTTACCATATTTGCGAATTCAAAGCTTCAAACACATGAATATGAAAAGCCATTTGCTTCCAATCGCGGCTGTAGGAATGATGATTATGTCTTCTTGCAACAGCTATGAAAAGTCTGGTGCAACCAGTTGGAACCACAACGATGAAAGAAACGGGGGATTTGAGTCTGTGCCATATACAGAACAAGAAACAGGTCCTGGTTTAGTGTTAATCGAAGGGGGGACTTTCACAATGGGACGCACTGAACAAGATGTTGTTCAGGATTGGGATAATATCCCGCGTCGTGCCACTGTCGCATCTTTTTATATTGATGAAACAGAAATTTCAAATGAATATTACCGCGAATATGTATATTGGTTAGAGCGTGTTTTTGGCACAGATTATCCGGAAGTGGCGCGCAAAGCATTGCCTGATACATTAGTATGGCGTGATCGTTTAGCGTTTAATGAGCCTTATGTTGAATTATATTACCGTCACCCTGCATACAAAGATTATCCTGTTGTAGGCGTTAATTGGTTACAGGCAAGTGATTATTGTGCATGGAGAACAGATCGCGTAAATGAACAAATTTTAATTCGTGAAGGTATTTTACGTGTTAATCCAGCTCAGGTTAATGAAGATAATTTTAATACTGATGCATATTTAGCCGGTCAATACGAAGGATTAGTTAAAAGTCCACTTCAGGATTTAAACCCTAATATTGATACTCGTAAAGTTAGAATGGAAGATGGAATTTTACTTCCAAGATATCGCCTACCAACTGAAGCAGAATGGGAGTATGCTGCATTATCTTTAATTGGTCAAACAATTTATGAAAATGTAAATAATCGTAATCTATATCCTTGGCAAGGTCATGCAGTACGTGATGCTGATGATAAGTTTAAGGGTGAAATGTTAGCAAACTTTAAGCGTGGTCGTGGTGATATGATGGGGGTTGCTGGTAAGTTAAATGATAACGCAAGTATCACTGCTCCGGTTTATTCTTATTTACCGAACGATTTCGGTTTATACAACATGGCAGGTAACGTTTCTGAATGGGTAATGGATGTTTATCGTCCTCTTTCCCACGAAGATGTTTCTGACTTCAACTCATTCCGTGGTAATGTCTTCCAAACACAATTACGTGATGAAGAAGGTGCAATTGCTGAAAAGGATAGCTTAGGAAGAGTAACTAATCGTAATGTTACAGATGAAGAGGCAAGTACAAGAAGAAATTATAAAAAAGCAGATAATATTGGCTATTTAGATGGTGATGATGAGTTGGATGAAGATGGAAATGGACTTGGGTCTAAATATATGTCAGGAAAATCTACTATGATAGATGATAAAGCACGCGTAGTTAAAGGTGGATCTTGGAAAGACTTAGCTTATTACTTAACTCCAGGAACAAGAAGGTTCCTAGATGAGAATCAGCAAACTGATTGGTTAGGATTCAGATGTGCCATGGCTCGTGTAGGAAGTCCTACAGGAATCAACGGAAACAAGAAAAGATAAATCAAAATTTAAAGGGACTTCGGTCCCTTTTTTTATTTCATATACATGCGTTGATAAACTTATTTTTCTCAGTTTTTTTCAAACTCAGCATTCATTAAATTTGTTCGATACAATAATAAAATGAAGGTCTACTATTTATTAAAAATTAAGGGTAAGGCAAAAATCCCCGATTATGTTCAGCTTAGAGATGATAAGTTTTCTTTGTTGGCTTATTTTCGATTAGACAGACCTGAAAAATCACTTACAAAGATCGGTTTAGAAAATGATGAGGCTAAAATCATGAGTTTTCTAAATGAAATACCATTTGGAAAAGTAAGTAAACTAGAACTTAATTAATGCATATGAATAGTCCTGTTGTAGCTCTTAACGATATTGTTGTTTCTCACGATAGTCACGTTGTTTTAAATAACGTTTCACTCTCAATTTACAAAGGCGACTTTGTTTATATGATTGGTAAAACCGGAAGTGGAAAAAGCTCATTGTTACAGCTTCTTTACGGTGAATTGCCAGTAGTTAATGGAACAGCAGAGGTTGTTGGCTTTGGATTAAATTCTTTGAAATCGAAAATGATTCCTGAGCTAAGAAAAAAAATCGGAATCGTGTTTCAGGATTTTCAGTTACTTACAGATCGATCAGTAGAAAACAATCTCGTTTTCTATCTTGAGGCAACAGGATGGAAGTCAAAATCAGAAATTAAAGAAAGGGTAGACCTTGTGTTGGATAGAGTAGGGCTTCTTGATAAAAGAAATATTTTACCTAATGGACTTTCAGGTGGCGAGCAACAACGATTAGCAATAGCACGTGCTTTACTTAATGATCCCGAATTGATTATTGCTGATGAGCCTACAGGTAACCTTGATCCCGATTCTAGTAATGATATTATGAAGCTGCTTTTTGAAGTCGCAAATAGCAATCGTGCTGTATTAATGGTGACACATAATTATTCCATTATCGATCGTTTTCCTGCAAGGGTAATAAAAATTGAAAATGGTAAATTAATGGAACTAGGAACTGAAGTGCAAAAGTGGGCATCTTTAACTTGATAATTTTTCTATTATCTCATTAATTCGTGCTGCATTAACCTTGTTGTCGAAATGTAAATTCAATTCTTGAATTCTTTTATTCCTCTCTTCAATTGTAAACCTGTTTTTCAATTTATCACTGATAAGTTTTTTCATTTCTTCAGCGTTTTTTGCAGGCAATGTTAATTCAGGCACAGGGAATCCTTCAATCATAGCCTCGTTAACAATAACATACTGCCCCTTATATAACGAATCAATTAGTTTTAATTTGATACCTGTAGATTGAAATGTTGGAATAGCTATCACTCGTGCATTTGCAATCAAATCGGTAATTTCTTCAAAGCTGGGGTTTTTAATAAAGCGAATGTTATTCGTTGATTTGTAATTCAAGTTATAGCCATTGTCGGAGCCAGCAATGATGTATTTAATTGTGTTATCAGTAAAGACATTGTTTATTAAATAATCAACCGCTGCTATGTTTTCAGCAACATTTAAATTGCCATGGTATAAAACATAAGGTGCTTCAGCTTGATTGTCATTTGCAGTATTTGCACTATTGAAATTCGCTG
>JBJOND010000119.1:0-4464 GCA_046052065.1 Bacteroidota bacterium | reverse complement strand
TACAATCCTATTTCAAACCCAGCAACCATCGATTTAAACATCGAGAAAGCTACTGAGTGGATCATGAATGGTGCACAGCCAACTGATACTACAAGAGCAATCTTGAGTTACAAAGGAGTACTTTACCGCGTTCACTTAAACAAAGGTGTTACGAAAGGTGCTTTAACGCAAGAACAAGCAGATGCGAAGTTCAGCGCGTGGATGGAAGCAAACACTAATAAAATCGAAAACAAAAAGTCTCGTTTAGCATCTGAAAAGTCGAAAGACAATTCAGCTCGTTTAGCTGCAGAAACAAAAGCTAACGAAGCGAGAGCAGAAGCAAGAAAGCTTAAGGAAGCAGAAGCGTTATTAGCTGCAACTCCAGCTGAAGAAACTTCAGAAGCACCAGCAGAAGATTCATCTTCGGAAGAAGCTCCAGCTGAAGCTTAAAAATATTACCCAAAACCAAATAAAAGTCCTGCTTTAACCAGCAGGATTTTTTATTTTAGTACCAATGAAAAAACAAGAGTATCATTTTCCTGATCATTACCAGATAGGGACTATTCATCGCACACATGGCGTGCGCGGCGATATGATTATGTCGCTTGATACGGATACCCCTACCCGTTATAAATCGTTGAAATTAATTTACCTTAATCTTGAAGGAACATTAAAAGAATACGACGTAACAAAAATCACAGTTCGCGAAAAAGAAAAGTCGGCGGTAATACACCTAAATGGAATTGAGGATATGACTACTGCTGAAAATTATCTGAAATATGATTTGTATTTACCGTTATCCAATCTTCCGAAGTTAAGCGGAAAGAAATTTTACTACCATGAGATTATAGGTATGAAAGTGATTGATGAACACTATGGCGAGTTAGGAATTATTGAAAGTGTGCATGAATTACCACAGCATCCAGTAGGAGAATTCACTTACAAAAACAAATCTGTTCTTTTTCCTCTGCTCGATATATTCATCGATAAAATTTCACGATCAGAAATGATTTTTTATACCAAGCTACCTGATGGTTTACTTGAAACTTATATCGAAGAATAAAGATTAATTATTCAACTTTATTAAGCGATCTGTATCGTAGCGCAATACATTAAAAAATTTATTTTCCATACATCCTCCACTGTTTAGTCGCTGGAATAAAAACGACTGACCACTTACAAAGCTATTCGTACTTTCAAGCGTATCTGCATCAAGCTGCATGGCTGAATAATTTTGCAATACAAAATTTACCATATCATAGCCAATAAATGAATTGGCAATAGGATCTGCATGATACTCGTCGATGTAATCCTGTCGAAAATCTTTCACCGAAGGCAAGGAATAATCGATAAAGTACCCGTTGAAAATAGTTGTTCTTAGTCCTGTTAACTCCAAAGGACTAATAGATTCAAATCCTTCCCAGCTCGGCAAACCACAAAGTGTTACATTATAGTTTCCTTTATTAGCAGCTAATTTTTCTACGATAGAGGATAAAAAAGATTCGTCGTTGGTTGGTACAAAAATCAAATTCTCTTTCTTCGATTTTAATTTCAATTTTAATCCATCCCAAGTTCCCGTCTTAAAATTAAACTTAGTTATACTTTTTGATTTACCTGATAAACTATCTAATTCAGAATAAACAAAGTTTAACAATTGCTCTTCTTTTTTATCATCGCGATGCAAGACCAAAAAATTTGCAGTGGTATCGCTGTTATAAATATAATTTGAAAACTGTCGCAGTTGAGTAAGGTTACTTGGCGTGGCCAACCATAAACCAGGATTTACTTTCATCATTAATTGCGGCAAAGTATTTAAGGAGATGACTGGTCGCTTGCAGCGCTTGATAAACTTCATGAATGCACCATTGTTATTAGAAGGTACAATAGCAAAATAAATATCGCAGGTATCAATTAATGGCTTTTGTAATGCAGCAATTGTAGAGGTAGAATCTTTACCTAAATCGATAATGGTAAACTCAACACTCCCTTCTTTCAAATTATGAGTTGCCATTAATGCTCCTTCATAAAATTGTAGTGATGGCAAAACCGTATTGAGAATTGCAGGTTCTGCTACTTTGTTGGTATCGTCAATTAACTGTTCCTTTAATTGAAACGACATTATTAAACCAATCTTCATTTCTTTTGGAGCAGAAATATCTTGAGCCCAACTTGTAAAAGTTGAAATCAAAAAAAAGAAAGAAATAAGAAGACTGTTTTTCATTATGCTATTTTAGATTATTCCCATTCAATGGTTGCAGGTGGCTTCGAGCTGATGTCATATACTACTCTGTTTACACCTTTTACTTTATTAATAATCTCATTTGACATTTTGCCTAAAAACTCATAAGGCAAATGCACCCAGTCTGCTGTCATGCCATCCGTGCTCATTACAGCGCGTAATGCAACAGCATGCTCGTAAGTACGCTCATCACCCATTACGCCAACCGTGTTCACAGGTAAAAATATAGAACCTGCCTGCCATACTTTATCATATAAGCCTTCTGCTTTTAATCCGTTAATAAATATTGCATCAACCTCTTGAATAATTCTCACCTTTTCTTCCGACACTTCTCCTAAAATACGAATACCTAATCCTGGACCTGGAAAAGGATGACGATTTAATAATTCTGGCTTCATCCCCATTTCAGTTCCCACGATTCGAACCTCATCTTTAAATAAACTGCGTAACGGCTCCACCACCTTCAATTTCATAAAGTCCGGTAAGCCACCAACGTTATGATGCGATTTAATAGTTGCTGAAGGTCCTTTAACCGATACTGATTCGATTACATCAGGATAAATAGTTCCTTGCGCTAGCCATACTGCGTTTTCAATTTTGTGTGATTCTTCATCAAACACTTCAATAAAAACACGACCTATAGTTTTACGTTTAGCTTCAGGATCTGATAAACCTTTTAGGGCATCATAAAATTTCTGAGAAGCATCAACACCTTTTATATTTAACCCAAGATGCTTATAATCTTCCAATACCTCTTCAAATTCATTTTTACGTAACAATCCGTTGTTCACGAAAATGCAATGCAGGTTTTTACCAATTGCTTTGTGCAACAGCATTGCAGCTACGCCTGAATCAACTCCACCCGACAAACCAAGTATTACCTGATCATCGCCTAATTGTTGCTGTAAATTTTTAACCGTCTCTTCTACGAATGAACCTGGCGTCCAGTCGCCACGACAACCACAAATATTGATGACAAAATTCTCCAACATTATTTTTCCCTCATCAGAATGCACTACCTCTGGATGAAATTGCACTCCATACGTTGATTCACCTGTAATATGATAACCTGCCACTTTTACATCGTTTGTCGAAGCAATTACATTGAAACCTTCCGGAGCTTCGGTGATTGTATCGGAATGTGACATCCAAACGATGGATTGCGCAGAAACATTGTTGAACAAAGCATCATTTGTTGTATCGTGTTGCAAATGCGCACGACCATATTCACGAATCTTTGAAGGAGCTACCTTTCCGCCAGCCTGCTGTGCCATTAACTGCGCACCATAACATACACCTAAAACAGGTAATTTACCTCTGTATGCTTTGGTATCGATATAAGGAGCATTCTCATCACGCACTGAAGCGGGTCCGCCACTGAAGATAACACCCTTGATGATATCATTCAACTCAGGAACATGATGAAAGGGATGAATTTCACAATATACATTCAGTTCACGCACTCGACGAGCAATTAGCTGTGTGTACTGCGAACCAAAATCAATAATTAAGATAGATTGGTGCATGTGCAAAAATAGAGAAATATTGATTTGATAATTTGGCAATTTGAAGATTTGAAGATGTACCGATTTGATAATTTGAAGATGTACCGATTTGACAATTTGAAGATTTGATAATTTGAAGATGAAATGATTTTAAGATTTGACTCTCAATCCAAATGAATCGGGACGGGATTGATAATTTAAAGACCGAGTCTCAGAAGTATCAATATGAATGAATAAACATTCTATTGATTTTCAAATTTTCAAATCGGCTTATTCTCAAATTAAAAAAGGCTTCCATTTCTGAAAGCCTTTTTTTTATTTACCACTTCGAGAATTTCTCTTTACGTGATTTTTTGTCTGAGTCGCCACCGGAAGATGAGCGGGAATCATCTCTGCGACCGAAATCGCTGCTGCGAGAATCATCTCTTCTTCCAAAATCGCTACTGCGTGAGTCATCTCTCTTTCCGAAGTCGCCACGTGATTTATCGCGATCACGATCACGACCACCGCCGCCACCACTAAAGCCTCTTCCGCCACCTGAGCCTGAACGACCTGAATCTCGTCCACCGCCATAACTACGACGATCACGATCTCCACCACCGCTATAACCACCGCCGCCTCTGCGTTCTCCACCTCTGCTGCCACCATCGCCACGTGATGAACCACCACGACTACGACCGCCACCAGAAGAAGGACTATCGGTAGAAACTTCCGTACGAATTACACGACCAGCGTACTCGA
>JBJOND010000118.1:0-4528 GCA_046052065.1 Bacteroidota bacterium | reverse complement strand
TGCTTTTAGGTGTAATTGGATTTCTTCTTCCTGGATTCGAAAACAAAGTAGTATCAATTATTGTAAAATCATCGTTTCTATCAGTAGCCTATTTGTTTGTTATCTACCGACTGAAAATTGCAATGGAGTTACAGGAAATGGTAATTGGGTTTTTTAAGAAGAAAGAACTATAATTTATTTTTTAGATCTTTTATTTGAGCAATAACTCCTTTGTCTTCTTCATTTTTAGGAACAATTTTTTCTATTCGCAAAATAATTGCTCTCGCTTTTTCTTCATCTCCATCATCATCCCGCAGATAATAAGTATTCGCAAGTTCATATTGATAAAGCAAGGTAGAAGCTGTGGAATTGCTTATAGCTTTATTCAAATTCTCTATCGCTAGTTTGAAGTTGCCTTCTGGCATATTGCTGTAGATTGCTTTAATCATCATTTTTTCTAATGAATTAAAGTTTGCCATTACCTGATGCCACTTACCAATTATAAAGTACGCTTCAGCAAGGGTAGGCTTTAATGCAACTGCCTTCTCTGCTTCAGTTTTCATTTTAATGGACAAGTTTACTTTTTCGTTTAATCCAGCATAATCTGTTAATCGAGCACACGAAAATGCTACAGTAAAATGAGCTTCTGGTAACTTCGGATTTAAGCGAGTACCTTTTTCCGCAAGGTATAATGCCCTGCGATACCATTGCTCTTTATTTTTTATCGTAGTCAAAAAAGGACCTTCTTTAGCCATAATTGCAGCTGTTTTACAAAGTGCATATGCTTGAGATGAATCATTCTTAATAATATCCTTATATACAGTCAGTGCTTCAATCGGTTTATTTTGATCTTCTAATCGTTGTGCATGTTCTAATTTTGATTTGATATCATTTTGCCCAAGCATTGTAAAAGGTAAAGCAGCAAGTAATAAAATTGTAAAATGCTTTTTCATAATTATTGCAACAAAATTACTGATAAAATAGTTTTGCTTTTATCCTCTTGGGTGGAATTGTAAAATAGCACTTCGTAAATAATCTCTGTCAAGGTGCGTGTAAATTTCTGTGGTTGTAATGCTACTATGCCCGAGCATTTCCTGAACCGCTCTTAAGTCGGCACCGCCTTCTATTAAGTGTGTGGCAAATGAATGTCGGAAAGTATGTGGACTTATGCTCGTACGAATACCTGCAATTCGAGCGAGGTCTTTAATAATGGTAAAAATCATTACACGAGTTAAGTGTTTTCCTCTGCGATTTAAGAATACAAAATCTTCTTCACCTGATTGAATGCCTAGGTGATTTCTGTAAGAATGAAAGTATCTCTCTAGCTGACTAATAGCAACATTTCCTATTGGTACAATTCGTTCTTTATTTCCCTTCCCTGTAATTTTAATAAATCCAACATCAAACGAACAACCGCTTAATTTTAAATTAACTAATTCACTAACACGCAATCCACATGAATAAAGCGTTTCAATAATTGCTTTGTTTCGTTCTCCTTCTGGTTTACTTCTATCAATGGCTGCAATCAGTGCATTAATTTCTTCTACTGTTAAAAAGTCGGGAAGCTTTTGTCCAATCTTTGGTCCTTCTAATAATGTTGTAGGATCATCGCTTACTACATTCTCGAGGAGTAAATATTTATAAAATGCTTTAATGCCAGATATCACACGTGCTTGACTTCGTGCTGTCATGCCCAACTCGTGAATCCAGTTTAAAAACTCCTGCAAAAATCGATAATCTACTTTTTCAGGTTGCACATTCGATTCAACATAATCAATGTACTGAACTAGCTTTTCAATATCATGTAAATAAGCCTGAATGGTATTCGCAGATAAAGATTTTTCTAACTGCAAATATCCTTTAAATCCTTTGATGTAAGGTGTCCAGGCTTTCATACAACAAATTTACATGAATACTATTTGTGAAATGTGATAAATGCTACACGTTTGTTAACTTCGCAATGATGAAAAAGATACTTGTTTTAAACGGACCAAACCTTAATTTATTGGGTAAGCGAGAGCCAGACATATATGGCAATCATTCATTCGATGAATTTTTTCAGGAATTGGTTATCCAAAATACTAATATGGTTTTATCTTATTATCAATCGAACGTAGAAGGTGAGTTGATTAACAAGTTGCATGAAGTAGGATTTGAATACGATGGAATTATTTTTAACGCTGGTGGCTATACGCATACATCGGTTGCTATAGCAGATGCTGTTGCAGCAATTAAAACTCCAGTTATAGAAGTACATATTTCGAATGTACATGCACGAGAAGAATATCGTCATCAAAGTTTGATGGCAAAGAATTGTGTTGGCGTTATAACAGGACTAGGAATGCAAGGATATGAATTGGCATTGGAATATTTTTTAAAGCATGCTTAATCAGAAAGATTTTTTCAAAGATTTAAAAGTTATTGAGCTTGCTTCGGTTTTAGCAGGACCTACTGTCGGAATGTTCTTCGCAGAGCTTGGAGCAACTGTTGTTAAAGTCGAGAATAAAAATGGGGGAGATGTTACGCGTAGCTGGAAGAATCCGAATGAATCAAGTGAAGATGTTAAGTCAGCCTATTATCATTCGGTTAATTGGAATAAGCAAGTTATACATTTAGATTTAACTAATGAAGCAGATAGTTCCGAACTTCTAAAACTGCTTTCAAATGCAGATGTACTTATTACTAATTTTAAAAGTGGAGATGATAAAAAGTTTAATCTTACGTCGACCTATTTAACAGCAAAATTCCCTTCGTTAATCATAGGTGAAATTGCTGGTTATTCTGATTCTGCTAAAGTGGCATATGATGCTGTGCTGCAAGCTGAGACAGGATTTATGTTTTTAAATGGCACACAAGATTCTGGTCCACTGAAAATGCCAATTGCGATGATTGATATTTTAGCAGCACATCAATTAAAAGAAGGAATTTTATTAGGATTGATTAATAGGGCAAAAACGAATTGTGGTATTGTTGTTAAAGTAAATTTATTTGATGCTGCTGTTTCTTCACTTGCTAATCAAGCTTCAAATTGGTTAAATAATGAATATGAATCACCACGAATGGGGAGTTTACATCCGAATATTGCCCCGTATGGTGAGACTTTTCAAACGAAAGATGGTAAACAGATTTTACTTGCTGTTGGTAGTGACAAACAATTTAAATCGTTGTGTGAAATTTTAGATGCACACGACTTGATTAGCGATGTGCGATTTGTTATTAATGCGGAGCGAGTAAAGCATAGATTAGAATTAACTAATCTGATTGCAGACAAGTTTAAATCATCTTTAGCTTCATATTGGATGAAATTATTTAATGAACAGAATATACCTGCTGGAATTGTGAATTCTATTGCAGATGTTTTTGAATTAGAAGCGGCGAAGAAAAAAATAATTTATCAATCAGAATTAAGTGGAAAGGAAAGTGCACGAGTAGAAACAATAGCATTTAAAATAAGCAATGGAAATTAGAACTCCTAACACACAAGCCGAATGGGATGCTTATTATCAGTTGCGCTGGGAAGTATTGCGTAAACCATGGAATCAGCCAAAAGGGAGTGAGAAAGATATCGCAGAGGATCGGTTTTATCATGTTGCAGCCTTTGATAACAATCGACTAATTGGTGTAGGCTGTTTTATAATGATAAACGAAGTAGAGACGCAAATTCGCTTTATGGGTGTTGATGAGACTGTGCAGCGTAAAGGCGTAGGTGTTAGTCTGATGAATGCATTGGAAGTAGAAGCATTCAGCAGAGGTGTAACCAAAGTGGTGCTACATGCTCGAGAAATAGCAGTCCCTTTTTATGAATATTGTGGCTATGCCATAATTGAAAAATCCTATTTGCTTTATGATAGTATTCAGCATTATTTAATGACGAAAGAAATTTAATTGTTCTAAATTTGCACTATGCGTATTGATATTATCACCATTCATCCGCCCTTATTAGAGGGGCCCTTTAGTCACTCGATATTAAAGCGTGCTCAAGAGAAGGGACTTGCAGAAATCAATGTGGTAGACCTTCGCAATTATGCAACTAGTAAACATAAAAATATTGACGACTATCCGTATGGTGGTGGGGCAGGTATGGTAATGATGGTTGAACCTATTGCGCTTTGTATTGAAGATTTAAAATCACAACGCAATTACGATGAAGTAATCTATATGAGTCCCGATGGTGAATTGTTCGATCAGCCAATGGCAAATCAACTTTCGCTAAAAGGCAATCTGATTATTTTATGCGGTCATTACAAGGGTGTTGATGAACGCGTGCGCGAACATTTTATCACGAAAGAAATAAGTATTGGCAATTACGTTTTGTCTGGTGGTGAATTAGCAGCTGCGGTTGTAGCAGACGCAATTATTCGATTGTTGCCTGGCGTATTAAATGATGAGACATCTGCATTGTCTGATTCGTTTCAAGATAATTTAGTTGCACCGCCCGTTTATTCGCGTCCTGCAGAATTTAGAGGTTGGAAGGTGCCTGATGTTTTATTATCAGGCCATGAAGCAAATATTCAGCAATGGAGATACGATGAGTCTGTTAAACGCACAC
>JBJOND010000117.1:0-4647 GCA_046052065.1 Bacteroidota bacterium | reverse complement strand
CCTCTTACTGTTTCAAACCAATCAACTGAACCATGCGCTGATAGTTTTTTTCTTAAGTTTTTGATGTGCACATCAATATAGTTCGATTCATAATCGTCATCTAATACATCTCCCCAGATATGTTCTGTTAGTTGCGTTCTTGTGAGTACTCTGTTTTTATGTAGTCCAAGGTAATGCAATAAATCAAATTCTTTTTTTGTGAGATTGATAGCATTGCCATTGCAATGTACAGTACGATTTGAAATATCAATTTCATATTCGGCAATTTGCATTACATTCGATTTTAGTCCGTGTTTACGACGTAAAATTGCCTGCATGCGAGCTTGTAATTCTGCTAGTGAAAAAGGCTTTCCGATATAATCGTCAGCACCTAAATCGAGCCCTTTGATTTTATCTTCTACCTCACTGCGTGCTGTAAGTATAATAAATGCTGCTTCACATTTTTTCTTTTTCGCTTCTCTTAAAAGTTCAAGACCATCCATGTCAGGCAAACCTAAATCGAGTAAAACGAAATCATATTCATTAGACAGCACCATGTCGGTTCCAGCTTTTCCGTTAAAGGCTACGTCACAATTGAAATTCTGACGAGTCAAATAAATTTCCATCTCGTGAGAGAGTGAGCGTTCGTCTTCTACAATTAGTACGTTCATGGTAAAGCAGATTAATTACGAATATAAATATTTATAAAGTTATGCTGAATAATCGTTGCAAGGTAAGTGGGGCAAAATGAATTTTTAAGGAATTTTAAATCTTGTCGAGGTTTGATTTGATAATTGCCAAGGCTGAATACAATTCTTCTTTTGTGATGGTGAGTGGCGGGGCAATTCTGAATTTATGATCGGCAAATAAAAACCAATCCGTGATTAATCCATCTTGAATACAATTTTTGATGAACGTAAAATTCTCTTCTTTCGAACTTAATTCGGCTGCGAGTAATAATCCTTTACCGTTAATCGATTTTATCTTCGGATGCTTTAGCTCTTCTCTAATAATGATTTCACATTCTTGAATATGCGTTGTTGCCAATACATCATTCACAATACCTAATGTTGCTAATGAAGCCATGCATGATACTGGATGTCCGCCAAATGTGGTGATGTGCCCTAATACCGGATTATGGCTAAGTTCTTTCATCAGCGATTGCTTTGCTGCGAATGCGCCGATAGGCATTCCACCCCCCATTCCTTTTGCCATTAATATTACATCAGGAATTAAATCGTAATGTTCGCAGGTCCAAAATTTACCCGACCTGCCAAAGCCTGATTGGATTTCATCCACTACTAATAAAGCGCCTGATTGTTCGCATTGAACTTTCAGTTTAGTAACAAATGAAGCATTTAACGGAATCGCACCTACTTCTGCTCGGATTAATTCAACAAATACACCTGCAGTTTCGTTATCGATCTTCGATAATTCACTTTCGTCATTCGGATTTAGAAATTCGATATGTGGTAATAAGGGCTTATAAGCTGATGAGAAATATTCATCGCTCATTAAGCTTAAAGCGCCATTCGTGCTTCCGTGATAGGAGTTTTTAAATGCAATTATTTTTTTGCGTCCTGTAGCTCGCTTCACTAATTTTATAGCTCCTTCCGTTGCTTCTGTTCCTGAATTAAGAAAGTAAATACTATCAAGGTTGCCTGGAAGCGTTTGTGAAAGGGCTGCGGCTAATTTTACCTGCGGACTTTGAATGTACTCACCATACACCATTAAGTGCATGTGTTTGTTTAGTTGTTCTTGTATCGCCTCAATTACCTTCGGATGTCGATGACCAACATTACTCACAGAAATTCCGCTTATAAAATCATGATATCGTTTGCCATCAGCGCCGAATAAATAAACTCCTTCGGCTTTCTCTATTTCCAATGCCAGCGGCTCAGGACTCGTTTGAGCTACGTGACTAAAAAATAATTGCCGCTGACTTATATGCATAGAAGTTATAACGAAGCAAGTGCTTCTTCAATCGATTTTATTTTTGATTCTGCATCTGCTTTTTTCTTTTGCTCTGCAGCAACAACATCAGGTTTTGCATTGTTTACAAATCGCTCGTTACTCAATTTAGCAGCTACCGATTTCAAAAATCCTATTGTGTATTCTAACTCTTTTGTTAATCGTTCTTTTTCTGCGTCTTTATCAACGGCTTCCGAAAGTGGAATGTAACATTCGTAATGTTGTACTACAAAAGGAAATGCACCACTTGGTTTTTCTTCTGTTGTCGTAATAGTACTTAAATTAGAAAGCTTAATAATTGAACTTCCAAACTGATTTAACGCTGCCGTATTACCGACTTTCGAAATAATTAGTTCTAGCGATTCTTTTGGTGATATGCCTTTGCTTTGACGGAAATTTCTGATTTCAGATATCATCGTAGAAGCAACAGCAAAATTACTAATGATATTTTGATCTACTGGTTGCACTTCCGGCCATTTGTTTATAATCAAATCATCACCTTCTTTTCTGTCGCCTATTAAATGCCAGATTTCTTCTGATATGAAAGGCATAAACGGATGTAGAATGCGAACGATGTTTTCGAAGAAGCCAATTGTTGCAGTGTAAGTAGTTGCGTCAATTGGTGATTGATAAGCAGGCTTAATTAATTCAAGATACCAAGCACAGAAGTCATCCCATACTAATTTGTAGGTAGCCATTAGAGCATCAGACATTCTGTATTTGTCATAGTGATCATTAATCTCTGTCAATGAAGCATTGAATTTATTTTCGAACCACTCGATAGAAGTTTTGCAATAATCAGGTTGCGCAAGATTTGAATCTACTTCCCATCCTTTCACTAAACGGAAAGCGTTCCATAATTTATTCCAGAAGTTTCTGCCTTGCTCGCACAGTGATTCATCAAACAATAAATCGTTTCCTGCAGGAGACGAAAGTAGCATTCCCGCACGAACACCATCAGCACCAAACTTTTCAATTAACTCTAATGGGTCAGGAGAATTACCTAATGACTTACTCATTTTTCTTCCTTGCTTGTCACGAACAATTCCTGTTAAGTAAACATTTTCAAATGGACGTTTACCACGATATTCATAACCTGCCATAATCATACGAGCAACCCAGAAGAATAAAATCTCAGGAGCTGTTACTAAATCATTAGTAGGGTAGTAGTAGTTGATATCTGCGCCATCAGGATTTTTAAATCCATCAAAAACTGAAATAGGCCATAACCATGAAGAGAACCATGTATCTAACACATCTTCATCTTGACGGATATCCGCAACTGTTACATCCGCATTTTTTTCTTTCAATGAGTCAATTGCTTCTTCCGCTGTTTTAGCAACAACATAATTCCCTTTGTTATCATGCCAAGCAGGAATACGCTGTCCCCACCACAGTTGACGAGAGATACACCAATCGTGTACATTCTCCATCCAATGGCGATAAGTATTAATGAACTTATCTGGAATTAATTTTACATCATTGTCCATTACAGCATCCAACGCTGGCTTCGAAAATTCTTTCATCTTCACAAACCACTGCATACTTAGCTTTGGTTCAATCACAGCATCGGTACGCTCGCTATATCCAACTTTATTAGTATAATCTTCAATCTTAACTACAGCACCCATTGCATCAAGATCTTTCACAATCTTCTTTCTAACAATGAAGCGATCTTCACCAATATAAAATCCTGCAGCTTGACTCATCGTACCATTCGGTTGAATCGTATCAATCGTTGATAAGCCATGCTTAATGCCTAAGTTGTAATCGTTGATGTCGTGCGCAGGAGTTACCTTTAAGCAGCCTGTTCCGAACTCCATCAAAATATAATCGTCAAAAATAATCGGCACTCGACGATTACACATTGGAATAACAGCAAACTTACCTTTCAGATGTTTGTAACGCTCATCTTCCGGGTGAACACAAACAGCAGTATCACCTAAAATAGTTTCAGGGCGGACAGTCGCAATCGTTATGAATTCGCCTTTGTCAAATTTAGCCTGACGTTGTGCTTCATCATCGTTATTGTATTCTTCGTTTTCATCAACTAAAACATAACGAACATAACATAACTTCGATTGAACTTCTTTGTAGATAACTTCTTCATCACTCACAGCTGTTAATCCAGCAGGGTCCCAATTAACCATACGTGTGCCACGGTAGATATATCCTTTCTTGAATAAATCGATGAATACATCAATGACTGCTTCACTTAAATCATCTTCCATTGTAAAGCGCGTACGGTCCCAGTCGCAAGAAGCACCTAACTTCTTTAATTGCTCAAGAATAATTCCGCCGTATTTTTCCTTCCATTCCCACGCATACTTTAAAAATTCTTCGCGTGATAAATCGGATTTGTTGATGCCTTTCTCTTTCAACATCGCCACTACTTTTGCTTCTGTTGCAATAGAGGCGTGATCTGTTCCAGGTACCCAGCATGCATTTTTGCCGAGCATACGCGCACGTCGAATCAATACATCTTGAATAGTATTGTTCAACATATGTCCCATATGCAAAACACCCGTTACATTAGGTGGTGGGATGACGATTGTATAAGGTTCACGGTTATCAGGAACAGAACGAAAATATCCTTTCTCCATCCAGTAGGTATACCACTTTGATTCAGCTTCTTTGGGAATATAATTTTTGGCAATCTCCATAATCGTAAATTAAGGTGCAAATATAGCAAATGTG
>JBJOND010000116.1:0-4669 GCA_046052065.1 Bacteroidota bacterium | reverse complement strand
GGAAATGCAACATGCGAAAGACTTAAAAAAGAAGGAGCAATCGTATATAACTTAGACATCAATGAAATCAATACAGAAGATATAAACTTCATTAATTGTGATGTTAGAAATTATAATGATGTACAAAATGCGATAGCGCATATTTATAGCAAAGAAGGAAAAATTGACTTGTTATTTGCCAATGCTGGTATTCATAGGTCTGGCAATATTGAAGAAACGACCATCGAGGAGTTCGAAAACATTTTATCGATTAATTTAAAAGGAATGTTCTACGTCGTAAAAGCAGTTATACCGATTATGAGAAAGCAACAAAAGGGCTCTATTGTTTTAACAGGATCAGATCAGTCTTTTATTGGAAAAGGAAATAGTTCCGCTTACGGACTTACAAAAGGTGCAATTGGACAATTTACCAAAAGCACTGCAATAGACTATGCACCCCACAACATAAGAATTAATTGTATTTGTCCTGGAACAATCGAAACACCCCTTCTGACAAAAGCTGTTGAAGGATTTGATACTTTAACTAATCTTGGCAAGGATACAATTTATAAAATGTTGGAGGAAGCTCAGCCAATTAAAAGAATTGCAAAGCCTGAAGAAATTGCTAATGTAGTTGCGTTTTTATTGTCAGATAAGAGTAGCTTTATGACAGGAGCTTTGATTGCTGCCGATGGAGGCTATACTTGTCAGTAGAACGATTGTGTTATTGGATTAAATATTATTTACAATCCTAATAATTTACACCAATAAATTAACTTAGCAACTACTAACCACAATTCTATTGAGCAGAATGAATCAAAAATTGCTTTACAAAACAATCGCGACCTATCTAATTGCAATGATCGTTTGGTCATTATTGTTTTTTAATAATCAATATTTAAAGAGTGTACTTTTCGATATTCATTTGATTTTTTCTTCAACTATAATTTGCTATATTCTAATGCGCAAGTTTTTTAGTTCAACCACAATCGACTTTATCAAAGTATTTATCCGAATATTATTTCGAATTTGGCTATTCATTTTCATCACTTATGCAATAACCAATTCAATGGATAGAATTGGAATACTACTATCACTATCATTTATTTTTGGTTATATCGAAGGATTAATTGATATCCATAAATGGTTGGAATTAAACCCTAATTTCCTAAATCTTTTACCACAAGAAAATGGAATTAACAAATCCAATCAGACATCCGCAACAATATTAGTAATGAGCTTAATCCATATTCTCTGTGCATTAGCAATGCTAGTATTTTACATTGCTTTTAATGATAAGCAATATTTTTACGAGCCGTATGAATCAATAAAACAGATGCTGTCTGTTGGTTAACTGCAATAGAATAGAATATACTAATTCAAGGTTTTTTATCGTTTATCTTTCTTTAATTATTAAATTATTAAAATGAAACTATTCAAAACCTTATACTTATTAATCTCAACACCATTATTTGGATGTAATAGTCAACCATCAATTAACAAAGACCTCCATAAACCATCCATCAATATTGAATCAACTAAAGCAAAAGCGAAGCAAGCCCTTGACTTCTGCAAGTCGAAGAATTATAATTCTAGCTTTTGCATTCTAATAGATATGAGTTTACACTCTGGTGTAAAAAGATTGATGATATGGGATTTTGAAAGAGACACCATCACCAATAGTTTTTTAGTCGCACATGGCTGTGGTAACACCCCTTGGAACGAGGATAACACAAAAGAATCACCAGTCTTTAGTAATACAGATAATAGTCATTGCTCCTCTCTCGGCAAATATAAAATTGGAGAACGAGGTTATAGTCAATGGGGAGTTAATATAAAATATGTTTTACACGGACTTGAATCATCCAACAGTAATGCACAAAGAAGAGCCATTGTTTTTCATTCATGGGAAGCAATTCCAGATAACGAAGTACATCCAAATGGAACTCCTGAAGGATGGGGTTGTCCTGCTGTATCTAATAATTGCTTTCGCATTATTGACCCACTAATTCAATCGAGCAATCAGCCAGTGCTAATGTGGATCTATCAGTAAAGATTGAATTAATAAATTCTTACTTTGTAATTATTTAGAAGATTGATATTTTACAAAAATCAATTTGTCATCAGTAAATAAATAACTATTTTCGAGCCTTAAGTAAAAAAATAATTTAATAATCCTTTACAGTAAACTAAATGAACAAATCTCTAATCATCGCATTAGTTGTAATTGTATTTTTTAGCTCATGCAGCAAAGATGAAGAAACAACTACAACAACGCCACAAACAACAATACAAAAATTACAGCACAAATGGAATTTAGTTAGTATAAATGACATTCAATATTTAGGTTCATCTACTACTCAAATAGATACTATCATTAGCTATGGTTCACCTGGAGACTATATGGATTTCCGAACCGACAACTATGCCTATGTACGTATTGCTGGCGATTATGACACCTTATCTTATAGCTTCCTTAATGATACAAAGATTTTATTTTCGGGCGATACGTTAACAATCAATCAGCTTACTGCTACAAATTTAAAATTGACCTATTACGGCCGCGAAACAAATCCTGTCAATAATTATGATAATGTAATTACTTTGAATCGATAAACTTCAAAACAGCAACACTAATTGTCGAATCACAATTAGCAAACTAGCACATTTAAAAGCGTGTTACGTTAATTCGTAACACGCTTTATCAATTCTTATAGTAATCACCAAACTTTCAAATCTTCAAATTGACATGTTTTCAAATTAAATTGATTATTTTTAGCAATATCAATCTCACTGAATTTGAAACGCAATTTACTTTTACTTGCTGGTCCATTATTATTTGTTATCATAAGCACTCTTCCTGCATTTGATAGTAGTCATCCGGAAATGATGACCATGCTCGGACTCGTATGCTGGATAGCACTTTGGTGGTTTACAGAAGTTGTGCATATTGCAATCACTTCCCTCCTGCCCTTTGTACTATTACCATCGTTAGGAATCATCGATATTAAAGAAACAGCAGCGCAATACATGGATCCAATTTTATTTTTATTTATTGGTGGATTTATTATTTCGTTCGCTATTGAAAAATGGGGATTGCATAAGCGGGTTGCATTAAAAATACTTTCTATTACAGGTAAAAATCCTGCTCAACTATTATTGGGCATAATGCTTACCTCCTATTTTATTTCAATGTGGATATCGAATACCGCAACAGTCATGATGTTATTATCCGCTGTTATGGCAATAATTTATCAACTCGACCATCATTACATCGATAAACAACAACATCAAAAATTATCTTCTGCCTTGCTAATCGGTTTAGCCTATGCAGCAACTATTGGGGGAATGGCAACACTAGTTGGAACGCCCACGAATATGATATTTTATCGTGCATACCAAGATGCATATCCCCTTCAAAATGATTTGTCATTTATCAGTTGGTTTAAAGTAGGATTCCCGATTTCTATTTTATTGTTACTGGCTACATGGATGGTTTTGAAATTAAACATCTCGAAGCAAGAAAGGCAAATTAATTTTGACATCGATATTTTTAGAAAAGCTTATCAGGATTTAGGACGATTTTCAAGTGAAGAAAAAACGGTTGGATTTATTTTTATCACAACAGCCTTGTTGTGGTTTACTCGTGCTGATATTCCTTTAGGAAGCTTCACCATTAAAGGATGGTGCAATTTATTTCCACATCCAACGCAGATGCAAGATAGTACCGTTGCCATTGTTTGTGCATTGCTATTATTTATACTTCCAGCTTCTGAAAAAGGAAAAAGTATTTTAGAATGGAAAGATACAACCAAATTACCCTTTGATATCTTATTACTCTTCGGAAGTGGATTCGCATTAGCAAAAGGGTTTGAGAAAAGCGGACTAAGCACTTACCTCGCTTCGCAATTATACTTCTTGAATGGTGTCCATCCGTTAATGATTTTATTCATTGTATGTGTAATTATTACCATCATAAGCGAATTTGCATCCAACGTAGCAAGTATACAATTAGCCTTACCCATTTTAATCGCTTTACAAAACGCGATGCATTTACATCCAATGTTATTATTAATCCCAGCCACATTGGCGGCTTCGCTCGGATTTATGATGCCTGTTGCTACGGCACCAAATACGATTGTATTTAGCAGTGGACATATCAAAACAAAAGAAATGGCCATCACTGGCTGGTGGGTAAATCTTATCGGAATCATTTTAATCAGTTTAATATCCTACTACCTTCTCTAATGAAAAACAGTTTGTTTAAATTTTTATTTATCATCAGCCTGCTATCTGTTAATACTTCCTATGCGCAAACTAACTATCCTGATGTTTGTCGTTATGAAATTCATTTAAAAGACATCAATCATACTACAAAAAACATTACGGCACTTACCTATGTAACTTTCACAGTTCATAGCACTAATGTCTCTCAAATCGATTTAAGTCTTGAACAATTTATCGTTGATAGTATTAAACAAAATGGACAGTCATTGACCTATACTTATAATGACACTTTACTACAGATAAATTTAAATGCACCTATGAGTGCAGGAGATACTTCAACGATATCAATTGCCTATCACGGTCTAACACATACCGAAGCAAATGGCTGGGGAGGCTTTCATATCGATGCGAATTATGCTTTTAACATGGGTGTTGGATTCGAGACAGATCCGCATAATTATGG
>JBJOND010000115.1:0-4774 GCA_046052065.1 Bacteroidota bacterium | reverse complement strand
AAAAACTGTGGAAGAACTATTATCAAAAAAGAAATACATTTGTAAACCAATTACAGGACTAACAATCTACTGTAAACTAATACTAGGATTAATTATTTAAACTGTAAACTTTTTTTAGGACGGGTCATAGTAGTTTTCGAATGAATAATTTTGTCGCGGTCCCGAGGTATTCTCGGGATACGGTGGGTTTTCGTCCCCCCATGGTGTTGGGAGCTTGTTTTAAAATCATCAAATCTACTTCTCTACTAATTCTCAATCTCGATATCTATCGGGACAAATCTTCAAATCATTAAATCAATTTCATTTCTAAAAGCACCTTCACCTTTAGCACCGATGCTACCGAAAGCAGATCTTTAATCTCACCTTTCATCACCATCTCTACTAATTCATCAAAGGGTAATTTGCGAATTTGTAGTTGTTCTGTTTCCTCCGGATTTGTTGCAGTCATTGTTAGTCCTTTTGCAACGTACGCATATCCGATTTCATCAGAGACAGAATTAGATAACTGACATCCATCAATAATCATTGTCCATTCGTTTGCCAATAATCCTGCCTCCTCTTCGAGCTCACGTTTAGCACCTTCTAATAAATCTTCTCCTTCTGAAACACCACCTTCAATTACTTCCCATTCATACGTTTTAGTAGTGTATCTAAATTGTCCTACAATCCAGGTGTTGTATTCTTCATCTAGCGGAATAATGGCCATAGCTCTATTCTTAAAATGTACTACGCCGTAGATACCATCATTGCCAGCAGGATTAATCACCTGCGATTCATCGAGGCGAATCCAAGGGTTTTCGTATTTGGTCTCTGTCGATTTTGTAATCCAAGGATTTTGTTCTGTCATGCAGCAAAATTATCGATTTCATTTAATGAAATTGATAAAGTTGTTTGCTTTACTTTTATATTCGTATTCAAATAATCAAGGTATGAATCGGATAGCTGTTTTTACATCAGGAGGCGATGCTCCCGGAATGAATGCTTGTATACGAGCTGTTACTCGCGCTGCAATTGCCAATAATATTCAGGTATATGGAATCATGCGAGGCTACCAAGGAATGATAGACGGAGAAATTATACCAATGGACTCTCGTTCTGTTTCGAACATTGTGCAACGCGGCGGAACAATTTTAAAGGCAGCTCGCAGTAAAGAGTTTCTTACAAAGGAAGGTCGTGATAAAGCCTATGAGAATTTAAAGAAGCATGAAATCAATTGTATTGTTGCAATAGGTGGCGATGGAACATTTTCAGGGGCAGAAGTTTTTACGAATGAACATCCTGATATTAAAATTGTAGGTATACCTGGAACAATTGACAATGATTTAGCAGGGACTGATTTTACACTCGGTTTTGATACTGCCTTGAATACTGTTGTCGATGCGGTCGATAAAATTAAAGATACTGCTGCTTCTCACGATCGTTGTTTTTTGATTGAAGTAATGGGTCGCGATTCAGGATGTATTGCATTATGGGCTGCTGTTGCAGGCGGTGCTGAAATGGTGATGTTGCCAGAGAAAGCAATGAGTGTAGAAGATTTAGTTAAAACGTTAGATACTGCTAAGCAGAATAAAAAGTCGAGCACTATCGTTATTGTTGCTGAAGGAGAAAAGAATGGAGGTGCTCAAGCGATAGCTGCTAAAATGAAAGAACATATTCAGGATTATGAAACCAAAGTAACGGTATTAGGTCATATTCAAAGAGGAGGTAAACCAAGCGCCTTCGATCGTATTCTTGCCGCTCGTTTAGGTGTTCATGCTGTTGAACAATTAATGATTGGTCAAACAAAAGTGATGGTGGGGATTCGTAATAACGCTATCGCATTAACCCCATTTGTTCAGGCTACTAAAAGCCATGATCCATTAGATGAAAAATTATTTTCGATTGCTAATACCTTATCCATTTAAATTAAATCCCATGAAAAATATATTCCTTAGTTCTTTACTTGCTTTATCTGTTTCGGTAAATGCTCAAGATGTTTTAAAAACAAAATCAGGAAAGCCAATTTTACCTGCTAAAAACGATTTTGCGTTAAATATTGATGCAGTACCATTTATCAATTTCACAGGAAATTTATTTAATGGAAGTAGTTCAATAGCGCCTCAATTTTTATTTTCTGAACGTCATCCCATGACTTTATCAGGATTGTATCTGAAAGAAAATGATTTAGCGTATCGAATGAAAGTACGATTAGGGTTTTCGTCCTTAAAGAACGATACAGCCGTTGCCAAGAATGGAAGTACTAATCCGAACGAGTTAGTGATTGATGAATCTATTCAGAAAACAACTGCCATTACACTAGGATTTGGAGTGCAGAAGTGGAGAGGAGAAGGTCGTGTAAGAGCCTTTTATGGTGGTGAGATTTTATACGGCGTAAAAACAGATAAAACGACCTATACCTATGGCAACGAATTGAGCAATGAAAATCAGGTCACCCGCAATACACTTTATAAGCCAGGTAATACGATTCAATTTTCATTACGTGGATTTATTGGCATCGAGTATTTCTTTGCTCCTAAAATGTCTGTGAGTGGTGAATTTGGATGGGGGCCTGCAGTACAAACGCGTAAAGCCGGGGAGTTAGTAAGAGAAAAATGGAACGGGGGTGATGTTGAAGAAATTAAAACAGGCACAGGAAAATCGTCATTATTTTCAATCGATAATGATAATAATGGAGGTGCTTTAAATCTGAATATTTATTTCTGATTTCCTGAGCTTACTTTGCTCACAAATTCTTCTAGCTTGATGTTGTTTTTATATTGCTCTTCGGCAAAGTATTGCAAGATTGGAAGAAATTGTTCGGTGGTCTGATAGCCTTTTAAATTATAAAGCAATTGATATTGTCCATCTAAAAACGAGTAAGTAGGATAGCTCATTTGTCCTTGCATCAAATCGATTGCAATCTGATTGGTCTTATATTCTTTTACATATGTAAAGCTTTTATCTCTGAAGAGAATCGTATCCTTTGTTTCTGCATCCAACTTTACTGAATAAAAATGTTCATTCATGTATTTTACTACTGCCGGATCACTAAACGTAGCTGCATCCATTTTCTTGCACCATCCACACCATTCTGTATAAGTATCAATAAAAATGCGTTTGGGTTTTCCATCATTCATTTTAACAGCCTCTTCAAATCTCATCCAATGAATTCCGTTAGGATCATATTTCGTTTCTGATGATTGTGCATTGCATCCTGAAAACACAGAGAAAAGGCAATAAGCAAAAAGAGTAACGATAAATTTATTTTTCATAATGCAATGTAATAATTTTTATTAATAAAGTCTATTTATTTAACATCACCCATTAGTTTCTTTACCGCTGGTGATATTGCAATTAAGATTATTCCAGCAACTAATGAATACAACGCTAGTTGTCCGTAACCATTTGTGTAAGCATTAAGTTTTTCCATCAAGGATGCATTCGGATTAGGTGTTGACATTCCCGCGCCAATAATACCTGCTACATATTGTCCGTAGGCACTCGCTAAAAACCACATGCCCATCATCATTCCTTGTAGTGGCTGAGGAGATAGTTTTGTCATAATGGATAATCCGATTGGCGATAAACAAAGTTCTCCGAAGGTAATCACGAAGTAAGCAAGTGTAAATACTTCTAATGATGTTACACCATTAGCATTAGCAAAAAATTTCGTTTGATAAAAAACAAAGAATCCACCAGCTAAAAAGATAAAGCCCAAACCGAATTTGATAAGCGTATTCGGTTCAAGATTTCTTTTGCTCATCCATACCCAAATCAAACCTAGAATAGGAGCGAAGATGATAACAAAAAGCGCATTTGCTGAATTGTTAATTCCATTCGGGTCAAAGTGTATTCCTAAAATTGTATCGTGCAAATTCTCACGCGCAAATAACGCTAACGAACCTCCGCTTTGCTCGTAAATACCCCAGAATACTATAGAGAAAAAGATGAACACCAATGCTGCAATTAACTTATTGACTTCTGCTTTCGAGTATTTTCTTAATTCAAAAAGGATATAAAGTAATGCAGCTGGTCCGATGGTGTACATGAAGTAATCCGTGTACTCCGTTTTAGCCACCATCATCATGATAACTGGGATTAATACTAACGATCCAATATAAACAGCAAACTCTGCGATTCTATTTCCTTTACCTTCGTTTAAAGGCGATAATCCTATAGGACCTAAACTTTTTTGTGTGAAGATGAAAGTCCCTAAACTGATAGTCATAACAATCGCTGCTAAACCAAAAGCTAAATTCCACGAATATGAATTTGCGATAGCAATACAAGCATATCCACCAAGCAAAGCTCCGACATTAATACCTGCATAAAACAAAGAGAAGCCAGCATCTCTGCGTGAATCATTCTCATGATATAATGAACCTACCATCGTTGAAATATTCGGTTTGAAAAATCCTGTTCCGATAATGGTGAAACTTGTACCAAGGAAAAACCAAAAGTGGTTACTTTCTACCGACTCGTTTACATTAATTCCAAGAGATAAAATCAAACTTCCAGCAATCATTAATAATCCGCCCCAAAAAAGTGATTTACGAAACCCTAATATTTTATCAGCAAAGAGTCCGCCGATAAAAGTAAACGCATACACAAAGGCTTGAATGGCGCCATACTGCAAATTAGCAGTGCCTTCGTCCATCTTTAATTGCGATACAATAAATACCGCAAGCATTCCACGCATTCCATAAAAGCAAAAACGTTCCCACATTTCGGAGAAGAACAGATACCATAATTGCTTCGGATATTTTCCTTTAAAGTTTTGTATCTCGGCTAATGT
>JBJOND010000114.1:0-4788 GCA_046052065.1 Bacteroidota bacterium | reverse complement strand
TTTGGATAAGAGCCTTTCATTTCCCAACTATGGAAGAAAGGAGTCCAATCGATATAAGGAACTAATTTATCTAACGGATAATTTTCTAACACCTGCACTCCTAAATTCTTCGGAGCCAAAACAACCTTTTTGTCCCAATCAATCTTCACTTTGTTTTGTTGTGCGTCATGCAATGAAATAAACTTGTTTTGATTATTTGCATTTTCATGTTGTGTTCTAATTCGTGAATAATCATCAGAAACACCTTTCATAAAATTTTCTCTTAAATCGTTTGATAAAAGAGAACCTAAAACAGGCACGCTTCGCGAAGCATCATTCACATGCACTACTGGTCCGCTATAATGCGGTGCAATTTTAACAGCAGTATGCACTTTAGATGTTGTAGCACCTCCTATCATTAAAGGAATTTTCATTCCTGCACGTTCCATCTCTTTTGCAACGTGAACCATCTCATCCAACGAAGGAGTAATTAATCCGCTTAATCCAATTGCATCTACATTATGTTCGATTGCTGCTGCAAGTATTTTATCACACGGAACCATCACACCAATATCAACCACATCATAATTGTTACAAGCCATTACAACGCCCACAATATTTTTTCCAATATCATGCACATCGCCTTTCACGGTAGCCATTAAAATTTTTCCTGCCTTTGAACTTGCACTTGTTTTTTCTGCTTCTAAATACGGTAATAAATACGCAACAGCCTTTTTCATTACGCGGGCGCTCTTCACTACTTGAGGCAAAAACATTTTCCCTTCGCCGAATAAATCACCTACTACATTCATTCCGTCCATCAAAGGACCTTCAATTATATATAAGGCTTTATCATACTTTAGACGAGCTTCTTCCATATCAGTATCGATAAAATCAACTACTCCTTTTACCAATGAATATTTAATTCGCTCTTCTAAACTTTCGTTTCGCCACAGCACTTCTCGTTCTACCTTTTTACCAGCTCCTTTAATTTGCTCAGCATGGTTGATTAAGTTTTCAGTGGCATCATCTGTTCTATCAAACAATACGTCTTCTACACGTTGTAAAAGTTCTTTATCAATATCATCATACACTTGCAACTGAGCAGGATTTACAATTCCCATATCCATACCATTCTTAATTGCATGAAATAAGAACGCGGCATGAATTGCTTCACGAACATGATCATTCCCTCTAAAAGAAAACGAAACA
Source organism: Bacteroidota bacterium (assembly GCA_046052065.1). Taxonomy (GTDB): domain Bacteria; phylum Bacteroidota; class Bacteroidia; order AKYH767-A; family OLB10; genus CAINEC01. The sequence continues at coordinate 3,597 of JBJOND010000114.1, read as the reverse complement.
TTACTTACACCTCCACTTACCTTTGCATAAGGTAAATTCTTTTTTATCCATGCAGTAGCTTCAAAGAAGTCGAGGGCATTACGACGATGCTCTTCCATTCCTGTAGCAACGGGAAAAATATTCGGATCAAAGATGATATCTTGAGGAGGGAACTTTACTTTATCGACTAAAATACGGTATGCTCGTTCACAAATTTCTATTCTTCGTTGATATGAGTCTGCCTGACCCACTTCATCAAAAGCCATCACTATTACGGCTGCGCCATAACGCAAAATAGTTTTCGCTTGTTGGATGAATGCTTCCTCTCCTTCTTTTAAAGAAATAGAATTGACAATACTCTTACCTTGAACACATTTCAAACCTGCTTCAATCACATGAAATTTAGAAGAGTCAATCATGATTGGAAGCTTTGAAATATCAGGCTCAGCTGCAATAAGATTTAAAAACTTCACCATTACCTTCTCAGAATCGAGCATTCCTTCATCCATGTTCACATCAATTGCTTGCGCTCCTCCCTCTACCTGATCGCGAGCGATAGATAATGCTTCTTCATAATTTTCTTCAGCAATTAAGCGAGCAAACTTACGACTGCCTGTTACATTGGTGCGTTCACCTACATTCATGAAATTACTTTCGGGACGTAACGTTACTGCTTCTAATCCGCTCAAGTGTAATAAATGGTCACGCTCAGGACGAACACGAGGCTTAACAGTTGATGCTATGCGTGCAATTTCAGCAATATGATCTGGAGTTGTACCACAACAACCACCAACAATATTTAAGAATCCGCTATTGAGAAAATCGATTATCTGATGCCCCATTGCATGCGGAGTTTCATCGTAACCACCAAACTGATTTGGCAATCCTGCATTTGGATAAGCAGAAATAAAGAATGGTGCTTTATCAGAAAGTTCTTTTAAATAAGGACGCATCTCTTTTGCACCTAATGCGCAATTCAATCCGATACTTAATAAGTTCACATGTGAAAGCGAATTTAAAAATGCTTCAACAGTTTGACCACTCAATGTTCTACCACTTGCATCAGTAATCGTTCCTGAAATCATCACTGGCAAATCAACACCTACTTCTTCTTGCACTATTTGAATAGCATATAATGCCGCCTTTGCATTCAGCGTATCAAAAATTGTTTCAATCAATAATAAGTCAACACCACCTTCTATCAATCCTTTTACTTGCTCTGCATAAGCATCCACGAGCATATCAAATGTTACAGCACGATAACCTGGATCATTCACATCTGGAGAAATAGAGGCTGTACGATTTGTTGGACCAATAGCACCGGCAACATACTTCGTATATTCATTACCGTTAGCTGTGTAATATTCATCAACTGCCTGTCTGGCTAATTTTGCCGCTTCAACATTTAACTCGTAAGAAAGTGATTCCATGTTATAATCTGCCATGGAAATTACCTGTGCTGAAAAAGTATTAGTTTCAATAATATCCGCACCTGCGTTCAAATACTCCAAATGAATCGCTTTAATAATATCGGGACGCGTTAAATTCAGCAATTCATTATTTCCCTTAACATCACTTGCCCAATTAGCAAATCGTTCACCTCGGTAATCAGCCTCTTCCAGCTTATAACGCTGAATCATTGTACCCATAGCCCCGTCAATAACGAGGATACGCTGTTTTAAATCACTTTCTATACTCTTACTCATTTTCATCAATGGTTATAAAATAAAAAATCTCTTCAGGATAGCCGGAAGAGATTTACATGTACTTTTATTTAGAAATCTTTCGGCAGTTATCTTTTTTCAAATGAATTGAATCAGGAATTGGCACCTTCTCTTGCAAGGGTTGCCAAGGTATCATAGGGCTCAGTCCCTCCACCTTTCTGGATAATTGCTTTGTTGAATAGTTATTATTAAGAACGTGAGGCAAAGTTATAACAAATGACATCAAATAAAAAATAGCAACGAAATTTGAATATTATCTCATAATTTGAGGATTATATCAAAGGCAATTTTACCTTTGCTCCCCGCAATTAATAAAAACAAGATGAAAAAATTAATAATCGTTTGTTTCTTGACCCTAACATCTATGTTAGCGTTTTCACAAACAGCTAAACGTCCTCAGGCAATTGGAGGATTTATTGGGTTAAACCAATACAACGGCGACTTAGGACAGGGATTCTTTGGCAAAGGCCAGGCTTCTTATGCGCATATTGGTTTTAATTACAGTCATTACATCACGCCCAATGTTGATTTTATTTCAAACCTTTCATTTGGCTCTGTTGGATACAGAGAAAATTTAGGCAAAGGGTTTAAAGCAAATCAAATTGCATGGAATGCAGAAGTTCGGTTGTATCTTTTAAATACAGACAAGAACGTATTATCTCCTTATGCTCATGGAGGAATTGGGTTTCACAAATTAAGCGGCAAGGAAGTCGTTGAAGGAACAGACTTTTGCTTTCCATTTGGGGCTGGAGTACGTTATCAAATAAACGAGTTATGGAATGTTTATTTATCTGAAACGGTTTTATATTCTGACCATGATAACCGCGACTTTGAAGTAAGAAATGATAATGATTCTTATTTGATGCATAGCATTGGCGTTACAAAAAACTTCGGATTACTTAAAGACAGTGATAAAGATGGCGTGCCAGACAAAGAAGATAAATGCCCTAAAACCCCGAAAGGAACTGCAGTAGATGCTAGTGGCTGTCCACTTGATCGCGATGGTGATGGAATTCTTGATGCCGTTGATAAATGTCCGGATGTAAAGGGAACAGCTGCAACACAAGGTTGTCCTGATAAAGACAAAGACGGTATTACAGATGCAGATGATAAATGTCCGGATGTATTTGGAGTAATTGCTATGAAGGGTTGCCCAGATCAAGATGGAGATGGAATAACAGATGCCGACGATTTATGTCCGACAGAGAAAGGAGATATCAGCATGAAAGGCTGTCCTGATAAAGATGGAGATAAACTTGCCGATAATATTGATCAATGTCCTGAGGTAGCTGGTCCAATTGAAAACAAAGGCTGTCCGTATGAAAAAGATCAGGTAGCAATTATGGAAAAAGCAGATAATGTTTATTTCGAATTAGGAAAAGATGTTATTCAAAACAATTACAGTGTTGCATTAGATCAGGTTGCTGAGCTGATGAAGAAAAATCCGAATTACACAATAGAAATTGAAGGGCATACCGACAATACTGGTGATGCTAGCAAGAATATGGATTTATCACAACGTAGAGCAAATACAATTAAAAAATACTTAGTGACTAAAGGAATTGATGAGAAGCGATTAACAGCTCAAGGCTTTGGCGATTCTCGTCCGCTAGTAGCAAACGATTCGGAAGAAAACAAAGCGAAAAACCGAAGAGTAGAATTTAAAGTTAACCGATAAAATATTTACAGAGGCCATCCGAAACGATGGCCTCTCTTTTTGAAATAATACAAAAGTTTAACAAACAGCTGATGTTTGTGCATCTTAATTGGCTAATTTTGCGCCATTATGATTATAGAGCAATTAAAAGACCTTTCTGATAGAACAGATGCTCTGAGGAGGCATCTTTGACGTCGATAACCGACTTCAACAAATAGCTCAGGAAGAGCAACTAAC
>JBJOND010000113.1:0-4797 GCA_046052065.1 Bacteroidota bacterium | reverse complement strand
TATTAGCAAGCGAAAACTTCGCAACACAAAAAGCATTAGCTATTTTAAAATCAGAAGTAGCACAATTATTTTAAGCAATGTCGAACGATACAACAAAAAAAATAACTACCGATTCTGGTATTGAAGTCAACCGTATTTACAAAGCAGATGGTGGTGACGATGCTGGCAAATTTCCCTTCACACGCGGAGTGCAACCGGATATGTATAGAGGTAAATTATGGACAATGCGCCAGTATGCAGGATTTAGTACCGCAGAAGAAAGTAATGAGCGCTATCACTTCTTGTTGAATCAGGGTACAACGGGATTATCCGTTGCATTTGATTTACCAACGCAAATTGGTTACGATTCTACACACGATTTATCTGACGGTGAAGTAGGAAAAGCTGGTGTTGCTATCGATTCCTTAGCCGATATGGAAATCCTTTTTAAAGGAATTGAATTGGAGAAAATCACAACATCCATGACCATTAATGCGTCTGCATCTGTGTTGTTGTGTATGTATATCGCGTTAGCAAAAAAGCAAGGTGCAAACTTGGCAAATATTTCTGGTACAATACAAAATGATATTTTAAAAGAGTATGCTGCAAGAGGTACATATATTTATCCTCCAAAGCCAAGCATGCGCATCATTACTGATATTTTTGAATACTGCAGTAAAGAATTGCCAAAGTGGAATACGATTTCAATTTCGGGATACCATATTCGTGAGGCGGGAGCTAATGCTGTTCAGGAATTAGCATTTACGTTAGCAGATGGGAAAGCGTATTTACAAGCGGCCATCGATAAAGGACTTGACATTAATGTTTTTGCTAAGCGATTATCGTTCTTCTTTAATGCACATAATAATTTATTTGAAGAAGTAGCAAAGTTTAGAGCGGCACGTAAGATGTGGGCGCAGATTACAAGTGAATTAGGAGCAACTGATCCACGTGCAATGATGTTACGTTTTCATACACAAACAGGAGGTTCTACATTAACTGCGCAACAGCCACAAAATAATATTGTTCGTGTTACAGTTCAGGCATTAGCTGCCGTTTTAGGCGGTACACAATCGTTGCATACAAATGGATTTGATGAAGCACTTGCTTTACCTACTGAAGAAGCTGCAAGAATTGCATTACGTACGCAGCAAATTGTTGCTTTTGAAAGTGGTGCTACTATGACGGTTGATCCATTGGGAGGTAGTCATTATGTAGAGGCTTTAACAAATGAAGTAGAAGAAAAAGCTTGGGAGTATATTCATAAGATTGATGAGATGGGTGGTGCTGTAGCTGCAATTGAAGCGGGTTATATTCAAAAAGAAATTGCTGCATCAGCTTATCAATATCAGCGTGATATTGAATCTGGAGATAAAGTAATTGTTGGTGTCAATAAATTTACCATTGAAGAGCCTCCATTTGAAAATCTATTTACTGTTGATGATACCATTCGTCAGATTCAGATTGATAAAATCAATCATGTAAAAGCGAACAGAGATAATGAACGTGTGAAAGAAACCTTAGAGGCTATTGAAAAAGCGGCTATTGATGGAAGTAATGTAATGCCTAAAATTTTGGATGCTGTTGAGGCATATGCCACCTTAGGAGAAGTATGCGATGTTATGCGAGGGGTGTTTGGTGAATATACAGGAGGGTAATTACTCCTCGTATTTTACTTCTTCGCTGGTAGAGTCATTAACAAATAAAAAAATGTCTTCGTTATCTTTTTTCATAAGATAATGTTCACGCGCATATTTTTCAAGATGCTCGGGGTCCGACATTAGTTCTTGCATATCAGCCTTGTTTTTCTCTATCTCTGACGTGTAGTAAGCCTTATCAGTTTTTAATTTGCCGAGTTCACTTCTGTAACTATAGAGAGTAAACATGTCATTTTTATCGAAGAAAGTCATCCAGATTAAAAAAACAAAAGCTGTCATAAAATACCTGTTTTTAAGGTAAGGGACTAGCTTTTTAAAGTTGACTTTTTTCAGGTTGAATTTCATGTGGATAAAAGTAAAAAGGATTTTTAAAATAGCAAGTAGGAAATCAACGAATATTAAATTAAATAACTACCGTTAATTGTCAATTACTTCCAACAACTAACGGTAGTAATAGATGCTATTATTTCCCAATTTGAATATTTACATTCTTACCATTGGAGGAGTCGCCATCTTCTTGAATTTTTATTTCTTTACCATTCACATTTACCTGGATTTTGGTTTCCTCTTTCGACTTTTTTTCACTGCTGTAATTCGGATTACAACTTGAACATTCTAGTCCACCACCAGTCATCGTCCAAATTTTATCGGTCATATCACCATCGTACATGTTAGTGGTGTTTTTTATATCATTTAATAGTAATTCGAGGTCATTGCCTAAATAAACAGACTTACCGTTAGGGATTTTCAAGATTAAATGAAGTGATTGTCCGCGGAATTTTTTACCTGGTAAAATGCTGTAATAGTTAGATAGCGAAATAGAACTGTCTGTTTGATTAATTTTATATTGAAGTTCTTTTGTTCCTAGAAGTGCATCTTGCTTGCTGCTTCCACGTGAAGAAATCTCTTGCACTAATTCAAACTCATTTCCATCAGCTCTTACAATATCTAAATCGACTAATGTTAAGGATGCTGTATCCTGATTAGAAACAATATTGAAATTATTGTTGTTTCCACTTACACCAATAAAAATATCAGAAGTGTTTTCGTTTATTAATACATCGTTTAGATAAAGTGTATCGCCTTTGGGTTGTTGTATTGGCATCGTCACAATGGCAGTTTGTTTTGATCCAAAATTTTTACTTACTGAAATCGTGATATAGGATAATAGAATAAATCCAATAATCCATAATATACCAGCTGTAGTTCTTACTTGGCTAGGCTCTTTTCGGATATTAAATAAGTAGCGCAATGCTCTGTATAAAAGGAGTAATAGAGGGATGCCAATAAGCAATGCTATTCCTGTTATCGCAATAAACATTTGTGTAGATGATAAAACAAAATTACTCAGGAATACAGGTATGTTAGCATCACCTAATGCACCAGTTATTCCCAATAGGCCCATCATTAATCCAAATAGTAAAATGAATAAGATGATTGAAATAACGGCACCAATAAACTTAGCAATGAACGTTAGAATTTGCAGGACAACTGAAATTACATCTTCAACAAATCTTGCGAGACGTGTGGTTCCTTTTTGAAACATAGGCTTTTTACCTTTTACTCTTTCCGTTAAATCATTAACATCTTCTTCAATCGTTTCTTTGATTGTATCCAGATTGATAGGCTTTCCTTTCATGGATAATTTCTCTGAGGCGTTATTTGCTTTCGGAATGACAATCCACAGTATGATATAAAGTAAAAATCCTACTCCAAAATAAATAATTGAAAATACCAGTAATAAACGAAGCCATAGAGGTTGTATTCCGAAATAATGGGCAACACCACTACAAACGCCACCAACTATTTTGTCATCTGGATCACGAAATAATTTTTTCTCAGCACGTTCTTGCGTTGTAGATTCTTTCTCAGATGATTGTTCATCAGCACCAGCAACTTCTGATGGTTTACCTAGTTGATTCATTACTTCTTCTACATCAGAATCGGTAACAACCATTCTACTGTTCGAGATTTTTTCAGAAAACATCTCTGCGATTCTCGTTTCAATGTCCTGAATAATTTCATCGCGTCCGTCAGAAAGCGTGAAGTAACTTTTTATGTTCGACAAATAACTTTGTAATTGTTCGTATGCGGTTTCTTCGATGTGAAATACGATGCCGCCAATATTTACGGTGACTGTTTTTTTCATGTTATTTAGAAGTTGTCATGTTAACGGCTTGCGCCAATTCATTCCATGTTTGATTTAATGTCTTAAAGAACTCTTCGCCAATCGGGGTGAGCGAATAATACTTCCGCGGTGGTCCGCTGGATGACTCTTTCCAATTATAGGCTAGGAGTCCTTGATTTTTTAAGCGGGTTAAAAGTGGGTAGAGGGTACCTTCTACGATGATTAGTTTGGCGTCTTTCAGCTTACTGATAATATCAGATGGATAAACTTCTCCCTGCGATATAATGCCGAGTATGCAAAACTCCAGGACGCCTTTCCGCATTTGCTGTTGTGTGTTTTCGAGATTACTCATGCTTTTTATTTGATGGTGCAAACATAAGTTATTTTTATAGTACTATGCAATACAAGGTACTGTTAAAATGCTTAAGTGCTTGTATTACAGCGATAAAAATTTCAAGTGATTTATTAAAATGTCCAATTTAGTGTAATGAAATTGACTTTATTCACTTTTTTTCAAGCATTAATTGAGAACAATATTTCGGACATGTTTGGATGATATGTACCAAATATTGCATTTTTGGTCCACGTTATTGCGATATGGGACAATTTGCACCACATCTGAATTTATAAAAAATGTCCAACTCCCATTTCAACTTCAAACAGTTTGCTGTACAACAGGATTTATGCTCTATGAAAGTAGGGACGGACGGCGTTCTATTGGGTGCATGGACGAATACGGATAATGCTAATCGAGTCTTAGACATTGGAACAGGCACTGGATTAATTGCCTTAATGTTGGCACAACGATCGAATGCGAATATTATAGCAGTAGATGCTGAAGCGAATGCTTTTGAACAAGCGAAAATAAATTTTGATGCATCACCATGGAATAATCGACTTCAACCTGTTCTTTCGAAAATTCAAGATTTTCATTCGGAGCAATTATTTGATTTGATAGTGTCTAATCCGCCCTATTTTTCTGGATATTATTCTTCGGATAATTTATCGCGTGATATTGCCCGCTCTGCAGAT
>JBJOND010000112.1:0-4916 GCA_046052065.1 Bacteroidota bacterium | reverse complement strand
TAGTACTTTATTCAGCAATGAAATTATCTCTAATCGTAATTCGATATTGCGTGAGAACATTGTTAAGTGGGGCTGCGCTAATGCAATTGTAACACAAGCTAACGCGGATGAATTTGTAACTTCAGGTCTTACAGCCGACATTGTTTTAGTCGACGCACCTTGCAGTGGAGAAGGGATGTTTCGCAAGGATAAAAATGCAATTACTGAGTGGAGTGAAGAGAATGTTCGAAATTGTAGTGTTCGTCAGACAGAAATTATTGATGCGATTACTAATTGTTTGAAAGAAGATGGGTTTTTAGTTTATTCCTCTTGTACCTATAATGATTACGAAAATGATTTGATAATTGAGCATCTTCTAAAGAATGATGAATTTGAAAAAGTCGATGTTCTAAATCTACCTGAAGGAATTGTTTCTACTAAGTATGGATACCAGTTTTACCCACACAAAATTAAAGGAGAAGGATTTTATTGTTCGATTTTAAAATACAATGGAGCTAATAAGCCGGAACCAAAAACTAGTACAATCAAACCGCCAACGCAGTTTAAAAAACATCTAACAGAATATTTAGCTAACGCAAACGACTTTATTCCCTATGAACATAAAGGAGAGCTTTATGCGTTTTCTTTGAATAGCTGGAAGTATTTTCAGCAGTACCAAAAGAAACTAAGTATTCGACAAGCAGGTTTACATCTTGGAACGATTAAAGGTGATTTGCTAATCCCATCGCATGATTTAGCATTGAGTATACATGTCAGCCCTTCAATTAAACGAATCGAAATAGATAAAGAGAAAGCACTACATTATCTGAAAGGGGAAACGATAACGATCGATAGCGATTACAAAGGTTGGTGTTTAGCAACGTATGAAGGACTTTCATTAGGCTGGATGAAGCTGATTCAAGGTCGTATGAATAATTATTATCCTAAATCATCGAGAATAAAAATGAATATTAGCGATTATGAAGGATGAAGAATTAATAAAAGCATACAAGCATCTGAAAAAAGATGCGTTGATGAAGGAAGTTTTGAAAGCTACTCCTGCCCTAACCTTTTCACCTAATAAAAATCTTTATCAATCGTTAATTCGAGCAATTGTTAGTCAGCAGTTATCTGTTAAAGCTGCCGCTACCATTTACCAACGATTTCTGAATTTATTTCCGGGCAATGATCCTGCAGCAGAGATTGTTTTACGTCTCGATGATGAACAACTAAGAAACTGCGGACTCTCCTATCAAAAAGCTGGATACTTAAAAAACATTGCTCATTTTTCAATTACTAACGGTCTGGATTACCGAAAACTTTATCGAAAGTCGGATGAAGATTTAATTGCTCATTTAACACAAATCAAAGGTGTCGGTAAATGGACAGTAGAAATGATTCTGATGTTTTCTTTAAATCGCCCGGATGTATTTCCAATTGATGATTTAGGAATTCAAAATGCGATGAAGAAGTTATATCAATTAGATGGTAAGGGAAAGCAATTACATCAGCAGATGATTCAAGTTGCGGAACAATGGCGCCCGTATCGCACAATTGCCTGTCGACATCTATGGAAATGGAAAGATGATAACGCTTAAGGTATGAAGTGGATTACCATTGGGGATATACATGGCCGTGATAACTGGAAATCGATTGATTTTACGCAATACGACAAAGTCATTTTCATGGGCGATTATGTCGATGGTCGTGAAGAGTTCGATGAACTTAAAAATCTGGAAGAGATTATTGATTTAAAACTGAATCAACCTGATAAAGTAGTTTTACTTGTCGGCAATCACGATTTGCAATACCATTGGCATACCTCGAAAAGATTACGAATTTACAAAGAGAAATATGCATTAGACTACCAACGTCTTTTCAAGCAATATGAAGAACACTTTCAACTTTCTTATTTTGCCTTTGAGCATTTGTGGGTACACGCTGGTATTACGACAAGGTGGTTGCAGTTCATGCAAATGTCCGGACATGATTTCTCAGACTACAACACTAAAGGTTTGTCGGAGCATTTAAACCATTTATTTGAGCAAGGTTGTAAAGAACTTTACAGCGTTGGTAAAGCAAGAGGTGGCTTGGATGTAGGTGGTCCATTTTGGGCAGATATTAGCGAATTGAAAGTATCCGCTGCTCCTTTTCATCAGGTAGTAGGACATAATAAAATCGAACAGCCTACACACTACGAAACAGAGCGAGGAAGTTTTCGTATGGCCGACTGTCTGACACACTGTAATCAGTTTTGGGTTTATCAGCCAATGGAGCCTTCATGGAGAAAAGAGATCATAGCCTAAGGTAAATAATAAGGGAATTTACCATACCTTTGCGGCATATTAACCCAGCGATAGCCTTTTTGATGAACTCTAAAAATCTGTCGTACAAAATTTTAACAAAATGCAAATAGGACAGCAAAAAGTGGTATCCGTTACCTATCGCCTGCAAAGCAGCTTAAACGGAGTAGATTTCGAATTAGTAGAAGAAACAGGAACAGAGTTTCCATTAGTATTTTTATTCGGTTCAGGACAATTAATCCCTGATTTCGAAAACAATTTAAGTGGTAAAGTTAGCGGCGACGAATTTTCATTCGTTATTGCTTCTGAAAACGCTTATGGTCCAGTTGACGACGAAGCATTGGTTCGTGTTGGAATGGACATGTTCAAAGTGGACGGAGTTGTTGACATGGAAATTTTACGTGTTGGTAATGTAATTCCGTTATTAGACAGAGATGGTAACCAGTTAGCGGCTAAGATCCTTTCTATTGATGATGATACCGTATTATTAGACTTCAATCATCCTTTAGCAGGACATACGCTTCAATTCGATGGACAAGTTGTTGAAGTACGTGAAGCATCTGAAGAAGAATTAGCTCACGGTCATGCGCACACGCCAGGAATGCACGATCACGATCACTAAGATCATATAGTGTTAAAATATAAAACCGTGTAGCTAAGTGTTACACGGTTTTTTTATGAGCAATAATTTCTATCCTTAATTTTTAAAAACAAATCGGACCTCTTTCATTCTTATTAACCGGTCCTTTTCTTTTTTCAAACTTGTCTTATGAAAATCATCCATCTTAGGATTTATTTTTTCGATTGAATCAATTAACGATAAAGCCTCATCAGCAGAATCAAATAGTTTATTATTAAAAATGAAAATGCCGGAAGCCTCACAGATAGAATCCATTTTATTCATCTTTTCAGCGGACCCATACACATTCTGTGTATAGAGTTCATAATCCATATAAAAATCATCTGTGGAATTAAAATCCTTTTTCTTACTCATACGGTCCATTTTATTTAGTTCCACCAAACTTGATTGGATATTTGATGCTAAACTATCACATAAAAAATACAGACTATCATGAAGCTGTTTGTCAACCATAACGGTTTTCAAAGAGTCTTGCTTTATTAATACTGTTTCATATTTTTTCACTTTGCTATTATCACAGCTAAGAATGAAAAAAGCTATTAAGAATAGGTAAATTGAATATGGTTTATTCATAAATTTAATTTCAGATTCTGATATGTAGTCATAATAACGAAAATTTGGAGGCGATATTATAATCACAAAAAAAACCGCCTAGCAATCACTAAGCGATTTGAAATATGATTAATATAAATTATTTAGAACTACTACATGCCGTTGCTTGCAAACTAAACAATCCTGATTTTTTAATGGATCCGAAACCACCCTGCACATCAATTAAATTTTGATAGCCACGTGCTCTTAATATCGATACAAAAATCATCGAACGATATCCACCTGCACAATGAATATAAGCTGGTTTATCTTTAGGTACAGATGCCATTTGTTCATTAATAAAATCCAACGGAATATTATCTACATCAACAATATGCTCCGAATTATATTCGCCTGGCTTACGAACATCAATAACAGTATTGCCTTCTGCCAACTTAGCAGCTGTTTCTTCCACTGTAACCGATGTAATCGTGTCTAATTCCTTACCTGCGCTTTTCCAAGCATCCATTCCTCCCTCTAAAAATCCTATTGCGTGATCGTATCCTACACGAGCTAAACGTGTAATTACTTCTTGCTCACGACCAGCATCAGCAACTACTAATATCTTCTGTTCGATATCAGTAATTAAAGCACCTACCCAAGGAGCAAAGCCACCGTCAATCCCAATAAAAATAGCATTCGGAATAAAACCTTTTGCAAAATCCTGAGCTGATCGAGTATCCAAGATTAAAGCATCCGTTTCGTTCGCAGCTGCTTCAAATGCTGCCGGACTAAGAGCTGTTGTACCACGCTTGATAACATCCGTAATGCTGTCATAACCCATTTTATTCATCTTCACGTTTAATGGGAAATATCCTGGAGGAGGCATTAATCCGTCTGTTACTTCTTTAATGAATTCTTCCTTTGTCATATCTGCACGTAAAGCATAATTCGTTGCTTTTTGATGCGCCAATGTATCAAACGTTTCCTTGCTCATATTCTTCCCGCAAGCAGAACCAGCACCATGTGCAGGATAAACAATTATATCATCAGGTAATGTCATTAATTTAGTACGCAACGAATCAAATAAAAATCCTGCTAAATCTTCTTGCGTAATATCACTTTTTTGAGCTAAGTCAGGGCGACCAACATCTCCAATAAATAAAGTATCTCCTGTAAAAACAGCTTTCTTCGTTCCATCTTTATCGGTCAACAAATAGCATGTCGACTCCATCGTATGACCCGGAGTATGTAAAACTGTAATGGTAACATCACCTAATCTGAATACTTGGCGATCGTTTGCAATTATAGTTTCAAAACTTGGTGTTGCATTCGGTCCGAAAACAATTGAAGCACCTGAAGCCTTGGCTAAGTCTAAATGACCTGAAACGAAGTCTGCATGAAAATGCGTTTCAAAAACATATTTAATTTGGGCATTGTCTTTTGTTGCTCTGTCTAAATAA
>JBJOND010000111.1:0-4960 GCA_046052065.1 Bacteroidota bacterium | reverse complement strand
CGCAATCATTTAATATTGGTACGATTCGTTTGCTTCACGATCAGGTAAAAAAAGAAACGTGGAGCATTTTTAAAGAATGGATACGCGATAATACTTCAGCTTATCACCCACTTACAGCCATTGGCTCAGGAGGGAACATCAATAAGCTTTTTAAAATGGCTGATCGAAAAGAACATAAGCCACTTTCTACAGAAAAGATTAAAGAGATTTATGATTTTTTGAAAGAATTTTCGTTGGAAGAAAGAATTCTTAAGCTAGGACTAAATCCTGATAGAGCCGATGTAATAATTCCTGCTACGAAGGTTTTATTAACTGCTTTGAAAACGGCAGAAATAGACCAAGTATTTGTTCCACAAGTGGGTTTGTCGGATGGTATTGTTCATTTATTGTACGACAAGTATAAAGGAATGCCTGAGCTTCCTTTTAGCTAATCAATGATCTTTGCATCCATATGCGGCGGGACAAAATATAAAAGTCCTGTATTAGCATCAAGGCAATTGTAGTTTTTTCTTCTTAATTCCCCTCTGATAAATTGCTGTCCGTTTTTAATTTCAAACTTTGAATTTAATGGAATGTCTTCAACATGTATCCAACCATCGTTTCTGTTATCAAATGTTTTAAGCGATTTCATTAGAGTAACATCACTGCAACTAGATGCTGCTGGATTTTTAATGTATCCAATCAAAGCCTCTTTTAAATTCAATGGAAATATTTCATCTCTTATAAAGGGTATAAGCAATTGTCGGAATTCATCTTTCCATTCCTGACCATGAGGCATCACGCGATTACCATGTTTAAGAAAGCAGGTAAGGTGTGCTACTTCATGCGTAAAGGTGATTAAAAAAGCGTATGGGTTTAAATCGTGGTTAATTGTAATGGTGTGGTTGGTTCCGTTGTAGGGGGGACGATAATCACCGTTCTTAGTTGCGCGCGTGTGTTTAATGCGAACACTGATTTTATATTTCCTTATCCATTCAACGCAAGTAGCAACTGCATTTTCTGGAACATATTTTAATAAAGCTATTCGAAGTTGATCTTCGGTAACCATTATTTTAATAGTTGATAAACAATTAATGAAGTGAAATAAGCCATAGCAGATAAATAAACAAACTGAATAACTGGCCATTTCCAACTTCCAGTTTCACGTTTTACCACTGCGAGTGTACTCATGCATTGCATTGCAAACGCATAAAATAACATCAGCGACCAACCAACGGCAACGGTGTATCGAGGTTGACCTGTTACAACATCTTTTTCAATGCGCATTTTTTCTTTTACTGTTAAGTTTTCGTCGTTACCCACACTATAAATAGTTGTCATGGTGCCAACAAACACTTCTCTCGCTGCAAATGATGTCACGAGTGCTATGCCAATCTTCCAGTCGAAGCCAAGTGGCTTAATAACTGGTTCGAGTAAATGACCTAACTGTCCGGCGTATGAATATTCTAATCGCTGCGATTCTAATAACAATTTCTTTTCTGTGTTTTCAGCACCGTCGGACATCTGTTCAATCTGCTGATTTACTTTTTCATATTTATCTCCTGGACCGCGAGATGATAAAAACCATAATACTATGCTGATAGCAATAATAATTTTACCCGCATCAATTAAAAATATTTTTACTTTTTCAAGAATGGAATAACCAATGTTCGACCAGCGTGGCATCCGATAAACAGGAATTTCCATGATGAAATAACTCTTTTGTTTTGTTTTGATTAATCCACTGATTACAACCGATGCAACTAGTGCAGCAATGAATCCAATTAAGTAAAGCGACATTAACACCATTCCTTGTAAATTAAATACACCAATATAAGTTGAAGGAATGATTAACGAAATAAGCAAGGTGTAAACAGGTAAGCGTGCTGAACAACTCATTAATGGAGTAACTAAAATAGTTACCATGCGTTCTTTCCATGAGCTGATAGTTCTTGTCGACATAATAGCAGGAACAGCACAAGCAACTCCACTCATTAAAGGAATTACGGATCTTCCGTTTAATCCGAAGTTGCGCATCAGTTTATCCATTAAGAAACTAACGCGTGCCATATACCCCGTGTCTTCAAGTATCGCAATGAACATAAATAGCATCGCTATCTGCGGCACAAATATGATTATACCACCAATACCAGCAAGTATACCATTTACTATTAAATCGTTCAATACGCCTTTAGGAAGTAAATTACTTACTAGATCAATAAAACCGGTAAACGTTTCATCAATAAAGTTCATCGGAAATTCTGCAATAGAAAAAATCGATTGAAAAATTATAAATAAAATACAAAGGAAAATTACATATCCCCATACACGATGAACTAGTAATCGATCGATGCGAGTACTGAAGGATACTTTCTTTTGATCAGCAACATTGACGCAACTATCAATTATCTGTTGAATAGCTTTATAACGTTCTAATGATTCAAACGATTGAATTTTATTACCATCATATTCAACTCCCTCAAAAAACTTTTGTAATTTTTTTATTTGTTCAGATGATAAATTAAATTGATCAAGTGTGTTGATATGATTAGCAATTTGTAAAGCTGCATAATTACTTTTCAGCTGAAGTTCTTTTCTTATTCCACCTAAGATAGATGGTTTTATCAGTGTTGTATCATAAACATCGGTAATAGGAACAGGAATGTCATTTATCAAAGCTTGCTTTAACTCTTCAATACCAACACCTTTACGAGCTATAATCGGACAAACACGAATTCCTAATCGTCGCTCTAATTCGTCGGGCTTTATTTTTATTCCCTGCGATTGAACTAAGTCCATCATGTTTAAAGCAAGTACCGTTGGAATCTTTAAATCGATTACCTGAGATGCAAGAAATAAACTACGCTTTAAATTAGTTCCATCAGCAAGAATAACTACTACGTCTGGATGGTCTTCGTTTTTTGGATCACATAATACTTCAAACGGAATTCTTTCGTCAGGTGAAGTAGGATATAAACTATAGGTGCCTGGTAAATCGAGAATTGCTAAATAATTCGCTTCACCAGTTGTTGAATTAAAAATAGTTGCTGAGCCCGTTTTTTTCTCAACGGTAACACCTGGGAAATTGGCAATTTTTTGATGAAGTCCTGTAAGTAAATTGAAAAGAGAACTCTTTCCTACATTAGGATTTCCTATTAAAGCGACTTTGATTTTTTTATTTGATTCCTGCACACCCTAACCCCCGAAAATTAATCAACCTGTTTTACTAAGATGTTTTCTGCTTCATCCTTACGGATGCATAACATCGTTCCTGCAACACTTATGGCAATCGGGCATCCTAACGGAGCAAAGCGATCAATGGTGATAATCTCTCCTGGCAAGCAACCCATATCCAACATCTTTTGTTGCATGCTTTCATCCTTGTAGGAATCTACAATGCACTTATCTCCTTTCTTAAGTTGAGATAGTTTTTTAGCGGTGGTGGTCATTTGCTTATTTAGAATCATTCTAACAGAATGCTAAGATACTATTTACATCAGCAATGAAACAAATAAAGGGGTCAACTTTTTTTGATATTGCTTTATTTCAGTAGGTTACGACCAAGTGATTTTTCTCAACATGGTTTTTTATGCTCCACTGGCTGTGCTTTGCCAAAGCTTGGGCAGTGGCAATTCTTCTTAAATAACTTACAACTCGGGAGTGCAAGTGTAAATAGGATTAAAACTAGTAAAATCGATATTTTTTTCATTGCCAGTTAATTTATGTTAAGAGGAGTAAATTTAAAACTTCCACCGTCAAAAAGTCCCTTATCACTTAATTTCAATTCAGGAATTACTAACAACGCCATAAATGATAAAAGCATATAGGGAGCTTTTAAAGTACTTCCCATTTTTTTAGCAGCTGCATCAATTGCTGAATATTGTTTACCTATCGTTTCGGCATCTGCATCACTCATTAATCCAGCAACATTTAATCCAATCACCATTTCTGAATCGTTGCTTACTAGGCTTAGTCCACCACCACATTCAATAATTAAATTAGCTGCATTACACATCGCTTCATCATCAACGCCAATTACAATAATATTATGCGAATCGTGCGCAACACTCGAAGCAATTGCGCCTTCTTTTATTCCGAAGTTTTTTATGAAAGCACATGAAACGGGAGCCTGATTATAGCGATTAACTACAGCTATTTTTAAAACATCATTTTCAATATTGCTTTCTAAGTATCCATTTGTACTTGTTGCTTTTTCGATGGATGATTTAGTAATTAATTGTCCGTCTAACGCATTGATTACATTAATAACATCACCTTCAGCTTTTATTTTAAAAACGTCTGAATTGATTTTATTTTTGATAAACTGATTTGGTGTTTCATGACTAATTTTTTTAAGCCTTACCTCTGAACCATCAAATACTTCTTCACCATTAATAACTGTTTTTAATACATTGAAATCTTTCAAATTATTAACGGAAATAAAATCGGCTTTATCTCCAACTCTTAGTGTACCAATTTTCATATTGTAATGCTGAACCGGATGAATACATGCAATCGAAAGAACATCAAAAAGATTGTATCCTAACGCTACGGATTTACGAACATGTTCGTCAATATGAAATAGTAATAACTCATCAGGATGTTTATCATCACAACAAAACATTAACTGTTCAGGATGTTTTGCAATCAGTGGATGTAATGCTTCAAAGTTTCGCGCTGCGGATCCCTCACGAATAAGAATTTTCATTCCAAGTTGAATTTTTTCCAATGCTTCTTCGTAAGTAAAACATTCGTGATCTGTTGTTATTCCTGCAGAGATATATTTTTTTGCTTGCTCACCTCTAAGACCTGGCGCATGTCCATCAATTGGCTTGTTATATTTTTTTGCAAGTTCTATTTTGCGTACTACTTCTTCATCATCGAATAACACTCCTGGATAATTCATCATTTCAGATAAATAAAAAATATCATCCATTTTTAGCAACTGCTCAACGCCATCAGAATCGATAACTGCTCCCGC
>JBJOND010000110.1:0-5085 GCA_046052065.1 Bacteroidota bacterium | reverse complement strand
AGTAATTAAGATGGTGAAGTCTCCATTAACAGGAGCTTACGCTTTCAAATCAGAAGTCGTTCACAACGAACATGTGAAAGATTTCTTGAAAGAAAAATAATAACTGGCAATCAACCTGCCTCTGAAAATAGCTTCTTTCTATGAAAGGAGCTTTTTTTATTACATTTATATCTTCATTATAAAAGATGGGTTTATTCGGACTTTTTAATCGTGAAAAGAAAGAGTCTCTCGACAAGGGACTAGAAAAAACACGTGATAGTTTTTTTTCCAAACTAACAAAAACGTTAATAGGGAAGTCAACTATCGACGATGAAGTGCTCGATAATTTAGAAGAAATTTTAGTAACATCTGATGTGGGTGTTGAAACAACGCTTAAAATAGTTAAGCGTATTCAAGATAGAGTTGCTCGAGATAAATACACTTCGTCTAACGAATTAAATAAAATACTAAAAGAAGAAATTGCCCTTTTACTCGAAGAGAATAAATCTTCTGGGTCGAGTGATTTTAATTCTTTAAAAGATTTACCAGCAAAGCCATATATTATTATGGTGGTTGGGGTAAATGGAGTTGGTAAAACAACCACTATTGGTAAGCTTGCCAATCAGTTTAAACTGGCAGGTAAAAATGTTGTTATCGGAGCTGCTGATACTTTCAGAGCTGCTGCTGTTGACCAGTTAACAATATGGGCTAATCGTGTAGGTGTTCCTATTGTATCACAAGGTATGGGCGCTGATCCTGCAAGTGTAGCTTTTGATGCAGTTAGTTCGGCTAAGGCACAAGGTGCAGATGTTTGTATTATTGATACTGCAGGTCGACTTCATAATAAAATCAATCTTATGAATGAGCTTTCTAAAATTAGAAGGGTCATGCAAAAAGTTATTCCTGATGCACCACACGAAATTTTATTGGTATTGGATGCATCTACAGGGCAAAATGCGATTGAGCAAGCCCGACAATTTATTGCTGCTACTGATGTAAACGCCCTGGCTTTAACAAAATTAGACGGGACAGCAAAGGGTGGTGTGGTGATAGGGATCAGTGATCAGTTTAAAGTCCCAGTAAAATACATTGGCGTAGGCGAAAAAATTGAGGACCTTCAACTCTTCAACAGAAATGAATTTGTAAAGTCGTTGTTTAACGAATAAAAAAAAAGCCCTGTAGAAATTAATACAGGGCTTTTTTGTTTTGTGCTATAATCAGAGGCGTTCGATAGATGATATTTTTATATTGCCATTTTGAATAGCCACTACTTTATAGGATCCAGCATAATCTACTATGCTTGTAACATCCTCAAAAATTGGAAAACTTTCAAAATTTTGTCGGTAGACTAATTGCCCCGCGATATTATAAATACTAATTTCCATTGGTGATTTGTCGTCGCTATCAACTACTATTTTACAGTCTTTATAAGTAGGATTTGGGAATGTACTTATTTCAATTAGATTGGATGAGATTGTTAAGTCATTATTTGAGTTGTTGTTATTCCCGTTGCCATCTGTGTCGCCATGGCCGTTTGGTGTAATTCCAATACCAATGATGCTGTAATTTCCCTTGCAATAATTTACATTGTTAATTTTTGCGTGAACAGTTACATAGTAAAACTTTCCAGATTTAAGCATCGGAGCCACGTTACTTAACTTACACCACCTTGTATTTGAAATGTATTTTGATACTGTATTTATTCCCCTTCCTCGTCCATCAGTCTGAATAAATGTGAAAACATATTGTAACAAATCATTGCCATGTGTTAGAACTAAATCACATTTTATACTGTCGTTGAAGGTATAATTATATCGACCATTAAAGGAAGAAATTAGAGAAGGTTGTTTAAAAGTACGTAATACTACTGGTTGCTGTAGATAAGCCAAGTTATTGGCATCATAACATGTTAATCCTACCGTTGCTGAATCTAATAAGTCATCTGAAGAGCCTAGCATATAGTATTCAATTTGCTTGGTTTTGGCTCCATTGCTCCATTCGTAACGACTAAATCCGTCAGGACCAATTAGTGTGAAATTGGCGGGCTTGCATCCAGAAAAAATCCCATTAGGAGCTGATATCTGTGCAATTGACTTAAAGCTAACGAAGAATAAGAAGATAAAAATTGTTTTTCTCATGTATGTTTGATTTAATTCCAAGTTATAGAGTGGGTAAGTAACTCGTCTGAAAATTTGCCTAATGCCTGATGTTTAGGGGTGAAAATCTTCTTTTAAGGGGTGATAAATTATGCTCTAATTGAGAATTATTGAAGCATCTCGAAATTTATAAGATGTTATTAGTAATTAATGGGGATAAAGAATTGTCTATTGCATCTTACAAGATGAAACGTTTTGGTAAATTTGCTTCAGAAAATAAGAACTGTGAAATCAAAAACACTAAAGCAAAACAAGGTTAATGTTGTAACGTTGGGATGCTCAAAAAACCTGGTCGATTCAGAAGTATTAATGGGTCAGTTAAAAGCCAATCAATTTGATGTGACGCATGAGAGCACTAAACAAGATGCGGCTATTGTAATTATTAATACCTGCGGATTTATTGATAATGCTAAACAAGAAAGTATTGATACCATCCTGCATTTTGCAAAACAAAAGGAAGCTGGTAAGATTGAAAAGCTAATTGTTACAGGGTGTTTGTCAGAACGCTATAAGCCAGATTTGGAGAAAGAAATTTCAAACGTTGATGCTTATTTTGGTACGCGTGATTTGCCTTTGCTATTAAAAACATTGGGAGCAGATTATAAGCACGAATTAATAGGTGAGCGTTTATTAACTACACCTCGTCATTTTGCATATATGAAAATTGCAGAAGGTTGCGATAGGCCATGTTCCTTTTGCGCGATTCCTTTGATGCGCGGCAACCACATTTCTAAACCAATGGAAGAGTTGGTTCAGGAGGCAAAAAATTTAGCTGCTAATGGAACGAAGGAATTATTGTTAATTGCACAAGATTCTACTTATTACGGACTCGATTTATATAAAGAACGCAAGCTTGCTGAATTGATGCAACGCTTTGCAGATGTCGATGGCATTGAATGGATCCGTTTGCATTATGCTTTTCCTGCAGGATTTCCTATGGATGTGTTGGATGTGATGAAATCAACTAGTAATATCTGTAATTATTTAGATATGCCTTTGCAACATGTGAGCGATAATATGTTGAAGTCGATGCGTAGAGGAACAACCCGCGAAAAGACCTATAACCTAGTAAATACAATTCGTGAAAAAGTTCCTGGTATCGCATTGCGCACAACGTTGATTGCAGGATATCCAGGAGAAACAGAGCAAGATCATGAGGATATGCTACGATTTGTGGAGGATTTGAAGTTTGACCGTTTAGGTATCTTCACTTATTCGCATGAAGAAAATACACATGCTTACTCGTTAGTAGATGATGTTCCACAAGAAATAAAAATTGAAAGAGCACAAGCAGTAATGGCAGCGCAAGAGTCTATTTCGGCAGAATTAAATCAGCAAAAAGTTGGTAAGGAATTCAAAGTGTTGTTTGACAGAAAAGAGGACAATCACTTTATAGGAAGAACAGAATTTGATTCACCAGAAGTAGATAACGAAGTATTGATTGATGCTTCTGATGCATATGTACGTGTTGGTGATTTTGCGAATGTGAAAATCACAGCAGCTTCTGAATTTGATTTGTTCGGTGAGCTAATAAAATAAAGCATGCGCAATTACTCGATTTCATTAAGTAACAGTAACTGGAAAAATAATCTGTTAGATGATTATTTAAAGGGTTCTGATTTTTTGAAATCCTTTTATCAGTATGAGCCTAAATTCGATAATCTTAATCAGGCAATTAATGATCGAAAGAAATTTCCGATCGATAGGAATTTGCTTGTGGATGTTTTATTAGAGCAAAATAAAGACTCTTTACATTCAAATGGTTTAGCTGAAACGATTCAATCATTAAAATCTGAAAGTGCATTTACAATTACGACGGGTCACCAGTTAGGAATTACTGGTGGACCTTTGTTTTTCATTTATAAAATCATCACAACGATTAAGCTTGCGAAACAGTTAAATCAGCAGTTTGCGGATGAAAAGTTTGTTCCGGTTTTTTGGATGGCATCCGAAGATCACGATTTTGCAGAGATAGCAAGTGTACAGGTTTTTAATAATAGGCTATCATGGGAATATCCTAATGTAGCAGGAGCTTGTGGTGAATTATCAACTGATTCGTTAAATGGATTAATTGAAGAATTAAAAAAGATAAATGGCGAATCAGCGAATGCAATTGAATTGAATAAAATACTTTCTGATTGTTATCAAACAGGATTAACACTTGCATCTGCTACGCGAAAATTGGTCTATGCCATATTAGGTGAGTTTGGAGTTGTTGTAATTGATGCGAATGATGCACGACTGAAAAAAGCATTTGCTGAAATTATGCGTGATGAATTGTTTAATCATACAGCGCGTCAAAAAGTAAATGAAACATCTGAGAGATTAGCCGAAAAATTTCGCCCGCAGGTTTTTCCAAGAGAAACAAACTTGTTTTACAAGGATAAAAATTTGCGTGAACGTTTCATTGAAAATAGAGATGGAGGTTATGGTGTAGCGAATACGGATTTGTTTTTTTCGAAGGATGTTTTGCTAGATACGCTCGATAAATATCCTGAAAAATTTAGTCCTAATGTAGTCTTACGTCCTTTGTATCAGGAAAAAATATTACCCAATATTGCTTACGTTGGTGGTGCTGGCGAATTAGCTTATTGGTTACAATTAAAATCGTTGTTCGATTATCATCAGGTTTTTTATCCGATGTTGATTAATAGAAATAATGCTTTAATTATTTCTGAAAAATTATTGAAGAAAACATCATCGGCTGGAATTAATGAAGTTGAGATTTTTCAAGATGAACAAGCACTCATCAAATTAGTTTTAGAAAGAATAGTAACTGATGATTTTTCAGTTAAGGAAAATATCGATTTAGTTTCTAATGTATTTGATGCGATAGCAGTAAAAGCAATTTCAATTGATGCATCAACAGAAAAATACATTCAGGCAGAGCGACAAAAAACAATAAATGCATTAGAGAACATTGAAAAGAAAATGCTGCAAGCTATCAAAA
>JBJOND010000109.1:0-5643 GCA_046052065.1 Bacteroidota bacterium | reverse complement strand
ATTAAATCGATTGTTGTTAAATCATTGCCGAATGGAACTCCGCTTCTTTTAAAAGATATTGCTGAGGTTCGTATTGGACAGGCAACGCGATATGGCGCTATTACTTACAATGATGAAGGAGAAGTAGCAGGTGCTGTTGTAATGATGCTGAAGGGAGAAAACAGTAGCAATGTAATCAAAGATGTTAAAGCACGAATCGAGCAAATTAAATTAACGCTTCCTAAAGGTGTTATTCTTGAACCTTTCTTAGATAGAACTAAAATGGTTGACAGTGCAATTGGGACAGTTACTAAAAACTTATTAGAAGGAGCACTCATCGTTATTTTCATTTTAGTATTATTTCTTGGAAATGTGCGTGCAGGATTTTTAGTTGCTTCTGTAATTCCATTATCGATGCTCTTCGCGATTATCATGATGAACATTTTTGGCGTGAGTGGCAATCTAATGAGTTTAGGCGCACTCGATTTCGGATTGATTGTAGATGGTGCAGTAATTATTGTAGAAGCAGTAATGCATAGTTTAATGCACAACAGAAAATTTGCAGGAGTCAACAGCGTAACGCAAGATGAAATGGATGATGCTGTTGGTAAATCGGCAGGCAAAATGATGAACAGTGCGGTATTCGGACAAATAATAATTCTAATTGTGTACCTACCAATATTTACTTTAGAAGGTATCGAAGGAAAGATGTTTATGCCCATGGCGCAAACGGTAGCATTTGCATTACTTGGTGCCTTCATTTTATCGCTGACGTATATACCAATGATGAGCACTGTTTTCTTAAGTAAGAAAATTGATCAAGGGAAAAACTGGTCGGACAAGATGATGGATTTTCTAATTGCTAAACAACAACGTTTGCTTCAGCAGATTTTAAAATTTCCAAAAGCTACATTAGGTGTTTCCTTTGGTTTATTATTGATTTCATTATTTGTCTTCTCAAAATTAGGAGGCGAATTCATACCTGAATTACCTGAAGGCGACTTTGCAGTCGAAACTCGTGTACTAACGGGTAGCAATATCCGTACTTCGAGCGAGGCCTGTATGCAATCAGCGCATGTATTAATGGAAAAGTTTCCTGAAATAGAAAAAGTTGTAGGAAAAACAGGAAGTGGAGAAATTCCAACTGATCCAATGCCGATGGAAGCAAGTGATATGATGATTATCTTGAAAGATAAATCACAATGGACATCCGCCGATACATGGGAAGAGCTTTCGCAAAAAATGAGTGAGGCGCTGAATGTAATTCCTGGAGTTCAGTATAGCTTTCAATATCCTGTTGCCATGCGCTTTAATGAATTGATGACAGGTGCTAAACAAGATGTGGTATGTAAAATATTTGGGGAGAACTTAGATACGCTATCAAAATATTCTCGCTTATTAGGCGAAACAGTTTCAAAAATTGAAGGAGCTGAAAATTTATATGTAGAACCTATTGATGGCTTACCTCAATTGATTGTAAGTTATAATCGTAGTGCGATTGCAGCGTATGGATTAAACATTGGCGATGTTAATCGTGTTGTGAATATTTCGTTTGCAGGACAAAGTTGCGGACAAGTTTATGAAGACGAAAAACGTTTTGACCTTGTTGTGCGAATTGCGAATGAACAACGACAACAAATTGAGGATGTACGGAACTTACTTATTCCAACTCCTAATGGAAAACAAGTACCGCTCTATCAATTAGCAGATGTATCTATCAAGCAAAGTGTAAATCAGATTCAACGCGATGATGCAAAGCGAAGAATTATTGTTGGATTTAATGTGAATGGTCGTGATGTAAAATCGGTTGTGAGCGATTTACAACAAGCAGCTTCAAAAATTAAATTGCCTACTGGATATTATATTTCATACGGAGGAGCTTTTGAAAATTTACAAGCAGCGCAAGATCGATTAAAATTAGCAGTGCCGATATCATTATTATTGATTTTTGTTTTCCTCTACTTTGCCTTCAGTTCTATTAAACACGGATTGATTATTTATTCAGCCATACCATTATCTGCAATTGGCGGTATTTTGTTTTTAGCACTTCGTGGAATGCCATTTAGTATCAGTGCGGGTGTTGGATTCATTGCATTGTTTGGTGTGGCAGTATTAAACGGAATTGTATTGATAGCAGAATTTAATCGATTGAAGAATGAGTATCCAGATGATTTATTGCAAGTGGTCATGCAAGGTACAAAGCAACGATTACGTCCAGTATTAATGACAGCATTTGTTGCTTCACTTGGATTTTTACCGATGGCACTTAGTCATGGTGCAGGAGCAGAAGTACAACGTCCGCTAGCAACTGTAGTTATCGGCGGATTATTAATTGCTACCTTGCTTACTTTATTTGTTATACCAATTCTTTATATGTTATTCGAAAATCAGCAATCGAAAAAGTCAAGTAGTAAAACAGTAATTGCGATTTTAATTACATCCTTCTTTTTAATTACTTCATCAGAACAAACAAAAGCGCAAACAAGTATAAAGTTAAATGCAGCTATTGATTCTGTTTTGCAAAATAATTCAGAATTAAAGTCGGCTTCATTGCAGACCTTTTATCATAAGAAATTAATTGGTAGTAGTATCGACATTGCAAATACTAGTATTAACGGACAATATGGTCAGTACAATTCTTTTTATAATGATAATTCCTTTTCCATTAATCAATCGTTTAAATTTCCAACAGTTTACTCCAAGCAGAAATTAGTTCAAAAAACAATTTATGAAGAGAGTAAAGCGACGGTTAAATTAAAAGAGGCGTTCATCAAAAAAGAGATTAGCGATATCTATTACCAACTTGTTTACTTGGATTTACAACATCAACTTTTAAAGGAAGCAGATAGTTTATTTTCAAATGTCAATCAAAAATCGAAATTACGCTATGAAACAGGCGAAACAGATCTTGTGCAGTATAAAGATATTGAACTACAAAAAAGTCAAATCGGATTTCAACTAAAAGATCTTGAATTAAAACAATCAGAGCTATTGGGTAAATTTAATTTGCTTATTCAGACAAAAGAAAAGTACATTCCAGATTATACTGATGTAACTAACAATATTGTGTTTGCAGAAATTAAATCAGCGATAGAAAATCATCCGCAGCTAAATACGCTTAAACAACAGTTGCAAATTGCCCAATCGAAAACGAAGTTGGAGAAAAATTTGCTGCTTCCTGAATTGAATTTTGGCTATTATTCAACAACGATTAGAGGAACGGGAGCAGATAATAATTTATACGATGGTAGCACAAGATTCAATTCCTTGCAATTTGGAATAGGATTACCATTATTCTTCCAAACTCAACAAGCAAAAATAAGAGCTGCTAAAGTTCAGGAGTTGATTTATCAAGAACAATATGATTATGAAAAGCAAGCATTATCTATACAAATTGAAAATGCGATTGCACGATATAAATCTACTTATGAGAAAGTAGATTACTATCAAACAGCCCTATTAACGGATAACAATTTAATGATTGATAAGGCTACTAAAAAATTCGAGTTAGGAGAAATCAATTATTTAGAGTGGGCCATGCTTATGCAACATGCTATTCAAACAAAAACTAATTATACTGATGCTGTTTATGAACTTAATTTATGCATCAACGAATTAAATTACCTTACATCAAAATAAAATCATCATGAAAAATTATATACTCTCAATAGTTGTTTGTCTAATCCTAATATCGTGTGGCGATACTAAAAAAGCAGAAACTGAAACTGCAAGCAACGAAACAACTGTCGCATTAACCGATGCACAAGTTAAAAATGCAGGGATAACTGTAGCAACGATTGAAAAACAAGCCATCGCTCGCTTATTGAAAGTAAACGGAGTTATTGATGTTCCTCCACAAAACATGGTTAGTATTTCAGCGCCTTTAGGTGGCTATTTAAAATACACGAAATTACTGCCAGGAATGCATATCAATAAAGGAGAAAGTATTGCAGTGATGGAAGATCCTCAATACATCTCGTTGCAACAAGAATATCTTACAGCCAAAGCGAAATTGAGTTACTTACAAAATGAATATAGCCGACAAGAGACATTAAATAAAAGTGCCGCTGCGAGCGATAAAGTATTTCAAGAAGCAACAATGAATTACTCTTCTCAAAAAGTTTTAGTAAAGTCGTTGAGTGAAAAATTATTGCTCATAGGAATTAGTCCTGATAACTTAAATGAAAATACGATATCAAGATCAATTGCTATTCATTCCCCAATTGATGGTTATGTATCAAAAGTAAATGTAAATATTGGAAAATATGCTAGTCCTACAGATGTATTATTTGAATTAGTAAATCCACAGGATATTCACTTAGCTTTAGATATTTTTGAAAAGGATATTGATAATTTACAAATTGGACAAAAGTTATTAGCGTATACGAATACACAACCTGATAAAAAATATCCTTGCGAAATTATTCTAATTGGAAAAGATATTTCTGAAACACGCAGCGTTGAAGTTCACTGTCATTTTGATGCATACGATAAGACGTTAATTCCTGGAATGTACATGAATGCAGAAATAGAAGTATCGAGTCAAAATGATTTTGTTATTGCTGATGAAAGCATTGTTACCTTCGAGGGCAAGCACTATGTATTTTATGAAAAAAGTAAAAACAACTTTGAAATGGTAGAAATTGAAACTGGAAATAGTGAGAATGGGAAGACACAAATTACGTTTAAGAATAATTTTAGTCCGGAGCAGAAACAGTTTGTGATTAAAGGCGCTTATAGCATTCTCATGAAAAGTAAGAATACAGAAGAGTAATTTGAAAATAAAGGTAAACTCAACAATTATTTTTACTTTCGGGTAATAAGAATAATCATGAATAGAAAAGAGTTTTTAACTTCACTTGCTGCTATTCCACTATTTAATTCAGTGATGAATTTAAAAGCTATTGATAAAATTATTGATCCTTCGGTTTCAACTCCTAAAATGCCTGTGCTATTTCTAGGACATGGTAGTCCGATGAATGCCATTGAAGAAAACGAATTTGTAAAAGGATTTAGAAATATCGCACTTAGTATTCCGAAGCCTAAAGCTATTATTTGTGTTTCGGCGCATTGGGAAACAAATGGAACATTTATAACAGCGATGGAACATCCTAAAACCATTCATGATTTTGGAGGATTTCCACAAGCATTATTTGATGTACAATATCCTGCACCTGGTTCTCCAGAGTTAGCAAAAGAAGTGAAAGATCAAATTACAGGAGTGAATGTTGGATTAGATGATAGATGGGGATTAGATCATGGTGCATGGTCGGTAATAAAGCATCTCTATCCTAACGCCGATGTACCTGTGCTTGAATTAAGTTTAGATTATACAAAAGGTCCGCAATATCATTACGATTTAGCAAAGCAACTTAACAGTTTACGTTCTAAAGGCGTTTTGATTATTGGTAGTGGAAACATGGTGCACAATTTAGGAATGGTAGCATGGGATAAACTCAATGCGGGTCCGTATGCCTACGATTGGGCACTTGAAGCGAGTGATAAAATGAAGCAATATATCAGAGAAGGAAATCATCAGGCGCTTATCAATTATGCTAATCAAGGAAAAGCCTTTCAATTAGCGATTCCATCACCTGACCATTATTTGCCTTTGCTTTATACTCTGGCTTTGAAGGATGATAAAGAAGATATTTCATTATTTAA
>JBJOND010000108.1:0-5889 GCA_046052065.1 Bacteroidota bacterium | reverse complement strand
CATTTGAAAAACATGAGTTCTGGATAGATGCTGGTGTAATACCATCACATATTGGTTTTGAAAGTGCCATAGGAAGTGATTGCTGGAACTTGACCAGGAGTATACTTGCGGAAAACTCGCCTTACTATGAGTCTGGCATAAAGTTCAACTACACCAATAAAACTCAGGATCTATACGTGGCATTTCATGTGCTCAACGGATGGCAGAAAATTGCATTCACCAAAGGAGATGAAAAACCCAGTGTTGGTTTACAGGTCAACTATAAACCAACAAATAAGCTGACCCTCAATTACAGTAATTTTGTTGGCAATATAAGAGTAAAGAGCAGAAATGCATTAAGAATATATCATAATCTGTACGCCATCTATGAAGCTTCCGCTAAACTTTCATTGATAATGGGATTTGATATTGGCACGCAAAAAACGCCGGATGCAAAAAGTGTTGTTTGGTATACGCCAATAATTATTTCAAAAATCAACTTGACGGATAAAAGTAAAATTGCAGGAAGACTGGAATTTTACAGTGATCAACAACAGGCAATTATTTCCACTTCAACTCCCAATGGCTATCAAACTTTTGGCGCCTCGATCAATTACGACCATCAAATCTCAACCAAAGTATTGTGCCGTGCTGAGTTGAAAAACTATACTTCAAAAGATCCTATTTTTCAATACGAGCAAAGGAGCAAATACCAAACCACAGGCACCATGGCTTTGATTATTAGGTTATAGCATTTTATCATGTCTGAAACGTGAGATAGAATAACTATCTTGATAGGTTTTAAAAAACCAATGACAATGATTTTAAATAGAAGAATGAAAGTAATCCCAGCAATGTTATGGCAACTACTAATTGCTTTGATGTGCTTATTGAATTCCATCAACAGTAATGCACAAGTTGCCAAAAAAAGGATTGCCTGCATAGGGAACAGCATTACTTTTGGTGCAAGACTAACGCATCCAGAAACAGCATCATACCCTGCTGTTTTATCAGGGCTACTTACCGAAAAAGGATATCACCATTATGAAATCAAAAATTTCGGTATTGGAGGTGCGACAGTGCTGAGATTTGGAACACCAAATCTTTGGCGTATTCTTGATTCTTTAAAATATTTCCCTCCAGATATCGTAGTTATTGAAGCAGGAACCAATGAAACTGTTGGTGCACCTAGACTCAACTGGGAACACATCAATGAATTTGAAAAAGATTATTCAGATTATATTGCTGAGATAAAAAAAATAAATCCTGATTGCCGGATAATTATTTCTAGTCCTTTAGACATGGTGATTGAAACGAAGGAACTAACACAAGCGCGGAAAAATGATCTTGCGGTCAGAAGACCGAGAATATGGGAATTGCGGGAAACAATTAAAGAGATCGCTAAAAAAGAAGATGTATTCTTTCTTGATTTAACAAAACCGTTCAAAGGTAAACCGCAATTGATGACAACCATGGATGGTGTTCACCCCAATCAGGATGGATATCATTACCTGGCGACCTTGGTGTTTGATTATATGCGGAAAAAGAAAATAATTTATCAGTAAAAAATGAACAGTTTTTCTTTGTTTAATTCTGCCTTAACCTGAGATCAACAAAGAATCCTCTGATCTTAAGGATGTCTGGCCGGATTGTAAGACATTGATTGATAATCATAAATCTGTAAATATCCGGAGAGGTATCCATAAATGAGTGAATACCCTTGGCATTTGTTATTTGCCTTCTTCTTTTTTTGCAATTAAAGCCATCATTTGTTTCATCGTTTTATCCATCCCATCAGGACTACCATCTAAGAATATCACATTACCTTTACCATATTCAGCAAAATTCTTGATAGCCTCAGTCCACATACTGAAAAGTATGACGTTTGTATCCAAATTTGCTTGTTTCATTTCTTCAGCTGCCTCAGTCATACCCTTAGCAACCTCTTGTCTAAACAAAGCAACTCCTTGTCCTCTTAATTGAGCAGCTTCTTTCTCTGCTTGTGCAGATATTTTGATTGAATTCCCTTCTGCTTCAGCGGCTTTGGTTTTTGTAATCAATAATGCCTGTCCTTCATTTTCAGCAGCAGCTTTTAAATTATTACTTGCAACTACCTTACTCATGCTTTCCATGACCACTTGGTCAAAAGTGATGTCGTTAATTTGAAGATCTTGTAAATGATACCCCCATTCTTCCAAACTATTATCAATCTGCTCTTTTACAAAGTCAACAATTTCCCTTCTTGCTGTCAAAACCTCTGCTTGTCTTTTTGTTGCAACATATGCTCTAATACTTCCTTCAACCGTTCTTACTAATGCCTGCATCAAATCTTTGTTGCTAATAAATTTGAAAGCAACCTTTTTCATGGTTTCTTCTTCAGAGTTTTGAACAGAATACAACAACATACTCTTGAAGTATACATTCGCTTGGTCAATAGTAACAGCCTGAAATTCCAGCTCTATGCTTTGGTTTTGAATACTTACTCTTCGAAATATAGTTTCAATCAAAGGAATCCTAAATCTCAATCCTGGCTGCAATATCCTTCGATACTTGCCAAACATTGTAATAATGGCAATTGTACCTTGATTTACAGTTACTAGTCCTAAAAAAACGAGGATCAGAATTACGCTAAAAAAGATTATTGTACCTAACATTGTTGCTAAATTTTATGATTAAAGCTATGTATTTTTTCATTGGGTCTATATACAATAATTGAAATTGGAACGCTTCGTAGGTTTGATCTATAAATACCAGTAATAAACCATCTCCCATTGCCATTTTCTATATAAAACATAAAAACACAACCCAAACCTTGCTCAAAAGAAAAATCCACTCATAAAACGTAGCATAAGTGGTTAATTTTCAAGTGGGCCCACCTGGACTTGAACCAGGGACCCTCTGATTATGAGGGTTTCCAGTGTTATTCTATACCTTTCCTTTTATTGATAATCATTAGGATACAACATTGAAATAGATTTATATTTCTCATAATTCACTTGTTTTTACCCGTATTTTTTGACAATCTGGCCCAGAACCTCTCATGCATAATGAATTAATAAATGATTACTTATTGCGAATAGTGAACATTACTACTCAAACCTTTCCATATACCTCTCGAACCGTTTGAATTTAGTATTGATCTTTGCCGTGCTATATTTTAGTTGATCAAAAAATCCACCATACCAAACTATGATCTTCCGAAACTCTTTGTGCTTGAAATTATTCATCACCTCTAAAAAGTGATAGAATCCTCTTGTACCACCCACATCATCTGGTGGTGAATTTAATTTACCTGTGATGCAGTAAGGAAAATGATTAATTGGTTTACTATAAGCATTATCCACAACTTTAATGGTGTGTTCCCAGTTATCACCAAAGTCGTAGGTGTATTTTAGTTCATCTCCAATTTGTAGGTTTACTTCTTGAAGGGTGATTTCTCTTGCGTCAATATTTGGATTGTCATCTAGATCTGTATAGATCATGCCAATAGAAAAATCTTCATAATTAAACTCAAAGAGATGGCTGTTGTTCCATCCCATTGCTAGTTGAACCGTATGGTGAAGTCGGTTAAAGGTGAAACTGGTTGGAACAATTATCTTTCTCCATATCACCGGATCGGTGTAGTCAAGTGAAACTTCTAGTACTAAGAAATCTGACATGTTTCAAATTTAGATAACCGATAGTTTGTATGTCCCTAAAAACAATTGTCTACGTCTATTTAGAGATTCTTTCTTGACAAATCCTTAGCAAACCTAATTACAAAAACAAGATTACAACTAATCAATTTAATCATTCAATATCTATCCTGTCCAAAAATAAAGCAAAAGATTCATTTTTTTTATTCCCGATTAAAAACACAATTTCTTCAAATGATTCTCCGGTAAAGTTTGGAATATTCATGGTTTGCCCTCTGAATGATGGATACAAATCCTTTAAATTAATAATGATATTTTCCCAATCTCCAGTTGTCTTAAAGTTTGTTACATATGAATAGTAAGTATTGCGGTTATTTTTGATCCTGAATTGATATACTTTGCCGTCACCCTTAAGTCTTATAATTACTTTGCTATCTTTTGTTGTATTGATTTTTTCAAATTGGTATCTTACAGAAGAAAATCCACCATTATTTTCCAGTGATACATCGCCCGAAAACACACCATTGCCGTCACTGTCAATCTTGAATTGACCATTTGATTTACCACCCATAACAACATCATCAATTATTTTCCAATCAGAAATATTGGTTTTGTGATTAAAATCAAAAAACAATTGTGATTTGACTAATAGGACCATTGCGGTTGTTATTAATAGTTTCATACATTAAAAATAGTTCCTTAGGTCTTATTTATATCAATTAAACAAAATTAACTACTCCATCCCTTCATCTCCATTCACCCATGTTTTCCCTTAGAATCATAAAACCTGGCTGAGACTAACCCCATATCAAAATAGATCCAAAATAAAGGGGAGCTTACATTGAAAATTAGTTCAGTTTTCCGTCAACGAATTCCAACCTTATGAAGAATTTAAACATTTGAAATTTGACTCATATACAAGATATATAAGTCAATTATTGGGTTTTTTGACTTATATTCAATTCAAATAAGACAAATTATGTCCCTTTTACCGTTACCTGTAAAGCAGGATTTGGAAACCAAAGCGGTGCTAAAAAAACTGGCTCAGGCTCATCGTGCATTAGCTGAACTGAAAGGTATTATTACCAGTATTCCTAATCAATCTATTTTACTCGAGACACTTACCCTGAGGGAAGCCAAGGAAAGTTCGGCTATTGAAAATATTATCAGCACATTTGATGAAGTATATCAGAGCAATTTATTGAGCAACATTTTTGCGAGTCCGGCAGCCAAAGAAGTACACCAGTATGCGGCTGCACTAAAAAAAGGATTTCAACTTGTAAAGCAACATCAACTTCTAACCAACAATCATATTTTACAAATCCAAGAAGTGGTGGAACAGAATCGGGCTGGTTTCCGCAAGCTCCCCGGTACAAAACTGATGAATGATAAAACCGGAAAAGTGGTTTACACACCTCCTCAAGATTTTGATACTATTTTATTGTTAATGAATAACTTAGAAACGTTCATTAATGATGATACGATAATGGAGGTAGATCCCTTGATTAAAATGGCAATCATTCATCATCAATTTGAAAGTATACATCCTTTTTATGACGGTAATGGACGGACTGGACGGATCATAAATATTTTATACCTCGTACAAAAAGGTCTGCTTCATTTACCGGTATTATACCTTAGTAAGTATATTATAAAACATAAATCAGATTACTATCGCCTGTTACAGGAGGTAAGGGAAGAAGACAAATGGGAAGAATGGATATTGTTTATGCTGGATGGGATAGAAAAAACTGCAGCAGGATCAGTTACATTAATTACTAGCATTAAAGAACTGATGCAGCATTATAAGCAGCAGATACGCAGTAATCACTCTAAACTATATAGCCAGGATTTGTTGAATAACCTATTTAAATACCCGTATACAAAAATTGAGTTTTTACAAAAAGATTTGCAAATCAGCCGCAGTACAGCTATTCGTTATCTAGATACGTTAGTGAAGGCTGGTTTCTTAACCAAGCACAAAGTAGGCAGGGATAATTTCTTCCTGAATGCAAAACTATTGGAGTTGCTGGCAGGTAACAGTTAATGTTTTTGCAAATTGCTTCGAAATAAAAAAGCAGCTATGAGATTTCTCTTCATAACTGCTTGATTTTCAAGTGGGCCCACCTGGACTTGAACCAGGGACCCTCTGATTATGAGTCAGATGCTCTAACCAGCTGAGCTATAGGCCCCAAGAACATTGCTGTTCTTTTAGGACTGCAAATTTAGGAAATAATTTCAATTCTTCCATTATTCGGATTGGTAAGCAGACTTG
>JBJOND010000107.1:0-5921 GCA_046052065.1 Bacteroidota bacterium | reverse complement strand
ATTTATTTTGTAAATTTAAGTTCTAATTTAGGCTCAACAAAGAACTGGAAAGTTATTATACTTAAATAACATGAATAAATTTAAAGTTTGGATGTTGTTTTTATTGAGTATTGGTGCTTATAATAGCAATGCTCAATTTACTGACCGCTATTGGACTTTTGGCGACAGTGCTGGAATAAACTTTAAAATTCTGACAAATCCAGTTCCTGGCGAAAGTATTTTAAGAGCACGTGGCACATGCGTTAGTATTTGTGATAGTTTGGGTGATTTATTATTTTATGGTGGAGCTCCTAATCAGGATATTTGGCGACCATCTGGGCCACCTTATACCTATGACTATGGATTTATAGTAAATAAAAATCATCAAAAAATATCAAATGGAGACAGTCTAAAATGTGCTTATTGGTATAATGATATGTTAATTACCCCAAATCCAGCAAACTTAAATCAATTCTTTGTTTTTACCGCTGGGGTTATTAGTGGTTCTCCGACTGGTTTCTTTTATAATATTCTTGATTTAAGTTTGAACAGTGGATTTGGCTACGTTATTCAAAAGAATGTGCAATTACAAAGTTTTACCGTTGCTGATTGTATGACCGCAATAAAACATGGTAATGGTCGTGATTGGTGGGTTATTATTCGTGATTGGAGTTCCACAATTTCTACAAATTCGTTTTATATTTATCTAGTTTCCTCTGGTGGTATTAGCCTTTACAATCAACAAAATATTGGTTTGAGTTTTGCGGGAGGTGGTTTACAACGATTAGAATTTAATTCGAATGGTGATAAATTATACTGTTGTACAAATGCTGGCTCCATTGAACGTTTTGAATTTGATAGATGTACAGGTAATTTAAGTAATGATACAATTTTAGCTTCATACGCTACCACTTGGCGTAGGAACTATTGGAGCATGGCTGTCTCCCCAGATGATAGTAAATTATACGTCTCAACTTTTTTGGCAAGTACTAGTAGCGACACATCCTATTTAGTTCAATACGATTTAAATGCTTCTAATTTCTTATCAAGTGCTGATACATTATTAGGTTTGCCTGCTAATAATTATGAAGAGCTAGGCCTATTACAGCCTGGGCCTGATGGTAAGATTTATTTAAGTGCAAGAGGAAATTCTTTAGATTGTGGCTTTGATTATTTGTATTGTGATACAACTTGGAATTTAATTAATTCAAATATTTCTGTTATTAATTATCCCGATAGTGCTGGTGCTGCCTGTAATTTCCAACCCTTTAGTTTCAATTTAGGTGGTCATAGAGCTTATTACGGTCTTCCTAACAACCCAAATTACGAATTAGGCCCCTTAATAGGCAGCCCTTGCGATACCCTAACCGTAGGTATTAACGAAGCAGTAGGCTACAAAAACAACATAACCGTTTACTACGATGTAAACTGGCAAATGGCTTTTGTAAATGCTAAAGGATTAAGGGGTAAAAAATTTGCATTTGAATTATATAATATTAATGGGCAATTAATTCAACAGCAGCAAGGGATGTTAGATTCAGAGTATTATACCAATAATTTGAGTTTGGTCGGTGTAGCAGATGGATTATACGTTGTTAGATTGAAAACTGATAAAGAAGTCTTGACTGGAAAGTTTGTTAAGAGGTGATTTAATCCATATGTCAATTCGGCCATTTTTAAAATAGAGAGCTGTAAAAATTCTGCTAAATGATAAAATCTAAATTGGGGAACTCCAGAAGTGTATCCAACCGAAATCGAAGAAAGAGGATGGATTCTACTTCTTGGGGATTTATTTTGTAAATTTAAGTTCTAATTTAGGCTCAACAAAGAACTGGAAAGTTATTATACTTAAATAACATGAATAAATTTAAAGTTTGGATGTTGTTTTTATTGAGTATTGGTGCTTATAATAGCTATGCTCAATTTACTGATCGTTATTGGACCTTTGGAGACAGCGCAGGAATTAATTTCAAAAATTTATCTAATCCTGTGCCAGGAGAAAGTATTTTAAGAGCACGTGGCACTTGCGCAAGTATATGCGATAGTTTGGGTGATTTATTATTTTATGGAGGTTCACCTAATCAAGAAATTTGGAGGCCGTTAGGACCAC
Source organism: Bacteroidota bacterium (assembly GCA_046052065.1). Classification (GTDB taxonomy): domain Bacteria; phylum Bacteroidota; class Bacteroidia; order AKYH767-A; family OLB10; genus CAINEC01. The sequence continues at coordinate 3,832 of JBJOND010000107.1, read as the reverse complement.
CGTATACATATAACATGGGTTTTATTATTAATAGTAACCATCAGAAAATAGTAAATGGTGATAGTCTTAAATCTACTCTTTTATACTCCGAAATGGTAATAGTTCCAAATCCAGCAAATCTAAATCAGTTTTATATTTTTACAGCAGGTGAAACTAGTAGTTCGCCGACAGGTTTTTTTTATAATATTTTAGATTTAAGCTTAAACAATGGAGATGGCTACGTTATTCAAAAGAATGTGCAATTACAAAGTTTTACCGTTGCTGATTGTATGACCGCAATTAAACATGGCAATGGACGTGATTGGTGGGTCATTATTCGTGAATGGAGTACGACCGTTCCTAAAAATTCATTTTACGTATATCTTATTTCTGCAAGCGGAATTTCCCTTTATAATCAACAGAATATTGGTAATTCATATGTAAATGGCGGACTACAACGCCTTGAATTTAATTCATCTGGTGATCAATTTTATGCGTGTAATGGTGGAGGTTTAATCGAAAGATTTGATTTTGATCGATGCACTGGTGTTATCTCAAACGAAATTGTTATTGCTCCATTTGCTACTACTTGGCGCAGGAATTACTGGAGCATGGCGGTATCACCGGATGATAGTAAATTATATGTATCAACGTTGCTTTATGGCACTAGTAGTGACACATCCTATTTAGTTCAATATGATTTAAATGCTACCAATTTCTTTTTAAGTGCTGATACATTACTTGGTTTGCCTGCTAATAACTATGAAGAGCTAGGCCTATTACAGCCTGGGCCTGATGGCAAGATTTATTTAAGTGCAAGAGGAAATTCTTTAGATTGTGGATTTGATTATTTGTATTGTGATACAACTTGGAATTTAATTAACTCAAATATATCTGTTATTAATTATCCGGATAGTGCTGGTGCAGCCTGTGATTTCCAACCATTTAGTTTCAATTTAGGTGGTCATAGAGCTTATTACGGTCTTCCTAACAACCCCAACTATGAATTAGGTCCATTAGTGGGCAGTCCCTGTGATAGTCTTACAGTAGGCATTATCGAAACAGTAGGCTACAAAAACAACATAACCGTTTACTATGATGTAAACTGGCAAGTAGCTTTTGTAAATGCTAAAGGGTTACGAGGTAAAAAATTTGCATTTGAATTATATAATATTAATGGGCAATTAATTCAACAGCAGCAAGGGATGTTAGATTCAGAGTATTATACCAATAATTTGAGTTTGGTCGGTGTAGCAGATGGATTATACGTTGTTAGATTGAAAACTGATAAAGAAGTCTTGACTGGAAAGTTTGTTAAGAGGTGATTTAATCCATATGTCAATTCGGCCATTTTTAAAATAGAGCGCTGTAAAAATTCTGCTAAATGATAAAATCTAAATTGGGGAACTCCAGAAGTGTATCCAACCGAAATCGAAGAAAGAGGTCAACGAAGTAGATCCAATCTTCGGTCGGAACACTTCATGATTATAATAAATAGGGGGATTCGAAGAAAGTGAATAGATTCCAATGCAAAAAAATACTAATGAAAGGAGCAAGCTGATTGAGGGAACTCCAGAAGCGTATTCATCCGAATTCGAAAAAAGAGGATGGATTCTACTTCTGGAGAATTTGTTTAGTAACTTTAAAATCTAATTTAGGTAATACAAAAAAATGGGAAGGTAATACAGATAATTAGCAAATTAAAAATGCAAATAGCCGTAATAGAACTACTATTCTTGATTCATCAAATCGCCAATCGCATTATTGTATTTTGTAGCATAGTCTGATGATGAACCAAAGTTTGTATCATCAATATGAATTTCTCCAACTGTTACTTCTCCAAGATTCATAAAGTCAACATTCGTTTCTGCTAATAATGCAGTAAATACATCTAGCTTTTCTTCGTTAACGCTCACAACAATTCTACTCTGAGATTCGCCAAATAAAAAGGCATCTTTACGAATATCCTCATCGCACTCAATCTTAAATCCTAATCCGCGAGGCATAGCTGATTCAAGCAGAGTGATAAACAAACCACCATCAGAAACATCATGCGCACTTTCAATCAGGTTTTCTTCAATCAACGATTTAACTACATTCTGCACATCTAGCTCTTCATCTAAATCGATGTAGGGTGCAGGAGAATTTTTTACGTTGCAATAAGAATATAAATACTCCGATGAGTTGATATCATTGCGTGATGTTCCAATTAAGAAAATAGCATCACCCGCATTTTTGAAATCTAAACTCATGCGCTTGCGCTTATCAGGAATAATTCCAACCATACCAATTGTTGGAGTAGGGAATACAGGCACTTCTCCTTGTTCTGATTTCGATTGATTATAGAAACTTACATTTCCTCCAGTAACTGGTGTTTCAAATCTGCGACATGCTGCACTCATCCCTTTAATAGCATGCACAAATTGCCAGTACACTTCAGGATTATAAGGATTACCAAAGTTCAAACAATTTGTTACTGCTGATGGTTGTCCACCTGCACAAACAATATTTCTCGCTGCTTCAGCAACTGCAATTTTACATCCTTCTTCTGCATGTGCATACACATAGCGTGAGTTGCAATCTACCGTTAATGCTAGCGCTTTATTCGTATCACGTACATCAACTATCGCAGCATCCGATGGAGCATTAGTCGTCATGTTAAGTGTTCCAACCATTGAGTCATACTGCGTAGTAACCCAACGCTTCGATGCAATATTCGGGTGACTTACTAAATGATTGATGATTGGTTGAATATCCGATGGCTCATTGATTGAATCAATCGTGAATGCATTATTTTTTGCTAGGTAAGCAGGTTCATTAAATTCACGCTCGTAAATAGGAGCGCCACCACCAAGCACCAACGCTTCCGCAGGTACATCAGCAAGTAATTCTCCATTCATCATAAATTTCAAATGGTCACCTTCTGTTACTTCACCAATCTGCGTACAGTTTAAATCCCACTTCTTAAAAATTGCTTCTACTTCTTCTTCTCTTCCTTTTTCTACTACTACTAACATTCGCTCCTGACTCTCACTTAAAAGAATTTCCCAACCTTTCATATTGCTTTGACGAGTAGGACATTTCTCCAAGTGAATAATCATACCATGTTTTCCTTTCGCCGACATTTCCGAAGTAGAACAGATAATACCTGCTGCACCCATATCTTGCATACCAACTACGGCGCCTGTCTTGATAATTTCTAAGGAAGCTTCCAATAATAATTTTTCCATGAATGGATCTCCCACTTGCACCGATGGTAAATCTTCATGCGAATCTTCGTGTAAATCGCCCGAAGCGAAAGTAGCTCCGTGAATACCGTCTTTTCCAGTTGAAGAACCAACAATATAAACTGGGTTGCCTGCACCGTAAGAGATGGCAGAAACTGTCTCGCCTTCTTTTACTAGTCCTACCGACATTGCATTAACTAAAATATTTACGTTGTAAGAATCATCAAAAAACACTTCACCTCCTACAGTAGGAATTCCGAATGCATTGCCATAATTACCAATTCCCTTTACAACTCCTTTCATTAGCCACTTTGTACGCGCTAAATTCGGATTACCAAATCGTAATGAATTTAACTGTGCAATAGGACGAGCTCCCATGGTGAAAATATCACGGTTAATACCACCAACTCCTGTTGCTGCTCCTTGATAAGGCTCAATTGCTGAAGGGTGATTATGCGATTCAATTTTAAATGCACAAGCTAATCCATCTCCGATAGCTACTAATCCAGCATTTTCTTCTCCTGCTTTCGCCAGCATATGAGGGCCATCTTTCGGAAGCGTTTTAAGCCAAACGATTGAGTTTTTGTAAGAACAATGCTCCGACCACATCACAGAAAAAATACTTA
>JBJOND010000106.1:0-5997 GCA_046052065.1 Bacteroidota bacterium | reverse complement strand
CAAGTATTGTCAGATGTGGTTCCATTTGAAAAGTTAATTTATCTCCATGCTCAAGTGGCTGCGATGAATGTTTATGCCCGCAACGGATTTGAACCTATTGGAGAATTATTTTACGAAGCAAATATCCCACATTATAAAATGATTTATTCTTTATCAGTTAATGAAGATTAAATCAGATTATCTTACTATTTGGCAAATAGCTTCTCCCATTATGTTGGGCTCGCTCGCAAATGCAGTGATAAATTTTACTGATGTTGCGTTTGTAGCTCGATTAGGAGAACCACAATTAGCCGCTTCTGCTTTGGGTGGTTTGTTTTATTTCATTGGCGTAATGATTGGCTTCGGCTTCGGAACCGGAATTCAGATTTTAATTGCGAGAAGAAATGGAGAAGGTCGTAATGAAGAGGTAAGTAAAGTATTTGATAACGGACTATTACTAACGGTAGGGTTATCCGCTATAATGATTTTGGTGCTATATACTTTTTTACCTTGGATGGTTTCCATGTTTGTAAGTGAGAAAGAGGTAGCCATTTATTGCTCCGATTATCTGGAAACTCGCTGTTGGAGTTTGATGTTTATGATGGTGTTAACCGCACTTCGTTCATTTTATACCGGAATCGCTTACACGCGCATAATAAGTTACTCTACTTTTTTAATGATGGGTTTAAATATTATTTTCAATTACATGTTTACCCTAGGTAATTGGGGCGCCCCTGCTTTAGGTGTGGCTGGTAGTGGACTCGCTTCTTCACTATCTGAATTGATTGCGGCGATTTATGCAATCGTTTATACATTTTGGCATAAAGAATTTAAAGCTTTCGGATTATTTAAATTCAAGGCGGTAAGTATTCATCAGATGAAACAAATTACCATGCTTTCACTTCCCATTGTATTTCAACATTTGATTTCAATGGTGGCCTGGTTTATATTCTTTGTTTTGATAGGTCGTTTAGGCTCACACGAGTTAGCTATTTCTAATGTACTTCGTAGCATTTATATGGTGCTCATGACACCTATTTGGGGATTCTCACAGGCGGCCAATACCATGGTGTCGAATCTTATCGGACAAAATAAATCCGATCAGGTGATGTCATTAATAAAGCGAATTTCTTTCATGAGTTTAATTGTAGGTGTGCTTACTGTTTCAATTGTGATTGTTTATCCAGATTGGTTATTTCAATTAACTACTTCTGATGAATCTTTAATTAGTGGAGCTATTTCCGATTTTCCGATTGTATGTATATCTACGATTATTTTTTCAGTGAGCATGATATTATTAAGTGCACTTTCTGGTACTGGCGCTACTAATGTGGCAATGAATCTCGAAATAGTAAATATTTCAATTTACCTGATTTATATTTTTATCTGCTCATTTGTATGGAAATCTTCTGCATCTAGTATGTGGATGGTGGAAATTCTCTATTGGTTGTTAATGGGGTTTTTTTGTTTTACTTATCTTTATAGTGGTAAATGGAAATTAAAAATGAATCAAATTGCCTATACAAATGAATAAAATATTAATTGCTTTTGTACTTCCATTCTTATGCATTGGATGTAAGTCGACGAAAAGTTTAGAGTCCGATTTTACCAAGCAAGGTTATTCTATTGTAACGGTGTTGGATAAACGAAAAGTAGATGGTTGTCAGTTTTTATTAGCTGATGATAATAACAAGATCTATGAGCCAATAACTTTACCTGATTCAGTAAGAGTAAGCGGATTAAAAATAGGAGTGAAGTTTAGCTTTATGAAAGGGGGCGTGTCTGCATGTATGGGCGGACCATTAATTAAAGTAAGTGAAATTGTTTATTTAAAAAAATGAGAATTATCTATTATGGAACTCCTGAATTTGCAGTTCCTTCTTTAAATATTTTAGTGGAGAAAGGTTATGATGTTGTTGCAGTTGTAACAGCTACTGATAAGCCAGCAGGGCGTGGTCAACAACTGACATTTTCTGCAGTGAAAGAATATGCACTTTCAAAAGATTTAAAAGTATTACAACCTGAAAAATTAAAAGCTCAATCGTTTTTAGATGAGGTAAAGTCACTACAAGCCGATCTTCAAATTGTAGTTGCATTTCGCATGATGCCGGAAGTGTTATGGTCGATGCCGCCATTAGGGACATTTAATTTACACGGATCTTTATTGCCGCAATATAGAGGTGCGGCACCAATCAATCGCGCAGTCATGAATGGCGAAGCAAAAACAGGATTGACTACCTTCTTTTTACAGCAAGAAATAGATACGGGAAGTATAATCTTTCGCGAAGAGGTTCCAATCGGTGAGAATGATTCTGCAGGTGAATTGCATGATCGAATGATGCAAATAGGAGCGGACTTGGTATTAAAAACTGTTCAACAAATTGAGCAAGGCGGAATAAAGGCAATGCCTCAGGAAATGTTTTTTAAATCTACGGATGAATTAAAACATGCTCCTAAGATTTTTAAAGAGGATTGCAAATTAGATTTTTCAAAAACAATTTCAGAAATACATAATCATATCCGCGGATTATCTCCATATCCTGGTGCATTTGTAGAAATGCAAAGAACGGATGATTCTATTTTTGCAATGAAAATTTTTAAATCAACAAAAGAAGAAGCCGGAGTTTTCCTCACGCATCAATTAGTGACCGATGGAAAATCATTTTTAAAAATAAGTGGAGCCGATGGTTTTGTAAATGTATTAGAAGCGCAGTTGCCTGGTAAAAAGCGAATGCCTATTGGTGATCTATTACGAGGATTTCATTTTGAAGATGATTGGAAAATAATTTAATGAAACATATAGTTGTATTTACTGGAGCTGGCATAAGTGCCGAAAGCGGATTAAAAACATTTCGCGATGCCGATGGTTTATGGGAAAATCATGCAATTGAAGAGGTCGCAACGCCTGAAGCATTTCATGCTAATCCTGAGTTAGTATTAAGATTTTACAATGAACGCAGAAAACAATTATTGGAATGTTCTCCTAATGATGCACACATAGCTATTGCTGAATTAGAGAGCAAATATAAAGTCACAGTTGTTACGCAAAACGTAGATGATTTACACGAACGAGCAGGATCTACGAATGTAATTCATTTGCATGGTGAGTTAATGAAAGTTCGTAGCACGGTGCATCCTGAATTAATTTATACACTTCAAGATTGGGAATTAAAATGGGGCGACCATTGCGAAAAAGGATTTCAATTACGTCCGCATATAGTTTGGTTTGGAGAACAAGTGCCAATGATGGACAAGGCCATTGAAGTAGTTGAACAAGCAGATGTTTTTTTAGTTGTAGGAACATCTTTACAAGTATATCCCGCAGCAGGCTTAGTTCATTATGCAAGCAAAGCAAAACAGAAATTTTTAATCGACCCTAAATCAGAATTGCCCTACGGAGCCAATGATTTTACACTCGTGCGTTCTACGGCTACGGATGGCGTTAGGAAGGTGTTGGAAGGGATATAATCAGATGTGTTTTTACAGCATAGGGTTTAAACCCTACGCTGTATATGGAATGAAAATTTATTAACAAATCAAAAAAAAGAATTAATTGTTTTTTGATTAATTTATTTTTGATTCATGACAAAATCGAATAGCCAGGTTTGGGTTCATGCTGTTTGGTCAACAAAAAACCGAATGCGTTTAATTGATAGTAGTTTTGAAATGCAGCTTTATAAATTTATTTCAAAACAATTTTATGAATTGGGATGTATTCCGAAAATTGTAAATGGAGCTCAAGATCACATCCATTGTTTGTTTTTGATGAATAAAACGAAATCGATTGCAGATACAATTAAACATGTTAAAGGGAGCAGTTCGTTTTTTATTAATCAATCTAATGTTATCGATGATTATTTTATTTGGCAACGTGGCTATGCAGCTTTCGCTGTTTCGGAACGCGATTTAAATAAAATTTATAATTACATTAAAAACCAAAAAGATCATCATCGATTGGTTTGCGATAAATAAAATTACATTAAGCAGGTGCAGGTTTAAACCTGCACCTGTTCAGCCCGGAAAAACAATAAATTAAAAATAAATAACAACACCATAAACAGGTGTGGGTTTAAACCCACACCTGTTTATGTATACCAATTTACGTTTAGGCTTTGTTAATATTTAATTCATTTCTTATTCCTCATTTAAAATTTATCACTATTCAATTCTATATCTTGTGATTGTAAATATCATAAGATGCAGGGCAAACAAAATCAATCAATACTTACAAGTGAAGACCTAGCTCCAGTGGCGGCCGAAAAACGCACATGGGGTATATGGAATTATACTGCATTGTGGATTAGTATGAGCTTATGCATTCCAACTTATATGTTAGCGAGTTCGTTGATTGAAGGAGGTATGAATTGGTGGCAAGCTGTTCTTACTGTATTTTTAGGTAATACCATCGTGTTAGTGCCAATGATTTTAAACGGACATGCAGGAGCGAAATATGGAATTCCTTTTCCTGTTTTAGCACGTGCAAGCTTTGGAGTTTTGGGTGCAAATATTCCAGCATTATTAAGAGCAATTGTTGCTTGTGGTTGGTTCGGAATTCAAACATGGATAGGAGGGTTTGCCTTGTATCAAATGTTGCGACTATGGATTCCATCACTCGATTCATTGCCTTCTGTTTTTCCAGCTTCTTGGATGCTTGAAACCGGTCCTGCAATAACTTTTATTTTATTCTGGTTGCTAAATATGTACGTTGTACACAAAGGTGTTGAAAGCATAAGAAAATTATTGGTTTTTAAAGCATTTGTGTTACCTATTGCCGCAATAGCACTTTTGTATTGGGCGATAAAAGATGTTCATGGTTTAGGTCCCATTTTATCACAGCCATCAAAGTTTAATTCAAGCTCAGAATTTTTTGCATTCTTCTTTCCAGCCTTAACAGGAATGGTTGGATTCTGGGCTACGTTATCATTAAACATTCCTGATTTTACACGCTATGCAAAGAGCCAAAGAGCGCATATAATTGGGCAGGCTATCGGACTAGCACCTTCAATGACGTTGTTTGCATTTATTGGAGTAATTGTAACATCTGCTACAGCAATCATATTTGGAAAAGTAATTTGGAATCCGATTGACTTAGCTTCCAACTTTGAAAACAAATGGATGATTAGCATTGCGATGATTGCAATTTCATTATCGACGCTTGCAACTAATATTGCAGCCAATATTGTTAGTCCTGCCAACGACTTTTCTAATCTGTCTCCATCAAAAATTGATTTTAAAAAAGGTGGTTACATAACGGGTATCATCGGACTTTTAATTTTTCCTTGGAAATTAATTGCAGATCCTTCAGGCTATATTTTCACTTGGTTAATTGCATACTCTAGTTTGTTAGGACCTATTGGAGGAATTATGATTGTTGATTATTATGTCATTCGTAAGAAACAACTTTTAGTTGATGATTTATATCGTCACGATGGTGTTTATCAATATAACAGCGGATTTAATCATTTAGCAATTATTGCATTTTTAATTGGTGTATTGCCAAGTGTTCCTGGATTCCTTGTAGCAATTCATATTGTGCAAAATAATTCGTTTCCCGAATGGTTGATTCATCTTTATAATTACTCGTGGTTTATAGGATTTGCTGTGGCAGCAATTGTATATGGTGTCTTTTTTAATAAGATTAAAAAATAAATATGGCAACAGAATACGATGCAATTGCACAAGAATATCAGGCTTCAAAATTAATGCCTTGGAGAAAACATATAGAGGCTTATACTTACTTTAATTTAATTGGCGACTTACACGGAAAAGATGTTTTAGATTTAGCTTGTGGTGAAGGGTTTTACACTCGTCAGTTTAAATTAAGAGGAGCAGCGTCTGTTGTGGGTGTTGATTTATCCGCTGGCATGATTGCTTTAGCAGAGGAATTAGAAAAAGCAAAACCATTATCATTAACCTATGTTTGTTGTGATGTTGCTGCAATTACTTTCGATAAGCAATACGATTTAATTTGTGCGAGTTATTTATTGAATTATGCTTATGATGAAGATTCATTGAAAG
>JBJOND010000105.1:0-6007 GCA_046052065.1 Bacteroidota bacterium | reverse complement strand
GCCTCCGACATAATTATAGAGTCTAATTGATGGTATTTTATTGATCTGAGACTGTCGTTTTGTATGCGCATTGCTGCTTCATATTCTGCATCATATAGTTTGTTATCGAAGTGGGTGTAGTTTGGTCCATTAGGCGATTTGTTTTTACTATAAAACAGCGACAAATAGTTTTCGGGGTCAGCATAATCTGCAATCCACGAACCTCTGAACCACGATAATTGATGTTTGCTAACCATTTGTCGATGTTGAGCGGCTTGGTTGACTTCTACTTTTACCTTAATACCAATTTCTGCCAATTGTCCTTGTATAAATTCACATAAATCTTGATATGAATTTGTTGTGCTCATTGTAATTGTCGGTAATCCTTCTCCGTTAGGATAACCAGCTTCTTTTAAAAGCGTCTTTGCTTTATCAGGATTATAGTAATATCCGTAATTTGAAGGGGTGTTAAATCCTGGTGATCCATTCGGCACAAATCCAGCAATTCCTGGAGTTGCCATATTGTTTCTCAGGTAACGAATCATTTTATCTCTGTCGAAAGCATAATTAATCGCTTTTCTAATTCTAATATCGTTTAATGGATTATTAGTCGTTTGCTCATTTAATTCAAGAGCAAATCCTAAATACTCGGTATTTAGATAAGCAGATGTAAGTACTTTGAATTTATCTTTATACTTTGATTTAATCGATCCATTCTTATTTAATAAATCATCTTTATAGGATGCGTCAAGTCCGCTGATTAAGTCAAGTTTCCCTTTTAAGAATTCCATAAAAGCGCTTTGCTTGTCAGGAATGAAGGAGATCATTACGGCATCTAAATAAGGTAGTTGATTTCCATTAACGTCTTTTTCGAAATAGCTTTCATTTTTATGAAATACCAAAGCAGATCGTTCAAACCATTTGAAGAACTTGAATGGGCCTGTCCCTACCGGATTTTTTCTGAAGTCTTTGCCATAAAACTCAACAGCTTCATGAGGTACAACGGAGCAGTAGGTGGAGGATAACAATCCAAGGAAAGGAGGGTAAGATTCTTTCAATTGAATGGTAAGCAATGTGTCATTAATCGCTTGAACGTTTAAAGTGTTTTTAATGGTATCTTGTTCAATAAAGTTAAAAATCCAGCCGCCCGGCGATGCTACTTTAGGGTCAATAAGTCGATTAAACGAATACACAAAATCACTCGCGACAACTTTTCTGGTCTTGCCTAACGATTTATTTGAATGAAAATAAACATCGCTGCGAAGAATGAAGGAGTATGTTTTGCCATCAGGGCTTATTGTCCATGACTTAGCGATACTAGGTTCAGGGATTAAGTGGTCATTTAAACTGACAAGACCATTATAAAGCTGATTGCAAGCCCAGATGTTCGCCTGATTGCTTGCGAATGCTGGATCTAACGAGGTGACTCCAGAAGACTCATTATATCGAAAAACAGTTTTATCACTTGTTGTAGACTTAGGGTTGCGGCATCCCGCTATTATCAGAATGAATAATGAAAGTGCTATTAAACGCATCTCACAAATCTAATAAATCTGATTAATTTAGGTTGATTAGCGAATTCTAAGGAATCTGAGCATCGTTTCACTCCTGTTACATTCAGCAATTTTATACTTTTGCACCACATGAATAAAGTCTCATTTCATACACTCGGTTGCAAGTTGAATTTTTCTGAAACGTCAACAATTGCCCGCCAATTTAAAGACGCAGGATGGGAAAAGGTTTCGTTTCCAGGACCTGCGGATGTGTATGTTATTAATACTTGTTCTGTTACTGAAAATGCGGATAAAGAGTGTAAGTCGATTGTGAATAGAGCCATGGCTTCTAATTCAAATGGGAAAGTTATTATCATTGGCTGTTATGCTCAATTAAAGCCGCAAGAAATTGCGAACATTACAGGTGTTGATTTAGTATTAGGAGCACAAGAGAAGTTTAATGTACTTGATTATCTAAATACACTTGAAAAAAAGGATAAAGGAGATTATATCTCTTGCGAAATTGATCAAATTGAAACGTTTGTAAGTTCTCATTCTTCCGATGATAGAACTCGTGTTTTTTTGAAGGTGCAGGATGGGTGTGATTACAGTTGTACATTTTGTACTATTCCTTTAGCGAGAGGAAAGTCAAGAAGTGATACTGTTCAGAATGTAGTTGCACAGGCAGAGCAAATTATTAAGTCAGGTGTTAAAGAGATTGTATTGACAGGTATTAATCTTGGTGATTTTGGATTAGATGCGAATGGAAAAAGGGTTGAGCGTTTTGTTGATTTAGTAAAAGCACTCGATCAGATTGATGGATTGGAGCGAATTAGAATTTCTTCTATTGAGCCTAATTTGCTTACTGATGATATAATTGAACATATTAGTAAGTCAAAAAAGTTTGTGCCTCATTTTCACATCCCATTACAAAGTGGATCTGACACTATGCTTAAGTTAATGCGTCGCCGTTATCTTAGTGATTTGTATGTGGACAAGGTGCAAAAAATCCGTGCCTCAATTCCAAATTGTTCCATAGGTGTAGACGTTATTGTAGGTTTTCCGGGAGAGACAGATGAACACTTTAATGAGACTGTAGATTTTCTTAAAGAACTTGACATTACTTACCTGCATGTATTCACCTATTCGGAGAGAGAGAACACTCCAGCAAAAGATTACGACGGGAAGATTCCGATGGAGATTCGCAAGTTGAGAAATAAAACGTTGAGAAATTTGTCGATTAAAAAGCAGCGCGCTTTTTATGAGAAAAATATTGGGATGCAAAGACCAGTTTTGTTTGAGTCAGAAATACAAAATGATTTTATTTACGGATATACTGATAATTATATTCGAGTGAAAACAAATTATAATAACGACTTGATTAATAAAATAGTCCATTGTAAAATAGAAAATATTACTCCTGAATGTGTAGGAGAGGTTGAATTGATAACTAATTAAAGAATGTATCCTACTATATCCGATTTCTTGCTTGATTTTTTTGGATTGAATCTGCCGCTTCCAATTCAAACATTTGGATTTATGTTGGCTATTTCATTTTTTCTTGCAGCCTATACGCTAAAACTAGAGTTAATCAGAAAAGAAAAAGAAGGATTGTTGAATTACCATGTTGTTACAACAGTTCATGGAAAGCCAGCTTCTATTGCTGATATATTGAGTTCTGCATTAACAGGTTTTATTATTGGATTTAAATTAATTTTTATACTATTTAATTACTCGACTTTTGTTGAAGATACGCAAGGTGTATTGCTCTCCTCAAAAGGTAATCTCTTTGGTGGAATTGTTGTAGCAGGACTTATGGCGTTTATGCGTTACCGTGAGGGAGAGAAAAACAAGCTTCCTGAGGTAAAAGTTATACAAGAAAATGTATGGCCTCATCAAATGGTAATGAATATTACATTCACCGCAGCAATATCAGGAATCATTGGTGCTAAATTATTTCACAACTTAGAAAACTGGGATGAATTAATGGCCAATCCCATTGAAGCTTTGTTGTCGTTTAGCGGATTAACGATGTATGGCGGTTTGATTTTCGGTACCATTGCAGTCATCTACATGACAAAAAAATATGGGATTGCTCCATTGCATATTGCAGATGCGGCTGCACCTGGAATTATGTTGGCTTATGGTACTGGTCGATTAGGTTGTCAGTTGTCGGGCGATGGCGATTGGGGAATTGTTAATCTTGCTCCCAAGCCAGAATGGATGAGCTTTTTACCTGATTGGTTTTGGTCTTATAGTTATCCTAATAACGTGATTAGTAGCGGTGTTCCAATGGAAGGATGCTTCGGAAGGCATTGTATGATTTTACCACAGCCTGTATTTCCAACACCATTGTATGAAGCAATCATATGCATTGCGTTGTTTTTTGTTTTATGGTCATTAAGAAAGAAAATGAAGTTGCCAGGAACAGTGTTTTCACTTTATCTTTTGTTGAATGGAATCGAACGATTTACTATTGAACAGATTCGTGTCAACAATAAATTTATGTTCTTGGGAATGAATTTGACGCAAGCAGAAATCATTGCATCCTGTTTAATTTTATTGGGTACAACTGGTTTGATCATTTTTAGCAAAAAACGAAATGCAATTAGTTAATAGCACCTTTTGTGAAGAAGTTAAGGGAATAGTAAATGATGCTGTTGTCTTTATTCGCAATGAACGTTCGAATTTTAATCAATCGGCAGTAGAGTATAAAGGAACCAACGACTTAGTTTCATACGTTGATAAAACAGCCGAGAAAATTCTTGTCGATAAATTAGTGCTGTTAATTCCTGAAGCAGGTTTTATAACAGAAGAAAATACGCTTTCAATTCATGATAAAGATTATTGTTGGATAATTGACCCATTGGATGGCACTACTAATTTTATTCATGGATTAAACTGCTATTGCGTGAGTGTAGCATTAATGTATAAAAATGAACTTGTGTTAGGTGTTGTTCACGAAGTGAATTCTGACGAATGTTTTTATGCTTGGAAGGATGGAGGTGCTTATTGTAACGACAAAAAAATTGTTGTCTCCTCGATTGATAGTTTAAATCATTCATTGATTGCAACGGGGTTTCCTTATACTAATTATTCTCGCATGGAGTCATATATGCGAGTGTTTGATTATTGCATGCGAAATACACATGGGCTTAGAAGGCTTGGTTCAGCAGCTATGGACTTAGTGTATGTGGCAGCGGGTAGGATGGATGCATTTTATGAATATGGTTTAAATGCATGGGACATCGCAGCAGGATGTGTGATATTAAAAGAAGCAGGCGGGAAAGTGACTGACTTTTCAGGGAAAGAAAATTATTTGTTTGGAAGAGAAATTTTAGCAACGAATGCTGCTATCCATCATTCATTTTTAGAAGTCATTCAAAAAGAATTTGAGCCATAAAAAAGCCCCGAAAGTTTCGGGGCTTTTAGTTTTAAACCTGCTTGTTTTTATGTTTTAAGACTTTTGCTTCAATATAAAATATTGTTTCTTCTGCAATATTTTTACATTGGTCGCCAACGCGCTCTAATTTTCTAATCATGCTTATCGTATATAAACTTTGATTGATGCGATCTGCATGCGTGCGAATAAATGCAGCGATTTTATCATTTGCTTCTATATTGATTTCATCAACTGTTTCATCTAGTTTGAAAATGCTTCTCGCAAGTTTAGTATCTTCTTCAGCAAATGAACGAGCTGTCGTATTCATGATTTCGATGCACGTATCGAACATTTCAATTACTCTCGAAGTTTCAAGTAATTCTTTCTCTGGCTCGAGCTTGAAATTCATTACAAACTTCGCAACACTTTCAGCAATATCTCCAATTCTTTCAAGATTAGAATTGATTTTCATACATGCTAATACAAAACGCAAATCTATTGCAACAGGATTAAACAATGCAATAATATTTTCGCAATCACGATCAATTTTTAATTCGAATCCGTTAACACGTTTTTCGTTTATCACTACTTCACGAGCTAAGTCTTTGTCAAGTTGTAAAAATGACTCTTTCGATTTTGTTAATTGGGTTTGAACAAGTTCGAACATTTCAAGAATGTTAGAACGTAGGTCTTGTAATTCAATATTTAAATGTGACATAATGTTGTGTTGTTAATGATCAACCAAATCTTCCAGTGATGTAGTTTTGTGTTCTAACATCGGTTGGATTGGTGAATATTTTTTTTGTTGAATCAAACTCTACTAGCTCTCCTAAATAAAAGAATGCAGTGCTATCGCTAACCCTTCCAGCTTGTTGCATATTATGAGTAACGATAATGATTGTGTAAAGATTTTTTAAATCATAAATCAACTCTTCAATTTTAGCTGTAGAGATAGGGTCTAAGGCTGAAGCAGGCTCATCCATCAATAATACAGAAGGTTCAATGGCTAGTGCTCTTGCAATGCATAAACGTTGCTGCTGACCTCCAGATAAAGCCATTGCAGACTTTTTAAGTTTATCTTTTACTTCGTCCCAAAGAGCTGCTTGCTTTAAGCATACTTCTACGCGTTCTTCTATAAAACTTTTATGTGTTA
>JBJOND010000104.1:0-6119 GCA_046052065.1 Bacteroidota bacterium | reverse complement strand
GTGTACCTAAAATTGTTGTTTTCATGAATAAAGTTGACATGGTTGACGATCCTGAATTGTTAGACCTAGTTGAAATGGAAATTCGTGAGTTATTATCATTCTATGAATATGATGGTGACAACACTCCGGTAATCCGTGGTTCTGCATTAGGTGGATTAAACCTAGATGCTAACTGGATGCCTAAGATTCTTGAATTAATGGAAGCAGTTGATACTTATATTCCTATTCCTCCTCGTCAAGTTGATCTACCTTTCCTTATGCCAGTTGAGGATGTATTCTCAATCACAGGTCGTGGAACAGTAGCTACAGGACGTATCGAGCGTGGAGTTATCAACTCAAACGATTCAGTTGAGATCATCGGAATGCAACCTGAAAAATTAACTTCTACTTGTACTGGTGTTGAGATGTTCCGTAAGATTCTTGATCGTGGTGAAGCTGGAGATAACGTAGGTTTATTGTTACGTGGTATTGAGAAAACTGATATCCGTCGTGGAATGGTAATCGCAAAGCCAGGTTCAATTACGCCTCACACTAAGTTCAAGGCTGAGATCTATGTATTAAAGAAAGAAGAAGGTGGACGTCACACTCCATTCCATCAAAAATATCGTCCTCAGTTTTACTTACGTACAACTGATGTAACAGGAGAAATTACATTACCTGAAGGACGTGAAATGGTTATGCCTGGTGATAACGTAACAATCACAGTTGAATTAATTCAACCGGTTGCTATGGACAAAGGTCTACGTTTCGCTATCCGTGAGGGTGGACGTACGGTAGGTGCTGGTCAGGTTACTGAAATCATCGCTTAATTATACAAAGTAATTAAAATAGTATGTCCCGACAATCGTCGGGACATACCTATTTAAAAAGGTGGTATTTTTTTCGGAGGAATTTAAGGATTTTGTCTGAAAAAAACAAAATAAAATTGTGTTAATATTCAGTTTTATGGCATGCCACAATGAAAAATTTACGGGTGTAGCTCAATTGGTAGAGTAGCGGTCTCCAAAACCGTTGGCTGGGAGTTCGAGTCTCTCCACCCGTGCTTAAAGAGTAAAATAAACGACATAGTTATGCAAAAAATAAGCGCTTATATCAGTGATTCATACAATGAGCTGATGAATAAAGTATCATGGCCAACATGGTCAGAATTGCAAAGCAGTTCTATTGTGGTTTTAGTAGCCACATTGTTATTTGGAGTTGTCGTATTTTTAATTGACATGATTTTCCAAGGGTCGTTGAATTTAATTTATAACTTGTTTTCTTAATTATAATGTCAGATTCTACAGGCAAAAAATGGTATGTGATCCGTGCAATTAGCGGTCAGGAGAAAAAGGTAAAACAATACCTTGAGTCTGAAATCGTGCGTGCAGGATTGTCTGACTATGTTTCTCAGGTATTGATTCCTATGGAGAAGTATTATCAGATTAAAGATGGTAAAAAAGTAAGCAAGGAAAGAAGTTTTTATCCTGGTTATATTTTGATTGAAGCGAATTTGATGGGAGAAGTTCCTCACGTAATTCAAAACACAACTGGTGTAATCGGATTTTTAGGTGCGAAAGGAGAAGCTCCTGCACCATTAAGAATTTCAGAAGTTAACAGAATATTAGGTAAGGTTGATGAGTTAGCAGATAGTGAAGAGGTTATCAATGTTCCTTATGTAGTTGGTGAGACAGTAAAAGTAACTGATGGTCCTTTTAATAGTTTCTCAGGAATTATTGAAGAGGTAAATGAAGAGAAGAAGAAGTTAAAAGTAATGGTTAAAATTTTTGGACGTAAGACTCCATTGGAGTTGAACTATGTTCAGGTAGAAAAAGAATCATAAATACGTTGTTGCCTATCTTGGTTGATGCTTCCACATTTCAAGAATAGGATTCTCCAACAAATGTATAATGGTAAATAAAACACTAAAATAAAATGGCAAAGGAAATAGGCGCACTGATTAAATTACAAGTAAAAGGTGGCTCTGCAAATCCAGCACCTCCAATTGGTCCTGCATTAGGAGCAAAAGGGGTGAACATTATGGAGTTCTGTAAGCAGTTTAATGCAAGAACTCAGGATAAAGCAGGTCAGGTATTACCAGTAATTATTACAGTATACACTGATAAGTCATTCGACTTTATCATAAAGACACCTCCAGTATTCATTCAATTGATGGAGGCTGCAAAAATTCAGAAAGGTTCTGCTGAGTCCAACAGAAAGAAAGTTGGTTCTGTATCATGGGAACAAGTACGTGCGATTGCTGAAGCGAAAATGGTAGACATGAATTGTTTTACTATTGAGTCTGCTATGAAAATGGTAGCGGGATCAGCTCGTAGTGCAGGTATCAATGTAACAGGAACAGCTCCTTGGGCTGAGTAATTATAAACCCTATGTAGTATCGTTATCGCTTGCTGCTTCCCGTGATCGATACGCATCTTAAACAAAAACAAAAATTAAAATGGCTAAGTTAACTAAGAACCAGAAGGTGGCTTATGCAAAAGTAGATGCTAATAAAGCTTACACTTTGCAAGATGCTTCTAAATTAGTAAAAGAAATATCTTATACTAAGTTTGATGCTTCTGTAGATCTTAGCGTACGCCTTGGAGTTGATCCACGTAAAGCGAACCAAATGGTTCGTGGTATCGTGACACTTCCGCATGGTACTGGTAAAACAGTTCGTGTGTTGGTATTATGTACGCCTGACAAAGAGCAAGAGGCAAAAGATGCCGGAGCTGAATTTGTTGGATTGGATGATTTCATTCAAAAGATTGAAGGCGGATGGACAGATGTTGATATCATCATCACCATGCCGAGTGTAATGGCAAAAGTTGGTAAATTGGGTAAAATCCTGGGACCGCGTAACTTAATGCCTAATCCTAAAACAGGAACAGTAACCAATGACATTGGTAAGGCTGTGGCAGAAGTTAAAGCGGGTAAGATAGACTTCAAGGTTGATAAAAGTGGTATCATCCACGCGTCAATCGGTAAAGTATCATTCGATGCTCAAAAGCTATCCGATAATGCTCATGAGTTATTATCTACAATTGTAAAGTTAAAACCATCAGCTGCTAAAGGTACATACATGAAAAGTATTTCTATGAGCAGTACAATGAGTCCGGGAATTGCAATCGAACCAAAATCGATCTAAAAATTCCAATTCAAAACATTAATTCGTAACGTCAAATGACCAGAGAAGAAAAAAACCAGATTATCGATGAGCTAGTAGTAGCGCTGTCAAGTACAGGAAGCTTCTATATTGCAGATATCGGTACGCTGAATTCAGAAAAGACAAGTAAGTTGCGTCGTTTGTGCTTCAACAGACAAGTGCAATTGAAAGTTGCGAAGAATTCTCTGATTAAAAAAGCTTTAGAACGTATAGAAGGAGACTTCAGTGAAATGATCCCTGCAATAAAAGGATCATCTGCCGTAATGGTTGCTGAAGTTCCTAATGTTCCAGCTAAGTTGATCAAAGACTTTCGCAAGGAGAGTGATCGCCCTGTATTGAAGGCCGCTTCTATCGATGGAGGAATATTCGTTGGTGATAATCAGTTAGACTTATTAGCTGCATTAAAAACAAAGAACGAACTTATCGGAGATATCGTGGGATTACTTCAATCACCTGCGCAGTCTGTTATCTCTGGCCTTACAGGTCAAGGTGGCAAAATTGCCGGCATCCTCAAAACGTTGGAAGAACGTGCTGCCTAATCGCCGCTTAAATCTTCAAAAACAGAATCAATTAATTATTAAAATCCTTAAAAAAAATAAACAAAATGGCAGATTTGAAATCATTCGCTGAACAGTTAGTTAACCTTACTGTAAAAGAAGTTCAAGAACTAGCTCAAATTCTTAAAGATGAGTATGGCATTGAGCCAGCAGCAGCAGCAGTTGCAGTAGCAGCTCCAGCAGCAGGTGGCGCAGCAGCAGCTGAAGAACAAACATCTTTCGATGTAATTCTTAAGAGCGCAGGTGCAAATAAATTAGCTATCGTTAAGTTAGTAAAAGACTTAACTGGCTTAGGCTTGAAAGAAGCTAAAGATTTAGTTGACGGAGCACCAAAACCTTTAAAAGAAGGTGTTTCTAAAGATGAAGCTAATGCATTAAAAACTCAATTAGTTGAGGCTGGTGCAGAAGTTGAAATCAAGTAATTGAAAATCAATTAATTAACAGACCTGCGCCACTTAACCAGTGGTGCAGGTCTTTACCATTTTATAAGCTGAATACCGCTTATTATGAACGGTTTTTAATATTAACATTAAAACTCCTTCCAACTTGACTACCATAAACAGTCTCACATCAGAGAAGACGGCAAACCGTATCAATTTCAGTAAGAGCAAAAACCCGATTGAATATCCGGATTTTCTCGAAATACAATTGAAATCTTTCAAAGATTTCTTTCAATTAGAAACAACAGCTGATAACAGAACCCAGGAAGGGCTTTATAAAGTTTTCAGCGAGAATTTTCCAATTACAGATTCAAGAAACAATTTCGTTCTTGAGTTCTTGGATTATTTCGTCGATCCTCCTCGTTATTCACTAGAGGAATGTATCGAAAGAGGATTAACGTACAGCGTTCCTCTAAAGGCAAAACTTAAACTTTATTGTACAGATCCTGAGCACGAGGATTTTGAAACAATCGTACAGGATGTTTATTTAGGAACAATCCCATACATGACTCCAAAAGGTACTTTTGTTGTCAATGGTGCAGAGCGTGTAGTTGTCTCTCAGCTTCATCGTTCTCCAGGTGTATTCTTTGGTCAAAGTCGCCATGCGAACGGAACCAAATTGTACTCTGCTCGTGTAATTCCTTTTAAAGGATCATGGATTGAGTTCGCAACTGACATCAACAGTGTCATGTATGCTTACATCGATCGTAAGAAAAAATTCCCTGTTACAACATTACTTCGTGCAATCGGTTATCAAACAGATAAAGATATTCTAGAGATTTTCGGTTTAGCTGATGAGGTAAAAGTTAGTAAAGCAGGATTAAAGAAAGTAGTCGGACGTCGCTTAGCAGCCAGAGTTCTAAGAAGTTGGTTAGAAGATTTCGTTGACGAGGATACTGGTGAAGTAGTATCTATCGAGCGTAACGAAGTTATTTTAGAGCGCGAAACTATTCTAGAAGATGAACATATCGATATGATTGTTGATGCTGGTGTTAAGTCTGTGATTTTGCATAAAGAAGATGCAAACACAAATGATTACGCTATCATCTACAATACACTTCAAAAAGATACATCTAACTCTGAAAAAGAAGCGGTAGAGCATATCTATCGTCAATTAAGAAATGCAGAGCCACCAGATGAAGAAACAGCACGTGGTATAATCGACAAATTATTCTTCTCTGATAAGCGTTATGACTTAGGAGAAGTAGGTCGTTATAGAATGAATCGTAAATTAAGACTGAACATCGATGAGGATACGAAAGTCTTAACGAAAGAAGATATTATTCAAATCATTAAATTCTTAATTGAATTGATTAACGCGAAAGCGATTGTGGATGATATCGATCACTTGAGTAATCGTCGTGTGAGAACAGTTGGTGAGCAGTTATACTCTCAGTTCGGTGTAGGTTTAGCGCGTATGGCGCGTACTATTCGTGAGCGTATGAATGTTCGCGATAACGAGGTGTTTACTCCTGCTGATTTGATTAATGCAAAGACATTATCGAGTGTAATTAACTCTTTCTTCGGAACCAATCAGTTAAGTCAGTTCATGGATCAAACAAATCCATTAGCTGAAATTACTCATAAGCGTCGTTTATCAGCACTTGGGCCAGGTGGTTTGAGTCGTGAGCGTGCAGGTTTCGAGGTTCGTGACGTTCACTATACTCACTACGGACGTTTATGTACAATTGAAACACCAGAAGGTCCAAACATCGGTTTGATTTCTTCACTGTGTGTTTATGCTAAGATTAATCCATTAGGATTTATTTCAACTCCTTATCGTACGGTAACGGATGGAAAAATTGATATTCAAACAGCACCAATCTATTTAACCGCTGAAGAAGAAGATACAAAAGTAATTGCTCAGGCAAATGCGGATGTAGACGAGAAAGGAGTATTTGCGGATCAAAAAGTGAAGGCTCGTTTCGAAGGTGATTTCCCAATTGTAGATCCAAAAGATATCCATTTAGTAGACGT
>JBJOND010000103.1:0-6213 GCA_046052065.1 Bacteroidota bacterium | reverse complement strand
GCCGTAATGATAATAAAGTGGTTTTTAACCTCGGGGAGACTGAAAAAGTAACGCCTGCTTCGGTGAATGAAGCACCTGCTCCTCGTATGGAAGAGACTGTTGCGGAAGTAGTAGGTTCATTAGAGCCTGTATTGATTATTCGTGATGAAGTAAAGCCTGTTGAAAATGTGAAGCCAGTTATTGCTATGCAAGAAGACAGAACAGTTGTTTATAGTCTAGAAGGGAGTGTGTTGGAATCAAAAAACGAACTAGGGTTTCAGGTGAAAATGGAGGAGCTTGATACCATTGTAAGTGAGTTAGAAGAGGAAGATTCAATGGAAAGTGCTGAAGAGTTTTATGGCGAAAACTATAATGAGTCAAGTGAAGAATTGACAGGAGATATCGACGAAGTAACGCCTGTTTATCAGGAGCTAGAAATCCATACTGACGAACTTGAGTTTGAAGTAACAATGGATGGTGGTGCCGATGAAAATACAGTAACTGAGTTTTTCTTTCAAGAAGAAATTGAAGGACCAGTAATGCTTAACTTGGATGATGAGCCAGTAGCGAAAAAAGAAACTTTAACAGCAGCTGAAGAGTTATCGAAAGAAGAAGAAATGTATAAGCGTTCTAGAGAGCGTATCTTACGTTTGAAAGAGCTTAATTATAAAATGAGCACTCCTGGTGGCATCAACGATTTAGAAAGAGAGCCAGCTTATAAGCGTAGAAATGTTACGTTGGACAATGTGCCAAACTCTGCTGATTCAAACATCTCTCGTTTGACATTAAGCATGGATGATAACGATCGTAATCCAGAAATCAGAGCAAACAATTCATTCTTACACGACAGAGTAGACTAATTATGGCATTAGAACAAAATATAATGGCTGAATTAAAAGCAGCTATGTTAGCAAAAGATGAAGCTAAGCTTCGTGCATTGCGTGCGATAAAAGCAGCTATTATTCTTCTTAAAACTAGTGAGGCTGGGAAAGAAATTTCAGAAGAAGATGAAATGAAGATGTTACAGAAGTTGGTGAAGCAGCGTAAAGAATCAATTGATATCTATACGAAACAAGGCCGCGAAGACTTAGCAAAAACAGAGCAGGAGGAAGTTGCTGTGATTGAATTGTTTTTGCCAAAGATGATGAGTGAAGAAGAGATTCGTGTGGCATTAAAAGACATCATTGCTAGTGTTGGAGCAACCTCTGCTGCAGAAATGGGTAAAGTAATGGGAGCAGCGAACAAAGCATTTGCTGGCAAGGCTGACAATAAAATTGTATCGGTATTAGTGAAAGAAATGCTTTCGTAAGAAATTAATAAATGATAGTTCACCCTCTTTGGTAATTGAATAGATTGCGGAAGAGGGTGAATTGTTTAGTATAAAAAGTTAATGATTAAAAAGTAATATATTTGAATAAGTAAAAATAACTTATGACATAAAAACAGCATTAAGCTGAAATAAAAATATTGCGTTTAGCAACTCTTGTGGTCGAAAACTAGGAATCTTCAAACACACACGACAGTGCATAAACGCTCACGCAAGGCGTGGGCTTTATCATTTTCTGTTTGTAGGCATCCTAGTGCCTCAGTTTCGGAATGGTAACTGTCCCACGCTTATTTTATATAACCGCTATTGAGGGGCAGAGTAGCTTAAAACAAAACACAAATGAAATGTAAAGCACTCGCGGTAAGGAAAAGTGGCCGCACTTTGAAAACACTTTTAACAGCAATTGTAGTTTTTGCTTCAATGATTACGGGAATGGCTCAGGTGCCATCGTATGTGCCTACTAGCGGATTAGTAGGATGGTGGCCATTTAATGGCAATGCCAATGATGAAAGTGGTAATGGAAATAATGGAACTGTGAATGGTGCAACATTAACTGCTGATAGAAATGGTAATGCGAATACAGCCTATAGTTTAAATGGTGTTAATAATTGGGTTCAAACAAATTCATCTTTTTTACAAACAGATATGCCGCATACTATCTCTATATGGTGGTTAACTTCTGATTCTACTAAAACTAATCAAACATTATTTAATACGGGTCCTCATACTTTAGAAAATTTAGCATTTCATTATTCATCAAGTAACCCCAATCCTCCTTATGGTGTTTCATATGGTATGGGTAATGGACTTACAGGTTCAGGTAGTTGGAATATTATGAATCCGGACAATGGTCAAGTAGCAATGAATGGTGATTTCACAAAATGGCATAATTGTATTTGGGTAAAAGATTCAACCTATAAATGGAGTATATACATAGATGGCGTTTTGAGTAACAACTTTATTTCAACTTTAAATACAGGTTCACAATTAGCAAATCTTAGGTTTGGTGCAGAAAACAATGGTGTTCCTACAGGGGGTGCGAATTTTAAGGGTAGTCTCGACGACATCGGCATTTGGAACCGAGCTTTAACTCAGCAAGAGATTACGAATTTATATACTGCATCAACTCCACCGCCTTGCAATCCTTTAGCAGCAAACCTTATGAATGGACTTGTTGGTTACTGGCCATTTTGTGGTAATGCTAATGATGAGAGCGGTAATGGAAATAATGGAACGGTGAATGGTGCAACATTAACTGCTGATAGAAATGGTAATGCAAATGCAGCATATAGTTTTGATGGGAACGGTGATTATATTGATTGTGGAAATAATTCTTCATTAAATCTTTCAAATAGTTTCACGATTAGTGCATGGGTCAATGGGAATACATTTGCTCAAGAAAAGGGGATTGTAAGTAAATCACAAGGAGCAACTCCGTATACATATGATCTAATTGTTTCAAATAATGGTGGACAAAAAGTACGTTTTGATATTAATCAAAATTATTTATTTTCAAATCAAAATTTAAACACAAATAATTGGTATAATATAGTAGCAACATATAATGGATCAATTCAGTCAATTTATATTGATGGTGTTCTTTCTTCAAGTCAAAATGTAAGCACTATTTTATCGAGCGTTGCTGACCATTTACTTTTAGGAGCTCATCAAGTTAGTGTTGTGCCTTCATGGTCTTGGGATGGTAAACTCGACGACATAGCTATCTGGAATCGCGCACTCACCCAAAATGAAATCACGCAGCTTTATACGGGTAGTCCTTGCATAAACTACCAAGTTATAACGGTAACTGATACCCTTATCATTAATGCTAATCTAACGGGTATTAATCCTGTTACTTTCCAAAACGCTATTAAAGTGTATCCAAATCCGAGTAGCACACAAATCACTATTGATTTTGGGGCTAATTATACAACTATGGCTAGTTATACCATGCGCATCCAAAATGCAGTGGGCCAAACAGTATATACCACAGGAGTTACGCAACAACAATTTACTAGCAACTTGAGCACATGGACAGGCAACGGTATTTATTTCGTTTACCTAATAGATGCACAAGGCAACACGGTAGATGTAAAGAAGATCATTTTGCAGTAATCACATAATTTTTAAGTGCTAATTATTAGTGGAAATGGAGCTTCTGTTTCCACTTTTTTTATTTGGTAGTATCTAAATCCTTCGATTTGTTAGTAACTAAATACAGTCTTTTTTGGCTTTAGGCCTATCGTGAAGTTATTTTCGCCTCACCATTTTCATTTTTAAAATATCGTGTATGGCAAAAATTGTTTCAAGTAGATTGCTTTTTCTTTCTATTAAAGAGTTGATACAACAAGCGCAAAAGCAAGTTGTACAAAATGTAAATTCAACAATGGTGCTTACCTATTTCGAGATAGGGAGGATGATAGTTGAGTATGAGCAAAACGGTAAAATGAGAGCCGATTATGCAAAAGAAACCCTCAAAATATTGAGTGATAAACTGACTGATCAGTTCGGGAAAGGGTATTCTATTGACAATCTCGAACGCATTAGAAAATTCTATTTAATATATAACAATCGAATTTCCGCATCAGTGATGCGGAAATTGGAAAACAACAAGCAATTATCTCAAAATATCATAGGTAATCAAAAATCCGCATCAGTGATGCGGAAATCTAAAATAAATATAGAAAATAAAAATATTAATAATGATAAATTAAAATCCGCATCAGTGATGCGGAAATTCAAAATTCCATTTTCATTAAGTTGGACTCACTACCTTTTGCTTATTAAAATAGAAGATGATGCAGAGCGCAACTTTTATGAAATTGAAGCGACTCAAAATAATTGGTCCGTGCGGGAGTTGCAAAGGCAATTTAATTCGGCCCTTTACAATCGCTTGGCAAAGAGCAGAGATAAAAAAGGTGTGAAAGAGCTTGCTAAAAGGGGGCAACTCATTGAGAAGCCTGCTGACGCATTGAAAAGTCATTATGTGTTAGAGTTTTTAAATTTAAAAGAGCTAGATCGGTATACCGAAAGCGATTTTGAGTCTGCAATTATAGACCGTCTTGAAGAGTTCATGCTTGAATTGGGCAAAGGATTTCTATATGAAGGTCGACAAAAGCGGTTTACATTTGAGGGAGATAGTTTTTATGTTGATCTGGTTTTTTATAATCGATATCTAAGATGCTTTGTACTATTTGATTTAAAAATAGGTAAGTTGACTCATCAGGATATTGGTCAGATGCAGATGTATGTTAATTACTACGACCGAAAAGTAAAATCGCCACAGGAAAATAAAACCATTGGAATTATTCTCTGCAAACAAGATAATAAGACCGTAGTAGAATTTACTTTACCAGAAAGTAATAATCAGATTTTTGCGAAAGAATTCAAACAGTTTTTACCTACCAAAGCAGAGTTTAAAAAGTATCTGCAAACTGCTAATCTTTAATGATTTTACAGTTAAAAAATAATAAGCTTCATTCCACTTTATTTTTCTGATTGCTGTATTTGTTCGATGCCTCAATTTTATACCTTTGCAAGTATAATTTTGCTTTATGAAAATTTCTAAAAACTGGTTGTCCAGTCATATAAAAACGAATAAAACCCAAGATGAAATTTCTACATTGCTTACTGGTTGTGGTTTAGAGGTCGAGCATATAGAAGAATGGGAGAGCTTAAAGGGTGGTTTACAAAACGTAGTTGTCGGTCATGTAGTATCTTGTGAGAAACACCTAAACGCTGACAAGCTAAGTGTTACCTTGGTAGATATTGGCGATGGAGAGCCAAAGAAAATTGTATGTGGTGCACCAAACGTTGCTGCGGGACAGAAAGTAATAGTAGCTTTACCAGGTGCTGTTTTATATCCAACAGTTGGAGATTCTTTCGAAATTAAAAAATCAAAAATTAGAGGAGAGGAGTCTAATGGGATGATTTGTGCCGAAGATGAAATTGGAATGGGGACATCACATGCGGGCATTATGATTTTGCCAGAGGATACTTTAGTGGGATTGTCTGCTGCCGATTATTTCCAAATTGAAAGAGATGTTGTTTTTGAAATCGGATTAACTCCTAACCGGGCTGATGCTGCATCGCACTATGGTGTTGCACGCGACTTAGCCGCACTTACTAATATTAAAAATTTAATTACTACGACTTCCAACGATGTAAAGGTAGCTAACCAAACTGGGCCTATTACAGTAAAGGTGGAAGATGCAAATGATTGCCCTCGTTACTCGGGAGTTTATATTTCAAATGTAGCGGTGGGTCAATCGCCGCAATGGCTAAAAAATAAGTTGAGTGCTATTGGTGTTCGATCTATTAATAACATAGTAGATATTACCAATTACATCCTTCATGATTTAGGTCAGCCGTTACATGCCTTTGATGCCGATTGTATTCAGAGTAACACCATAAATGTGAAGCGTTCGACCAATGAAGAAAAGTTTATTACGTTAGATGATGTTGAGCGTAAATTAAACGGTACTGAATTAATGATTGCTGATGCAAATACAAGTTTATGCATGGCAGGAGTTTTTGGGGGTAAAAATTCAGGTGTTAATGAAAGTACTAAGAATATCTTTTTAGAAAGTGCTTATTTCAATCCTGTTGTTGTGCGTAAGGCATCTCGCTTACATAGTATTCATACCGATTCATCGTTTCGTTTTGAGAGAGGTACTGATCCTGAAATGACAATTACAGCAATGATGAAAGCTGCAAAAATGATTCAGGAATTAGCAGGTGGTCAAATTGCAGATTCAATCATCGACGTATATCCGCAATCGATAGAATGGAAAAAAATTGACTTGAATTATAATTATGTTGATACATTAATCGGTAATCAGCTAGATCATGAATTGATTAAAAAGATTATCACCGATTTAGGAATGAAAATAGATTCGGAAAGTACA
>JBJOND010000102.1:0-6251 GCA_046052065.1 Bacteroidota bacterium | reverse complement strand
AAAGGAGACTTCTCTGAACGACGAATTTTATGTCGCAGTTCGATTCCTTTTTTAATAATGCTTGCCAGAATAGCCATTGTTGCTGTTAACTAATTTAACTTTTACAATTACATGTTTTTGATAATCTCGTCGCCGAATTCAGAGCACTTTAGCATTGTTGCTCCTTCCATCAAACGGTGAAAATCGTAAGTCACACGCTTAGCTGCGATACTCTTTTCGATACCGCTGTACATTAACTGAGCTGCTTCTAACCAACCTAAATGTTCCATCATCATTGCCCCAGATAAAATCACAGATCCTGGATTTACTTTATCTTGATTAGCATACTTAGGAGCAGTTCCGTGAGTCGCTTCGAAAATAGCATGTCCTGTTACGTAGTTGATATTCGCACCTGGTGCAATACCGATTCCACCAACCTGCGCTGCTAATGCATCTGATAAATAATCACCATTCAAGTTCAATGTTGCAATCACATCAAAATCTTCAGGACGCGTTAAAACTTGTTGTAATGCGATATCAGCAATTGCATCTTTCACTAAAATTTTTCCTGATGCTAAAGCTGCTTTTTGTTCATCATTGGCAGCTGCTTCGCCTTTTTCTTTCTTCGTTTTCTCCCACTGCATCCAAGTGTAGCACTTATCACCATACTGACTTTCTGCTAAAGCATAACCCCAATCGCGGAATCCACCTTCAGTAAACTTCATGATGTTTCCTTTGTGTACGATGGTTACTGATTTTCTTTTATGACGGATAGCAAATTCAATTGCTGCACCCACTAAACGCTCAGTACCAACTTTACTTACAGGCTTAATACCAATTCCAACGTTTACAGCTACTGAATCAGCGCTTGTATCAGCACCTGCAGTTTTTAAATATGCTTCTGCTTTCTCTGCAGTACCAAAACGGATTTTATTAAACTCTTTCGGGAATTCTTTTGCAATGAACTCCATTACTTTTGCATTCTCAGGTGTACCTGCTGCAAATTCAATCCCTGCATAAATATCTTCTGTATTCTCACGGAAAATAGTCATGTCAACAGCACCCGGATTCTTCACTGGAGAAGGGGTTCCTTCAAACCAACGAACAGGACGAAGACAAACATATAAATCGAGAATCTGACGTAATGCCACATTCAACGAACGGATACCACCGCCAACTGGAGTAGTTAATGGACCTTTGATACCAACTAAATATTCTTTAAACGCATCTAAAGTTTCATCTGGTAACCAGCTGCCTGTTTGATTAAATGCTTTTTCTCCTGCTAAAACTTCTTTCCAGATAATTTTTTTCTTTCCGCCATAAGCCTTTTCTACAGCTGCATCCATTACACGTACTGATGCTGCCCAGATATCTGGACCAGTTCCATCACCTTCGATAAAAGGGATAATTGGTTGATCTGGTACTACTAACTTTCCATTTTGAATTGAGATTTTTCCGCCTTCCATTTCTAATTTTTATTTTATTTGATATAATTATTTCAGTTTGCAAATTTATAATTTATTCGTTCTTAATAATCGATTTCTAACCCGAGTCTGATTCTTAATTCATCAATATCAGGATTCGTTTGCATCATAACTCTGTATTTATCCTTCGGACTAGTGATTAATTCTTTCGCTCCACTTAAATCGACAATGCGCGTCTGAAGATTTAAATGATCATTTTTCAACTGCTCACGCAGGTATTCCAGGATAATTGATTTCTCATCCTGCAAAACTACTTCCTGCGCTTTATTATGTATAACTAATTCAATCTCTTGATCATTGAGCATAGTCGGCTTGTTCATCATTAGTGTTGTATAAATCTGATGTCCGCCTGACTTATTAAAACGCTCTGCAAATGTCAACCAATGTTTCTGCATTTCTGCTTCATCCACTTTAGCATTCTGTTTATTTTCGACTACAATTTCAGCAGTAGCATCAACCACTTCCTCTTGCTTTGGCTTACCAATAGCTGAGAGTGAAAAACCTTTCATACCCCCAATTCCTTTTACCAACTTAGGCGCTACTTTTTCTTCTTCGGATCTAACTTCTTCTACAGGAATAATTTCTTTGACAGGAGTAGGTGTCGTAGCAACAGGAGGGACTGGAGCAGGCGCAACAGGAACTGATACAACTGGAGCTGATGCAACCGGATTATTATTAACAACTGGGGCCGATGCAACAGGTGGTGCTGTAACAACTGGTCCAGAAGGAGCAGCTTGTGCTTCGCTAACTGGAGGAACCGAAGTAATTAATTCAGGATTTTTTTTTTCGCCTGATAACGAATTACCGGCGGAACACATCCTGATTAAGGCTAACTCCACATGGAGTCGTTGATTCTTGGATGCTTTATAATCTAAATCACAACGATTGCAGATATCAAGTAAACTCAAAAGCAAAAGGACCGGAGTCTTTTTCGATTGCTCGCTATATCTTGCTTTTGTGCTATTACTTACTTCCAGCAATTGAATGGTAGAGGCATCCTGACAAACTAACAAATCACGAAAGTGAGCTGCTAATCCGTTTATGAATGTATGTCCATCAAAGCCACTAGATAAAATTTCATTGAATAGTAAAAGTGAACTTGGGATATTTCCTCCCAGAATATGATCCGTAACTCTGAAGTAATAATCGTAATCAAGAATATTCAGATTATCGATTACATCTTTATAGGTTAATTTATTTCCTGCAAAGCTGACAATCTGATCAAAAATAGAAAGTGAATCACGAAGAGCACCGTCTGCCTTTTGAGCAATCATATGCAATGCATCCATCTCTGCTTCCACACCTTCTTTACCTGCCACATAAGCAAGATGATTCGCAATATCTTCTACTTGAATTCTGTTAAAATCAAATATCTGACAGCGTGAAAGAATGGTAGGAATAATTTTATGTTTTTCCGTAGTAGCTAAAATGAAAATAGCATACGATGGTGGCTCTTCTAACGTCTTTAAAAAGGCATTGAAGGCTGATGATGATAGCATGTGAACCTCATCAATGATATAGATTTTATATTTACCCGAAGCAGGAGAGAATCGTACTTGCTCAACTAAATTTCGGATGTCATCTACAGAATTATTAGAAGCTGCATCTAATTCGAAAATGTTTAATGATTGCCCGTTGTTAAACGATACACACGATTCGCATTGGTTACATGCCTCGTTGGCATCAGTGATAAACTGACAATTGATGGTCTTTGCTAAGATACGTGCACAAGTTGTTTTTCCAACTCCACGTGGTCCGCAGAATAAAAACGACTGCGCCAAATGATTATTACGAATTGCATTCTTTAAGGTATTCGTAATTTGCGCTTGTCCAACAACGGTATCAAAGGTCGCTGGCCTGTATTTTCGTGCCGATACTACAAACTGATTCATACATGACAAATGTATCGAAAAAGACAATGTCATTTTTCAGTTTTTTATCATTGTGAATATTTTTAAATCCCTAAAATTCAATGCTTCGGAAAAATCTAATTTGGCTGTCCCAATAATTTGGTATTTTTCAGCATGATTAAAAACGACAACCTGCAGGCTATTGAAAAATGGGGCTTTCGAATTATTCTGTTTTTACATCTTTTACCTGTTTTATTGCTGACTCCTTTCGTTACGCTCGATGGCCCAGCTCATTTGTACAATTCGGTTTTAATTCGTGAATTGTTAAGTACTCAATCATATAATATCATCTCGCAACCACATTTCTTCCTGCAATTCAATGCATTTCCTGAGCCTAATTGGACAGGCCATTTTATAATGTCGCTATTGACTTTTATTTTACCTGTTTTGATGGTAGAAAAAGTCATGTTATTAGCTGTTCTACTATTAACTGCATTCGGATATCGCAAACTTATTCGTTCGTTTCAGTCGGATAGTTTATTAAACTCATGGATGCTCTTTCCATTCTTATTCAACTTCGTTTTTTGTCTTGGTTTTATCAATTATTCACTCGCATTCGCATTATTTCCTTTTGCACTTTCCTGGTGGATTAACAACAGAAATAATTTCAATTTCAAAAATGTGCTAATCGGCTTTTGTTGGCTCGCGCTGATATATTTTTCACACCTCGTTATCTTTTTATTTACCGTTATTGCAATGGGCTTATATACGTTAAGTCATTGGAGAAAATTGAATGGCGACTTTTGGAAAGAAATTAAGTTCTTATCTATTTTCTCACTTCCGTGGATTTTATTCTCCGGATTATTTGTGTGGCTGAGTGGAGCCAATGGATACAGAGGAGAAGTATCATATTTACCTTTCATGGATTTGATACAGCAGATTATCGAATCAAGGATTTTTATCGTATATAATTATGATGATGAAAATGGTCTGACGTTGATTTACTCGTTCTTTATTCTGCTTGCTTTAGTATGGACATTTATCGAAAGGAAAAAGATCAGGCTTCAGTTATTTCCCATTTTATTAATGATTGTTTCGCTCTTGATGATTTTTGTTTTACCGGATAGTTTAGCGTCTGGCGGAATATTATCCATTCGTATTATTCAGCTCTTTTTTATCTGTTTAATTTTTTGGTTGGCCTCCGTTGAATCTTCCAAAATAAAAAGCATTACAATGGCTATATTTTCTGTTGGATTTAGTTCCATGATGTTATTTCATCATTATCCAACGCAAAAAGGATTAAGCGATGATGCACATTCATTCATCGAGGCAGGAAAACAACTTCAAGATTCTAATCTGATAATGCCTTTGAATTATAGTCCGAATTGGATGCATGCCAACATGTGCTCGTATATGGGTGCCGTTAGCAAGGCAATGGTATTGGATAATTATGAGCCCACACAGGGTCATTTCCCGCTCGTTTGGAAAGAATCAAAAAACCCTGAAAAAGCGCTAGGTAATTATACTTCATCCAATCATCCTTGTGTACAACTTGCTAATTTTGAAAACACCTTTCGTCGTAAAATAACAACTGTTTCAGTTTGGAAAAAAGAAAATAGCAACCCTGAAGACTCTTGTGATAAATCCGTAAATGCGCTCTTAAATGAGCAGTTTAAAGTGACTTATCAGGATAACAACATTCAATTGCTTACAAGAAAAAAGTAAAATAGATACATCATCAAGATTTAGAAACAAATCAAATTGTATTTTTGCAAACAAATAAATTACCTATGAATAAGCTAATGAATTACGCCCTTGGAAAATGGGTTGCAGGAGAAGGAGAAGGGCAGGTTTTATATAACGCAGTTAACGGCAGTGCTTATGCTACTGCATCATCAAAAGGTCTCGACTTTGCCTTAATGACCAACTATGCAAGAACGGTCGGCGGACCTGCGCTTCGCAAGTTAACTTTTCACGAGCGAGGAAGAATGCTAAAAGCTTTAGCAATGCATCTTACAGCTAAGAAAGAAGATTTCTATAAAATCAGTTGGGCAACTGGTGCAACACGTGTAGATAGCTGGATTGATATTGAAGGAGGAATTGGTAACTTATTCGCTTATGCAAGTCTGCGTAGACAATTTCCAGATATGCCGTATTGCATCGATGGAGATCCTGTGATGTTATCGAAAGGTGGTTCTTTCATTGGTCACCATTTATGTGTTCCGAAAGAAGGAGTAGCTATTCATATCAACGCATTTAACTTTCCTGTTTGGGGAATGTTGGAGAAAATTGCAGTGAACTTTTTAGCGGGCGTTCCTGCGATTGTTAAACCTGCAACAGTAACCTCTTTCTTAACAGAATCAGTCGTGAAAGAAATTGTTGCTTCGGGAATTTTACCAGAGGGAAGTTTGCAATTAATCTGCGGTTCTGCCAATGGAATTTTAGAACATGTTACTAACCAAGATGTAGTTACATTCACAGGTTCAGCATCAACAGGAAAAATGTTGAAGTCACACCCGCGAATTTTAGAAGAATCGGTTCCTTTTAATATGGAAGCTGATTCTTTGAACTCTTGTATTCTCGGACCCGATGCAATTCCAGGTACTCCTGAATTTGATATTTTTATTAAAGAAGTTCAACGTGAAATGACGGTGAAAGCGGGACAAAAATGTACTGCTGTCCGTCGTATTATGGTGCCTGAAAATTTAGTAGAAGATGTTCAATTAGCTTTGAGCAAACGATTATCAACTACCAGCATTGGCGATCCAAATGTAGAAGGTGTTCGCATGGGACCATTAGCCTCTGCGAGTCAAGTGCAAGAGGTGAAGGAGAAAATTCAACTATTAGCTCAAACACAAGAAATTGTTTTTGGTAATTCAGATATGACACCGCTAGGTGATGGAACTGATAAAGGTGCATTCTTATCTCCTGTATTATT
>JBJOND010000101.1:0-6591 GCA_046052065.1 Bacteroidota bacterium | reverse complement strand
CCATCTAATGCAGACTTAATACCTTCATTAGCATTAGAAACGATATCAATTCCGTAGTGTTTTTGAGCGGTACTAAACTTAGAAGTAACATTTCCTTTTAGAGGGGTAAAAAAGGAATAACTTCCAATCCCAGAAGAAAAAGCTTTGTCGCCATTATTAACCAACGTAAACTGTTCTTGATTTTCTATTTGCCAACGTAATTGAGAATCGGCAACAGATTTATTCAATTGCTGAATAGAATCATAAAGTTGTTGACCTGTCTTCTTTTTAGGAAGAGTTGTATCTGCTCTATCATTCAAAATATCCAACATATTGGACAAATACTTTTCATCGGCATTTAATTTCTGCATGAGTGAATCCGTCTTTAAGGTCATCTTAATCAGATTTCTACGCATGTTTACATCCGCATATCCTGGAATATATTCACGTATAGGCGTAAAAGCAATCAGGTATAGTGTTAAAGTAATAAGCATTAATGCAGCTGATCCACCCACCACAATAATATTCATGGGAGTAAGGCGAAGCGAGAATTTCTCTTCAAGCGTTTGATCGTTCATTACCACGAAACGAAACTTGCTTTTAAGAATTCTGGCTATTTTTTTCCTTTTTGCTTTAGAGATAAGCATGGGTACAAATATAATATTCTTTACGAGGCATCGTTATTTAAAGTATTGACTTAATTTACGATATTTGTAAGATTATTATTTACTCTACAGATCGATTAACCAAGTAAGTATTGTGCGAATAAATTCAAGGGTTATTAAAATTTCTTCCGGCCTGATTGCGATTTTCTTTATTGCAATGTTTTGGTCGTCATGCAGTATAAGAAAGAACAATACTGTAAGTAGAAATTACCACGGCATGATAACGCACTATAATTTTTTCTTCAATGCCCGTGAGCGCGTACGTACCGGATCACAAAGTCTGGCTACTGCGCACGAAGATAAATACGATCGCGTTCTTTCTATCTTTAAATATGCCGACTTAATCAAAGCGAAATCCGTTTTCCCTGATATGGATGAAGCGATGAAGAAAGTATCCATCGCTATCTCCAGAAATTCGATGGTGCTCAAAGGTAAAAAAGATAACAAGGTAGAAGAGCGTAATAAGTGGATTGACGACTGTTACCTTTTGATTGGTAAGGCACAGTTTTACAAACATGATTTCTGGTCTTCTATTGAAACATTTCAATACATTTCATCTGAATATAAAGAAAGCGATATTCGTCCCGAAGCCT
Source organism: Bacteroidota bacterium (assembly GCA_046052065.1). Taxonomy (GTDB): domain Bacteria; phylum Bacteroidota; class Bacteroidia; order AKYH767-A; family OLB10; genus CAINEC01. The sequence goes on along the minus strand of JBJOND010000101.1, from coordinate 5,354 downwards.
TATTGTGGCTTTGTAAATCGTATCTCGAATTAGGCAAAACGCTGGATGCAGAATACCTTTTAGATTATCTAAAAAATGATAAAAAGTTTCCAGACAATTTAAAAGGGGATTATAATGCGGTAGTAGCTCAGTATCATCTGATGAAAGATGATATTCCAAGAGCGGCTGAATCATTAAGAAAAGCATCAGCGACAGCAATAAAAAAAGACGATAGAGCTCGATATACTTTTATTTTAGCGCAATTACTTCAAAAACAAGATTCATTACAAGAGGCATTTTCTAATTACGAAAAAGTAATTAAAATGAATCCGATTTATGAAATGGCATTCAACGCACGCATCAACAGAGCTAGATGTTATGATGTAAGTAGTGGATCAGGAGAAATTGTGAAGAAGGAATTGAATAAAATGTTAAAGGACGAAAAGAATGAGGAGTATAAAGATCAAATATATTATGCCTTGGCAGGAATCGCACAGCAAGAAAAAAATGTGCCTTTGGCCATCACTTATTTAAATCAATCCATTCGGGCTTCTACAAGTAATACATCTCAATTAGCACAGAGTTACCTAGCATTAGGAAATATTTTTTATAAACGTCCTGAATACATTCCTGCAGCGGCTTACTACGATAGTTGCTTAACCAATTTAACTAATGACCATCCCGATTATACAGATATTCAATCAAAGAAAAATAGCTTAGAACGATTAGTAAAAAATCTAAAGGTCATCCAACAAGAAGACAGTTTACAGTCACTAGCATCTCTTAACCCACAAGAAAGGGAGGAGAAAATTAAAAGCATCATTGCCTTTGAAGATTCTGAAAAAGAGCGATTGAAAAAAGAGGAAGAGGAAAAAAAGAAAGTTGAAGAACAGAAAATTCTTGAAGAAAAAACTTTGAAGAGTCAAGCAAGAGATGTAAACGGACCAGGCGCTACAGCACAAGGGTCTTGGTACTTTTACAATCAATCATCTATCTCTTTTGGATTCAACGAATTCTTAAAAAAATGGGGAACAAGGAAACTAGAAGATAATTGGAGAAGAAGTGAAAAAGATGTAGTGATTGAAAATGGTGATGACAATAGTGGAGATGGAATTGATAGTACAGCTAATAATCAATCGGCACTCAACGATTCCATTAGTAAATTAGATGCAGCTGCAAGAAAAACAGCTTATCTGAGTTTGATACCTGGTACACCTCAAGCGATTTTAGAATCGAATATAAAAATTGCTGAGGCATTGTATAATTGCGGTGTTATTTATCGCGAACAGTTGTTAAATTTTCCTGAAAGCGTAAAGAGTTTTGAAGAACTTAATCGTCGATTCCCAGAAAGCAAGTACAAACAACCAAGTTACTACAATTTGTACAGAACATTAATAGCCTTGAATGATACTGCTAAAGCAGAGAACTATAAAACGAGGCTTCTTACAGACTATCCAGAATCAGAATATGCAAAGTTGATTACCAATCCTAATTACTATAAAGAGCTAAAGAAAAAAACAGCCGTACTAGAGGTGTATTATGAAAACACTTATCGTGCATATTTGAAAAAGCAATATGCTGATGTGATTGAACGTAAAGAGGAGGCAGATGCATTATTTCCAAATAGTAAGTTAGCTCCTAAATTCTCATTACTAAAAGCCATGGCTGTTGGAAAAACAAAATCAGCACAGGATTTTGAGCTAGCTTTAGAAGATGTAATCAGAAATTATCCGAAAGATTCTGTAGCAATTCGTGCTAAAGAAATTCTAGATTTCATGCGCGGGAAAAACATAAAAGAATTACCTAAAGATACTTCTGCAACTACTAGCCTATTACAGAATTTACTCGATTCTACAACCAACTATCTATTTGTACCAGACGTTAAACAATACTTTTTGATATTGTATAAAAGCAATTCGTTAAATACTCCAGATGTAATTTCTCGATTAAAGAGTTTTAACAATGTTAACTACTCTAATGAAAAACTAGAGGTAAAGAATGGGAATATTGATTTAACGTATCAATACATCATGGTAACTGAATTTGCCAGTTCAACAATTGGAATGGCTTATTACTTAGATATAATGAAATCGACAGATGTGCTTGGTGAAAGTGATCCATCAAAAGTGTTTTACTTTGTAATTTCTCAAGACAATCTTGCTCAACTCGTAAGAAGCAAAAACATTCCTGCGTATTCCTTGTTTTTCCAAAAAAACTACTTGAAATAAATTAAATTTTTACCGTGTTTAATAAAATAGCGAATACACCCTACCCTCTATTACAAAACAAATTAATTAAAGTCGGCATTGGATTGTCATGGGGACTCTTTGTTATTTTTATCTTGTTTTTTTTCAAGCCCCTTAACCTTGATACAATAAACACGTCTGATATTTTATCGTTTGCAATTAAGGGCGGAATAGTCACTTCGTTGATTATTTTATTTAATACTTTATTCTTACCTGAATTCTTTGTACCGCTGCGCAACGAGATGGAATGGACAATTAAAAAAGAAGTGCTATTTATTATTTGGAATGTACTTTTGATTGCGATTATAGTAGCATTTTATTCTTTCTTTTACGTTGGATTATATAACCTTTACAATGTGTTGTTATTCCCGATTGTTAGCATATTTGCAATTGCTCCTTTTGTTATTACCTACGTAATTTTTAACGAGAAATTTCTCAATAAAACATTAAATAAAGAAGCTGATGCAATATCTAATTCATTGAATTATAAAAAACGCTTAACAAATCAGCAAGATGAATTAGTAGAGTTTAATACTGTAGATGGGACTAAAAAAATCAAAGTAATAGACATCATCTTTTTATCAGAGACAAAAAAATACGTGGCTGTTTATTTCTTCAATAACGGTTTAATGAATGAAGTCAAACTGAGAATGTCTTTGAAGGATGCCCGTGAACAGCTTAGAAAATATACTGCTTTTTATCGTTGTCAGAAAAAGTGGGTTATAAATCTGGATTATGTTACTTCTGTTTCTGCTAACGCTCGTGGCTATCTGCTAAATTTAAAAAACTGTAGTATCAGAGTGCCGGTATCGCGAAGTCTAACCAACGAAATAACCAACCGACTCGCAAAATAATTATCTGCGCTTACTGTTTTTGATGATAGAATAAAACTGATCTTCACTGATAGTTTTATTATCAATATTGTAGTAATAAATACCTCCCCAGTTGTAAACTACTTTTCGAATAATAGATTTCTTTTCTTCAAAATAGACTTCTACCTCTGTAATTTTCCTGTTCTTCTCTACAATCTCTCGCGTGATAGTTTCAACCTCTGGCAAAATAGAATTTTTCTCTTCGATGGGCTCTTCGCCTGATGCAACATATAAATGCTGTTGAATTTTATCTTCGCCGCTATCCATACTCACTTTCCCTTTTTGATCTTCACCGTTGCCAATACCCAGATTGGTAATAGGTTGCTCTTCTCCCTCACCAACTTTTGCTTTTTTCGTTACAAGAGAATCATTCTCTGCAACTTCTTTAATTTGATTACTTTTCTCTGCATCCGATGAAGTTGAATCTTGAGCCAATTCTTTTTTAACTTCAGGAATAATTTCTTTTTTCTCTGATTCTTTTTTTAATTCTTTCTTTTTATCCAATGCATCGTTATCCTGCTTTTTCTTTTCTTCCTTCGATTTTTGAATCAGAATATTCTCTGTCGCTTCAAGTTCTGATAAAATAGATTTAGTATAATCAGTATCGTAACCAAAACCTTCGTCCTCTGGAATAAAATGAATAAATCCGACTGGCTGATTATAAATTACAATATTCACTCCTTCGTATTGCTTAAAAATTCGAACACCAATTTTATAGGGTTCCAACGCAGCAGTATCTATTCCTTCGGGAAGACTGGTATTAAACAAAATTTGTTTCGTGATATATCCTTCTTTGCCAAAACATAATAAATATTCATTGCCATATTCAAGCTTCAGCTTCATATTCTTCTCCCCTGTTTTTGTGAATAAAGCCACTCCGTTTTTCTTGACTATCAGGAAAGATAAATCGTACGTGCCATTTTCAATTGTAAATAGAACAGGGACCACAAGCGATTTATTGTCGGCAGCATTCACTTTGCTGAAAAACAAACCAACGAAAATGAAAATAAGTAACTGCTTGGTCATTGATACAAATTTAGCATTTTCTATTGACCGACAAAAAGTTCAATTTTATCATCATTACCAGTAATTTGACAAAATAATTATTTTTCGTTGAAGTGTATTCAATATTTTCGCGGTTAGTTAAAGATTCAATAAAATGAGAACTCCTGTTACCCTATTACTATTCTTATTACTTTGGGCATCATCTACTGTAAACGCTCAAATTACCAATCCTGCTTCATTCAGTACAAATCCAAGTAACCTAACTACCTGCGAATTCAATACCGCTACTTTTGATGTAGTTGCATTAGATTATGACTCATTGCGCTGGCAAATTTTTAGTAATAGCACATGGAGCAACTTGGCAGATACTGGATCTCTGAGTGGTAGTTCAACTCCAACATTAGTTATTTCAAATTTAAGTCTTGCTTATAATGCATCACAAATACGTTGCGTGGCATATGGCCCTATTGCACCAAATGCTATTTCAAATACAGCCACATTAACTGTTTTGAAAGTTCCTGCCATAACATCGTTCACGCCCTCACGTACAGTCTGCGAAAATGACAATTGCAGCTTTAATGTACAATCGCCGGGAGGCAGTGGACTGTTTACATACCAATGGCAGGTAGATTCAGGATTGGGGTTTGTAAATGTGGTAAACAACTTTAATTATACGGGAGCAACAACCAAAACAATCAACATTGCAAGTTGCCCTGCTAACATGAATATGTTCTATTATCGTTGTATTGTGTTTGGCCCATGCAACTCATCAGATACATCAACGGCTGTGTTTTTAAAAGTAAATACCTATCCTTCAATTACTACCCAGCCTGTTTCAAAAACAATCTGTGATGGAAGTAGTACTAATTTATCTGTTGTTTCAGCTGGTTCCTCTTTAAATCACCAATGGCTTCAAGAAATTAATGGTGTATTTGTGAATGTAACAGGTAGCGCTGTTTTTAGTGCAGGCGGAACGAATACCTTGAATATAACTAATCCTCCCTTGTCATTGAGCAACACGCGTTTTATTTGTCGCATATCAAACACGTGCGGAAGTCCAATTTTTACAGATACCGTTACTTTATTTATTCGTACAATTCCAACCTCACCAACTTTTGCAGTTGTAGACACAGCACCATGTCAAGGTACTCCAATTTCATATGCTATTGCACCAGTTTTGTATGCTGATAATTATACATGGGCAATTAGTTTATCAGGGGCAACATTAAATGCAACAGATACATCCGCTATT
>JBJOND010000100.1:0-6742 GCA_046052065.1 Bacteroidota bacterium | reverse complement strand
GAGGCGGGAATGGCTTATGCAAAATCTGTCGGTAAGCCTGTTATGATTGACTTTACAGGATGGAGCTGTGTTAATTGCCGTAAGATGGAAGATAATGTTTGGTCGCAACCAAAAGTTTTAAAACACCTTTCAAATGACTATGTAGTTATTTCACTTTATGTAGATGACAAAACAGAATTACCTGCCAACGAGCAATTCGTAAGTAAGTACAGTGGTAAAAAAATCAGAACTACCGGAAATAAATGGAGTGATTTAGAAGCTGCAGTATTAAATAAAAATGTACAGCCTTATTATGTATTATTAGATAATGAAGGAAAAATGCTTGCAGAGCCAAAAAGTTACACGCCTAACGTTGATGAATACACGAAGTTCTTAGAAGAAGGCTTGTGTAGGTTTAAAATTAGAAATAACAAGTAATAAAAAAACCCTGTAGTATGCACTACAGGGTTTTTTGTTATCAATTAAATCAATTATTTAATTTGTATCGACTGATTGGTATAACCATCAGGAGTTAAAACTTTTACTTGATAAACCCCAGCTGTTAGACCTGTTAAATCGATTGTTGTACTTTTTAACGGCATATTCATTTCAAGATGATGAACTCTTTGACCTGTGATTGAATATACCTCCACTTCATTCATGTAATTCCCTTCTGGTAATTCAATATTTACCTGGCCAGTTGATGGGTTTGGATAAATCAAGAAATCAATCGGTGCTTTCACCTCTTGAAATCCTGTTGTAAATCCATTCAAACGACCTATATACGTACTAGGACTTAGAGGCATTGAGTTAATTGGTGTTAGAGTGCCAAGTGTCAAGGCATTAAAAAAGTTCCCCATCACATAACAATATCCGTTGTTATCACTTATAATTGCTTTTGGACGATCATCGTTTGCATTAGCTGCCTTAACTCCCCACAATATTTTTCCATCTGGATTATATTTCGCTGCAAAACCATCTGCACCACCTGAATTCGATAAGTTTACAGGCGCACCAGTTGTTGTTGTCAAAGAAACTGTTGAGTTATTGTAGTATCCACATAAGTAGACATACCCATTATTTGCAACTTCCATTGATGTAGTAATATCATCAGAAGCACCACCTTGCCTACAAGCCCAAAGGCCCCATCCTGCTGAGTTTAATTTTGCAACAAATCCATCACTGTAAGTATTTGTGCCGTTAGAAGTGATACTAACAGTACCTCCAAAATTAACGGTACCTAAAAAGCTTCCTGAAATATAAATATTACCAAAGTTGTCGTGTCCAACACTAGTAGCCTGATCGGTAGAAGTTGAGCCAAATCTTTTAGCAAGGTCAAAACTTCCTGAAGCAGTTAATCGTGTAACTAACATATCATCAGCAGAACCACTTCCCGTTAAGTTTGTTGAACCGAAATTTGCAGAAGCACCTCTTACAGTTCCACTCGCGTAAACATTCGTTGCCGATGCAGAGACATCATAAAAATAATCCTCATCCGCACCACCACCAGTAGCAGCCCATAATGCAGTTCCTGCAGTATCAAATGCAATAACCATTGCATCTGTGCTTCCTGAATTACTTGCAGGCAATATTACTGATCCTGCATTAAAAGTTCCTGAATAAGAACCTGCGACATAAATCTTATTTCCATTAATGGCAATTCCATTAAAGGCTTGTGGTGTAGCGGAGCCAAACGACTTGACCCAAATTACATTACCACTAGGATCCAACTTAATGATATAACCATCTTTATCACCTACAGAATAATAATTAAGTCCGTTAATTGTCATTCCAAAAGAATATGAACCTGCTAAATAACTATTTCCTGCACCATCCATTACAATTCCACCTGGGAACATAATGTTTGATAATCCTCCGAATCCTTTTGCCCATACAGGTGTCCCTGCTTGACTGAACTTAGTAACATACAAATCGATTGTACCAGTAACTGGCAAATTAGCAGCTCCAAATGGTGCATTCGCATCAAATTGCCCTGATACGATTATATCACCTGCCGCATCTCTTACAGCAGTTAATTTTGCATCATTATCCAAACGAGCCCCTACGGATTTAGACCATACCCATGCAGGTGTTTGTGCATACAATGCGTTAGTGCATAATAACACCAATGCAATAACTAGTAATTTTTTTCTCATAATAAGTTAATGTAACGGGTTGTTTTATTTCTGTGTTTTCTGTTTATCAAAAATAAAAAAATATTGAATAAAAAAAAGGTCTTATTCTTCAATAAGACCTTAGCTTTTTAAACGTGTATAGCTCGATTATCCGTTGCAGCTAAACAAGCTTCTTTAAATGCCTCTGTAAAGGTCGGATGAGCGTGGCTCATTCTTGCTATATCCTCAGCAGATGCTCTGTATTCCATCGCTACAACAGCTTCTGCAATTAAATCGGCACAACGTGGTCCGATCATATGCACTCCTAAAATCTCGTCTGTTTCTTTATCTGCTAAAACTTTGATAAATCCATCTAAATCCATACTTGCACGTGCTCTTCCACTTGCTTTAAATGGAAACACTCCCGACTTATACGCTTTACCCTGTGCTTTTAATTCTTCTTCGGTATGTCCAACAGCAGCTACTTCAGGCCATGTGTAAACAACACCTGGAATTAAAAGGTAATTGATATGTGGCTTTTGTCCTGCAATTTGTTCTGCCACGAATGTTCCCTCTTCTTCCGCTTTATGCGCTAGCATAGCTCCTTTAACCACATCACCAATTGCATATATTCCTTTAGCAGCTGTTTGTAAATGTTCATCTACAATGATTCTTCCACGTTCATCTTTGCTGACACCTGCATTCTCTAATCCTAAATTCTCTGTGTATGGTGAACGACCAACACATACTAGACAATAATCACCATTTAACTCTAATTCTTTACCATCTTTATTAGCTGTAGCTTTCAGTTTTACATTTTTTCCTTTTGCTTCAACTCCGCTTACAGCATGCGATAAATAAAATTCAACTCCCGACTTAGCCAAAACTTTTTGTAATTCTTTTCCTAATGATTTATCCATCGTAGGAATGATGGAATCAGCATATTCAACCACACTAACCTTTGCGCCTAGCCGTGCATACACACTTCCTAATTCTAATCCGATAACACCACCACCGATAATTAATAAATGCTTCGGAATCTCCTTTAGTTTTAATGCTTCTGTAGAGGTAATAATGCGTTGCTTATCGATAGTAACACCTTTCAAGTTAGATGGCTTTGATCCTGTTGCGATAATGGTGTTTTCAGAAGTAATAGTTTCAATACTTCCATCTTCTTTTTTAACATTGATTGTTCTCGCATCAACAAAAGAGGCGAATCCGTGAATGACATCAATCTTGTTTTTCTTCATCAAAAAACGGATACCCTGTACCGTTTGCGTGATTACATCATCTTTACGTTGTATCATCTGCGCAAAGTTGATTGATAATCCTTTCAAATCAATACCATGCTCTTTAAACTGATGTGCTGCCTGATAATAATGTTCTGATGAATCTAACAATGCTTTTGAAGGAATACATCCAACATTTAAACATGTTCCGCCAAGGGAATTATATTTTTCAATTAAAGCTGTTTTCTTTCCTAATTGCGCTAAACGAATTGCTGCTACGTAACCACCAGGGCCAGCACCAATTACTACTGCATCATATGAAGCCATTTCCGTTTGATTTTATTGATTGCCCGCAAATTTACAAGTAATTCACATGTAAAAGCAAAGAAAATTGACTAAATCCCTTAACCTATTGCTGCTTAAAAATGCCGATTGGAAAATATGACAAAATGGTTATCATGATTAGTAGTCCAACGATTAAACATGAAATGCGGCCTAAATAGTCTCCATGACTTGTATAAAACGTCTGACCATCATGAATAAAAACTTCTTTGCGAATGACATCATCTGTCCACCATTTTGTTACGTCTATCAACTCTCCTCGCGAATTAATTAAACAAGAAATTCCTGTATTAGCAGAACGAACAATATTCTTGCGGGTTTCAATCGCGCGCAAGCGCGCATACTGACAATGCTGTTTATGTCCCGGCGTGTTTTCCCACCAGCCATCGTTGGTCATGATGCAAATTAAGTTTGCTCCCTGACGTACATAATCACCTACATATTCTCCATATATTGATTCGTAACATATAACTGGAGCAGTAATTACGCCATCGCCTACAGGCAAAATAGTTGGCTTTTTCTTGCTACCTAAACTTCCTGCTGTTCCTCCTAAATCGATTGCGTACTGTTCAAAAAATCCGAAGAAAGCAGGAAATGGCATTTTCTCTACACCAGGTACTAACTTCGACTTATAATGCATCGGAAAATTGGTTCCATTATAAAAATCAGTAGCTGCATTATAGGCATCGTAATAGGCATTGTCGTTGGATAATTGCCTTGCAGTTGCTGATTTCTTCGACGGATCCATGTATAACTCTAAAGCTGTAAACCCAGATAAAAAATGTACGCCTTGATGCTTTTTTGCAAAATCCATGAATGGCAATGTACTTGGATGAACAGGAACATCATTCAACCAAATTGCATCGGGGATGGCCGTTTCGGGTGCTACAACCAATTTTGTTTTAGGAGTTATTTTGCTCTCTGCTAAACGAATAATTTTCTTCACCTGATCTGCGCTTGACATTCCAGAAAATTTTTCGTTGTAAGGATCAATGTTGGGTTGCACTACAACTACCTCTATCGATTTGCCGGTATCTTCTACATTAGATTTAATAACGAATGAAATCAAAATTGGCAAAATGATTATACTCGAAGTAATAATAATATTTTCCTTCGTTCTGAATGCCGTTTTGCTGTAAAGCTGAAATAAAAGAATATTTACGAGTAAAAGCCATAATGTACCGCCTTGCGTACCGGTATATTCATACCATTGCACCATATCGGCCCATGCAGCAAATCCGTTACCCATATTTAACCATGGCCACGATAAATCCCAGTCCATGTGTAAATACTCAAAGGCTGTCCATCCTACTAACAGCGTGGCATATCCGAAGAAGTCGCCCAACCTTTTATGCACCCAATGGAAAAGGCCAAATACAGAGGCCATTAATAACGAATTAGCTAAAACGGCCCCGACCATTCCGCCTCCGCTTGCGAAGTAAATCCACCAAGTAGTTGCAAGATTAAATAAGATAAAAGCTAGATAAGTCCAACCAAACAAACGAACTTTTACGCCTGCACGATTTTGCTCCAACACATTTTTTTCAAGCCATAACAATGGTAACCAAGCAATAAATAAAACAGGAGCGAAACCGCCAGCTGGCCAAGCCATCCACATCAATAATGCGAATAGCAGTATGCTTATGATTTTATGTTTGATAGTAAAGTTAGAAACTTGCATTGTACTGCAAATTTAATTTATTCTGAATATGTAGCAGCGGCTTTTCGTTTCATTACATATTCATTGGCAATAATACAAAAAGTGGCCATCAAAACTGGAAAGACAGGCAAACGAAAACGTGTACTTGCCGAAGGGCCTGTGACAATCGCGAAGTAGATGACAATACTCGCCACACATCCACGAAGTGAATAAGAAATATGACGAGAAAAAATAAATTTCATAAAGGCCACTAAAACAATTACCCCCATAATACTACAAGCAATCAAATAAGTATAATAAGAAAGCAGCGCCAATTGAGAATCGGATTGATAGGGCTTTATCACATTCACCTCTCCGAGATAAAAACTTTCTACATCCCAACGCGGGTGCCCTGCAAAAAAATTAAATATTCCTGTCAGCTCCACCTTTATCGCACTCATTGGATGGTTGAATAATACTTCTCTATTAAAATCATCAATCTGCTTACATTTTTCAACATAAGGCAAATTAGCTACACTCGATTGAAACTCGCTAATTGTTTTAGTTGCTTCTTCTTCATTAAACACATCTTTCAATATCGCAAACGAATTATAATTAATCATTAGCTTGCGTTGGATGCTCGAAAATTCCCAGAGGCCTGTATGCGTATGACTATAATTGAAAAAGAAGGCAATCACACTAAATGGAATGATAAAAGTAATTAGCGCAATCAACTTCACTTTTTTATTGAAAAAATGAATTAAAAAACTAACCGCTGCCACGAATGGAAACAACCACATCACCGGCTTTATGGCCATTGCAATTGCTACACTCCACTGCGACCACCAAAGGTCTTTCATCTGACTGTATTTTATTAACCGCGAAATAAAATAAATCGCTAATAGCACAAATAATTGTAATAGTATTTCCGACATCACCATGTTGCAGTAAACAAACTGTGATGGGAAAAATAACAACGGAATTAACAACCACATACGATTCCATTCTTCGCCTAAAAACAATTTAACAAATTGAACGGCTATGTAGGTTGTTAGCAAACTAATTCCCATTTGCAATAACAGCAACACGAACACATTTCCTATTCCTGCATCAATGTGCAACAACGATAAAAAGGCTCCATATGCTGGCGGACGCTGATTGTATAAAGCAGGATTGATTTTCTGCGTCATATCGCCACAATACCAAGACCCATTATTACTTAAATTTTGTGCTTGCCAGATATATTCTGATGAATCTTTGGTAGTGAAATTTTTCTGCTGCAATGCCACTCCAAAAAATGCAAGATGCGTCAATATCAAAATTGACCAAAACCAAAATTTACTCGATTTAAACATCTTCATTGCTAGTGTGAAGTTAATAAAACACCTAGTATCACAAAAAGTTATAGATATTTTCAGATATTTAGCTCGTGGAAATAA
>JBJOND010000099.1:0-6792 GCA_046052065.1 Bacteroidota bacterium | reverse complement strand
ACGAGCTGAATTGTCTTTCGACTTTTCAGATGCTAAACGAGACTTTTTGTTTTCAATTTTGTTAGTGTTTGCTTCCATCCACGCGCTGAACTTCGCATCTGCTTGTTCTTGGGTTAAAGCACCTTTCGTAACACCTTTGTTTAAGTGAACGCGGTAAAGTACTCCTTTGTAACTCAAGATTGCTCTTGTAGTATCAGTTGGTTGTGCACCATTCATGATCCACTCAGTAGCTTTCTCGATGTTTAAATCGATGGTTGCTGGGTTTGAAATAGGATTGTAAGATCCAATTCTTTCAATGAAACGACCGTCTCTCGGAGCACGACTATCCGCCACCACAATATGGAAAAAAGGTCTTCCTTTTTTACCATGACGCTGTAATCTAATTTTTGCTGGCATTTTTTAAATTTTTTAAATTGTTTAATCCCTTCGGTATCCCTCCGATTGGGGTGGCAAATATACGACATATAATCTTAAATCCAAGAGGAAATCTATCTGAATATGGATCCCGTAATGCTTATTGAATTCGAAGTACTGGATATCGTAAGTGGCTCTTTTCGTAGTACTTAGAGTGCTGATAGAGGTACGTTAACTGCGCCCAGCTGTCCTTGGCAAATACCGAATCTCTCTGTTTTCGCTCCTCAAAATCGACTTTTAACTGCGGATTTTGCTTCAGCATCTCCACTGCCATCTCTTCAAAAAGGTAGTCGCTGAACCATTCTTTTTGCTGCAAAATCTCATCAAAAAAGTTCCAGGCAAAAAAGCCATCAACTCCAGTTGGTTCTAATGTTTCTACTATGTAACGGTTTTTCCATTGGTTAGCGAATACCAAATAATCGCCTTTAAAACATTTGATGGTCTGCTCTTCGGAACGTGCTGTTATTTTCGAATGTAGGTAATGCCCCTCATAGGCATTCTTTCCTGTTTGGTAATTTTCGATGTAGTACACTTGTGCTTTTATGGAAGAATCATTTTTCAATTCCTGCATTTCAATTCCGTTAAGCTGTAATCGGTCAATCACTTCTGTCCATGCCTGCGGAATAATATATGCTCGTGGCTTTAAAACAGAATCTATCGGAAGGTAATTATCCGCAAAGGCAATCTTGCGCGAATAAGCTTTACTATGATTAAAAATTATTCTTTCTTGTCCTGTAATTTCACTTTGCTTGGTATCGATTTCAAAACCTTTAAAAAGTAAGCTATCAACATGGGCAGTATCTAATTGCCAGTTTAAATAAAATTGCTGCTGCGATACAGCTTCTGCTTTCGATTTAATTCTTGCTATTGTTATTTCATTGGTGTACTTATCTGCTGCATCCATGCTGCTCAATAAAAATTGATACGTGGCTTCAACACGCTCACTAAATGGTTTTAGCATATGCGTCTCCGTTACAAACGGAAAACTATGAAACAATGCGGCATAACCACTCGCAAATCGTGGTGATTCATAAAATGCCGCCATTCCTTTCGAAGGGTCATCGCCAAATACATTTACGTATGGAACCATTTCTATTTTCTTTTTCTCCATGCTGGAATATAAAAATGGCTTGATGGATTTTTGCATGACAGCATTTACAACAGGCGATAATTTATCTTTTTGTGAATCAATCAACGTCATGGTATAGCTGTAATCAGCACCATCGCTCACATGTGTGTCAATAAAAATATCTGGATCCCATGCTTGATATAAGCGAGTGAATGCCTTTGCGTTTTTCGAATCACATTTGATAAAGTCTCTGTTTAAATCAAGGTTGCGTGCATTACCTCTAAAGCCAGCTTCTTCTGGGCCATTCTGATTTATTCTTGTGAACGAACTTCTTCTTAAAGCTCCATCAATATTGTAAACTGGAATTATTGCTAATACAACATTAGTTGGAATAACAACTTTGCCTGTTTGCATGTCGTGAACTAATTTAACGCACGCATCAATTCCGTCTGGTTCTCCAGGATGTATTCCATTGTTAACAAGAATGACAACTTGTTTTTTAATTGCATTGCGATCAAATACTTTTTGTTCATTAATGATGAATAGTTGTAATGGTCTTCCGCAATCTGTTTTCCCATAATCCAACATTTTGCAACGATCATCTTTTGCTGCTATGGTTTGATAAAAGTTAATCGCCTCTTCATAGGTTACCGATTTATTTGTTTGATAGTAATTCCATATTTCCTGCGAGTAACAATCTTGATAACCGAGAAAAAAAATACTAATCAACATCAAAAGTTTAAATTGCTGCTCGATTTTATTTTGTAAGAAATGGCTGATTTTTTTCATTTTCTGATTTTAGGCGATTGTATCATTGTAATGTAATCAAACGAAAATAGTAGAAATAACAGTGCCTATGGTGAATTCGAAAATCAAATTCAAAAATTAAATCAATCAAAAATAAAAAAACACGATTGCCTATGATGAAGCAGAAAAAGTACAAATTATAAATCAATCAATTCATAACTAATAAAAACAGTTTTAATGCCTATGGTTAATTAAATTCAAACCAACGCTAAAGGAGTTAAAAGATGCCAATAGTATAACAAAAACAATTAATCCTATTTTGCTTATGGTCAATTTAAAAAAATAAATACCAAACATTTAATTCAAGGCGATGCTTCATAAGGGTGCCGCCTTTTTATTTCTACTTGTTAAAAAGTGTTATCCCTCATTTTTAAGGGGTTATAAAAAACAACATTAAGTTCAAGTTTCGATGCATAAGTAGTGGATAAAAAAAGGTAAATTTGTTTCAATTCCTTTCCCTTATGACAAAATTTTCGCACTTGCATGTGCATACGCAATTTTCATTGCTGGATGGCGCCGCTGATGTTAGCTCTCTGTATAAAAAAGCAGTGGCTGATAATATGCCCGCTGTGGCAATTACTGACCATGGAAACATGTTTGGTGTTTTTAAATTTGTTGCTGAAGCTTCAAAATATAATACAGCTGACAATCCGAATAAAATTAAACCTATTGTAGGTTGTGAGTTTTACCTCGTAGAGGATCGTCATAAGCGTCAGTTTACAAAGGAAGATAAGGATGTTCGTCATCATCAATTGTTTTTAGCTAAGAATGCAGAAGGTTATAAGAATTTAGCAAAGCTTTGTTCACTTGGTTATATCGATGGTTTGTATGGAAAGTATCCTCGTATCGATAAGGAATTAGTGTTGCAATATCACAAAGGATTAATTGCTACGACTTGTTGCATCGGTGCATCAGTTCCAAAAATGATTCTTAAAAAAGGAGAGGCGGAAGCTGAGAAAGAATTCAAATGGTGGCTCGATGTTTTTGGAGAAGATTATTACGTCGAATTACAACGTCATGATATTCCTGAACAGAATATCGTGAATGAAGTATTAATCAAATTTGCTTTAAAGCACAATGTAAAAATTATTGCATCCAACGATTCGCATTATGTGAATCAGGAAGATTCGAATGCGCATGATATTTTACTTTGCATCAATACCGGTGAGAAGCAAAGCACGCCAACCATGAAAGATTTTGCAGATGATGATGTGAATGTGCGTGGTAAACGTTTTGCTTTTTTTAATGATCAGTTTTATTTCAAGAAGACAGAAGAAATGTCGAAGTTGTTCAGCGATTTGCCTGAAGCTATCGATAATACGAATGAGATTGTTGGCAAAGTAGAAATGCTGAAGTTAAAGCAGGATATTTTATTGCCTCACTTTACAATTCCTGAAGGATTTAATACACAGGATGAGTACTTGCATCATTTAACTTATTCGGGTGCTCTTAATCGCTACGGACAATTAACTCCTGAAATTGAAGAGCGTTTGAATTTCGAATTGTTTACGATAAAAACCATGGGTTTTGCTGGTTACTTTTTGATTGTAGCCGACTTCATCAAAGCTGGTCGTGAAATAGGTGTATTCGTTGGTCCTGGTCGTGGTTCAGCAGCTGGTTCTGCCGTTGCTTATTGTATCGGAATTACGAATATAGATCCGCTTAAATACAATTTGCTTTTTGAGCGTTTCTTAAATCCCGATCGTAAGTCGATGCCCGATATTGATACGGACTTCGATGATCTTGGTCGACAAAAAGTGATTGATTATGTGGTTGACAAATATGGAAAAACGCAGGTTGCACAGATTGTCACCTTTGGTACCATGGCTGCTAAAATGTCGATTAAAGATGTTGCTCGCGTACTTGAATTACCATTGCCTGATTCGAATGCGATGGCAAAGCTTGTTCCTGAAAAACCAGGTATCGAATTAAATCGCGTATTGACGGCACCGTTAGAAGGCGATAAAAGTTTAAAAGAGAAAGAAGGTTTGAATAGCGATGATCTCGAAATGGTAAAGAAGTTACGCGCTATTGCCGAAGGAGATGATTTAAGAGCTAAGGTGTTGAAAGAAGCATTGATTCTGGAAGGTTCTGTTCGTAATACTGGTATTCACGCTGCAGGTATTATCATTGCACCTCGCGATTTGTATGATATCATTCCGGTTGCAACATCAAAAGATTCCGATTTATTAGTTACGCAATACGAAGGAAAAATCATTGAAGATGCAGGCGTAATTAAAATGGATTTTCTTGGATTAAAAACGTTAACCATCATCAAAGATGCGTTGAATTTAATTAAAGAACATCACGGGATAACAATTGATATAGATACCATTCCGCTTGATGATAAAAAAACATTAGAGCTCTATCAGAAAGCAGAAACGAATGCAACATTCCAATTCGAGTCGGCAGGAATGCAAAAATATTTACGCGATTTAAAGCCAGATAAATTTGAAGACTTAATTGCGATGAATGCACTGTTCCGTCCAGGTCCACTAGCATATATTCCAAGTTATATCAATCGTAAACATGGTCGAGAGAAAGTAGTGTATGACCTTGACGATATGAAAGAATACCTTGAGGAAACAAATGGTATTACTGTTTATCAAGAGCAAGTGATGTTGCTTTCGCAAAAGATTGCAGACTTCACCAAAGGCGAAGCGGATATCCTTCGTAAAGCGATGGGGAAGAAAGATCGTTATACATTGGATAAGCTAAAGCCGAAATTTATTGAGCAAGCAAGTGCTAAAGGTCATGATGCAAAAGTGCTCGAAAAAATCTGGACCGACTGGGAAGCATTCGCATCGTATGCATTTAATAAATCACATTCTACTTGTTATGCATTTGTTGCTTTTCAAACAGCATATCTAAAAGCACATTATCCTGCTGAATACATGGCAGCGGTTATGACGAATAACTTAAGTCAGATAGAAAAAATTACGTTCTTCCTCGAAGAATGTCGTAGAATGGGATTGACTGTTTTAGGTCCTGATGTGAACGAATCGGCTTTTAATTTTACAGTAAATAAATTAGGCCAAATACGTTTCGGATTAGTAGCTGTGAAAGGAGTAGGGGACTCAGCTGTTGATGCATTAGCAGAAGAGCGTAAGAAGAACGGTCCATTTGCTAATGTTTTCGATTTATGTAAGCGTGTTCCTGGCCGTTTGTTAAATAAACGCACTCTTGAAAGTATGGCTTTAGGTGGTGCCTTCGATTGCTTTACAGGAACACATCGTGCGCAATATTTTCAAGTAGATCCTAAAGACGGAATGAATGGTTTAGAAAAGGCTGTTCGTTACGGGGCTGCTTTAGCTAATGATGGACAACAAGCCCAAGCTTCATTGTTTGGCGATATGCCTGAAGAAAATATTACAGAACCACAATTACCTGCTGCACCAGAGTGGAGTAAGCTTGAGCAATTAAGAAAAGAAAAAGAAGTAGTCGGGTTTTATATCTCTGGACATCCGCTCGATGGATTCCGTTTTGAGATAAAGCAATTCTGCAATACCACTGTTGAGCATTTAAATCGCGTTGACGAATTGAAAAATCGTGATTTGACGTTCCCGGGAATTGTAGTTGATGTGGAAGAGCGTATGACGAAAACTGGTAAACCATTTGGATTTTTCAATATAGAGGACTTTACAGGGAATTATCGACTTGCATTGTTTGGAGAAGATTATGGGAAGTTCAAACATATGTTAGTTAAAGAATCGTTGGTGTTCGTACGCGCTCGTGTTCAATCGCGCTTCGCTAATTCTAGCGATTTAGAGATTAAAGTAACAGGCATGGAATTTTTAAAAGATGCTGCCGATAAGATGGTGAAAATGGTCAATCTTAAAATGCGCCTTCGCGATGTAAAAACGGGCAAGGTTGATTTAATTGAATCGCTGTTGAAAGAGCATCAAGGTAAAACACCCTTTAAAATTCAGATATACGATCAGGAGAATGGTGTTAACCTCGCGTTTGAAAGCATGAAGTTTAAAGTGAAAGTAAATGCGCAATTGCTAGACGAATTAAAAGAGCTTACTAATGGGGATGTTTCATTAGCTTAAAATAGTTTTTCAAGAATTTCGATTACCTTTGCATCAAATTAAACAATCAAATAATTCAATAAAATGGCTTTAGAAATAACAGATCAAAATTTTGAGGAGCTTGTAATGAAATCAGACAAGCCGGTATTAGTAGATTTTTGGGCAGAGTGGTGTGGCCCTTGTCGTGTAGTTGGACCTGTAGTAGATGAATTAGCAGCTGAGTATGGCGATAAAGCGGTAATCGGCAAATGCAATGTAGATCATAACCCAGGTATCCCAACACAATTCGGAATCAGAAATATTCCTACACTTTTGTTTTTCAAAAACGGAGAATTAGTAGATAAGCAAGTTGGAGCAGCACCAAAATCTGTTCTTGCAGAAAAAATCAATGCTCATTTATAATTTTTGATAAAATTGTTGAAAGAGGTCGCCGAAAGGACGGCCTCTTTTCTTTTACATTTACTATTTTTA
>JBJOND010000098.1:0-6885 GCA_046052065.1 Bacteroidota bacterium | reverse complement strand
TTTCTTTTTCACTCCAGTTGTCGCCATCAAAGAAAATATTAGGAGAAGGAATTTTATTCGTAGCCTTTCGGAAATAATCGGCAATCTTATTCTTTAAAATTGCGAAGAGCCAGGTTTTTATTTCACTGTCTCCTTTAAAGTTCTTTTGCGATTTAATAGCTGCCAAAAAAGTATCCTGTACCAAATCTTCCGAAAGTGATTTATCGCCAGTTTTATAATAAGCCCATGCGTACAAATCTTTGGTATAAAGCGCAACACATGAATTAATATCTATCGATAAAATTTCATGTGTTGTGCTCATTATAAATCTTGTGGCTAATTATCCTTCGTTTCCTGCACCGTGACATTTTTTGTACTTCTTTCCACTGCCACAAGGACAAGGATCGTTAGGAAGTACTTTTGTTTCGTTGCGGATAGGTTCGTTTTTAGGAGCTGGTTGATTTTGCGGTACTCCACTATCGTTAGAAGGGCCAGAAGGTCCTCCCTGATATTCTTCGTGCGTAGTTTTTAACTTACTTAAATCCTGACGTACGGGAGCTGCTGCCTGCTTCACTTGACTTTGATCTTGTGCAGTAATATTTCCTCTGAATAAAAACGACATTGTATCTCTGTTTACTTCGTCAACCATTTTCTTAAATAAATCAAACGACTCTAACTTGTAAACCAACAACGGATCTTTCTGCTCGTAAACTGCGTTCTGCACGCTTTGTTTTAAATCGTCCATATCACGTAAGTGATTTTTCCACGTATCGTCAATTAATGCAAGCGTTACATTTCTTTCGAAGGCTGCAATAATTTCTCTTCCGTGCGACTCATACGATTTACGCAATGGTGCTAATACCTGAAAATTTCGAATGCCATCAGAAAAAGGAACTACTATATTTTCATATTGCTGTCCTGGTTGCTCGTAAACATTTTTAATTACCGGGAATGCACGCTCTGCTGTGTTAGTTGTTTTAAAACGATAATGCTCGTCTAGCTTATCATAAAGAATTTCAGAAAGTTCTTCTCCATTTTTAGCATTCAAAAACTGTTCTTGCGAAATAGGATTTTCGATGGCAAAAATGCGAATCATTTCAAAATTGAATCCTTCATAATCTTTGTCTTCGTAAAATTGATTAACCACCGACTCACTTAATTCAAATAACATGTTTTGTAAGTCAAGTGATAAACGTTCTCCATATAATGCATGACGACGTTTTTTGTAAATCACTTCACGTTGTGCATTCATCACATCGTCGTATTCTAGTAATCGCTTACGAATACCGAAGTTGTTTTCTTCCACCTTGCGCTGCGCTCTTTCAATCGATTTTGTAATCATCGAGTGCTGAATTTCTTCCCCTTCTTTCAAGCCTAATGTATCCATCATTTTTGCTATACGCTCAGAGCCAAACAAACGCATCAAACTATCTTCTAACGACACAAAGAATTGCGATGAACCTGGATCTCCTTGTCGTCCTGCACGACCGCGTAACTGTCTGTCTACACGACGCGACTCGTGACGTTCCGTACCAATGATAGCTAAACCACCTGCTTCTTTTACACCTGGCCCTAATTTAATATCGGTACCACGACCAGCCATGTTTGTTGCAATAGTTACCTGACTTGCTTTACCAGCTTCTGCAACAATCTCGGCTTCACGTTGATGTTGTTTTGCATTCAAGACATTATGTTTAATCTTACGCTGTGATAGCATACGACTTAACAATTCAGAAACCTCAACAGAGGTTGTACCAACAAGAACTGGTCGACCCGCTTCTGTTAACTTAACTATTGCTTCAATTACTGCGTTGTATTTTTCGCGCGTTGTTTTATAAATTAAATCCTCATCATCTTTTCTTGATATCTTACGATGAGTAGGAATAACAACAACATCTAACTTATAAATCTGCCATAACTCACCTGCTTCTGTTTCTGCAGTTCCTGTCATACCCGCTAACTTGTGGTACATACGGAAATAATTTTGCAGGGTAACAGTAGCATACGTTTGTGTAGCAGCTTCAACCTTTACATTTTCTTTTGCTTCAATTGCCTGATGTAAACCATCGCTATAACGACGACCATCTAATACACGACCAGTTTGCTCATCAACAATTTTAATTTTACCACCATCAATGATATACTCAACGTCTTTCTCATAAAGTGTGTAAGCACGCAACAATTGATTTACGGTGTGTATACGTTCTCCTTTAATTGAGAAATCACGCATCAATTCATCTTTTCTCTGTAGTTTTTCTTCAGCAGATAAATTTGACTTTTCTAAATCAGCAATGATGGAACCTACGTCAGGAATTTCAAAGAAGTGTGGATCGTTTAAATTGCCACTTATTAAATCATGACCTTTATCGGTCATCTCAATAGTGTGGTTCTTTTCATCAATTACAAAGAATAATTCCGGATCAACTTTTTCGCGCATATCACGACCATGATCAGCCATGTTAGCGTTTTCTGTTTTTTGTAATAATGCTTTTGCTCCAGGCTCACTTAGTAATTTAATAAGTGCACGGTGCTTAGGTAATCCACGATAAGCACGTAATAATGCTAATCCTACTTCATCTTCTTTTTCTTTTACTCCAAGATTTTTCTTTGCATCAGCAATCAATGTGTTAACAAATGCTTTTTGTGCATTCACTAACGATTCGATACGTGGCTTTAACTGAAAAAATTCTTGTTCATCACCTTTAGGAGTAGGACCAGAAATAATTAATGGTGTTCTAGCATCATCAATTAAAACGGAGTCAACCTCATCAACAATTGCAAAGTGATGCTCACGTTGAACGATATCTTCGGTACTGCGTGCCATGTTATCACGCAAGTAATCGAAACCAAATTCATTGTTTGTTCCGTAAGTAATATCTGCTAAATACGCTTTTCTTCTATCGTTACTGTTTGGCTGATGCTTATCAATACAATCTACCGTTAACCCTAAGAATTCAAACACTGGTCCGTTCCACTCAGAGTCACGTTTTGCTAAGTAATCATTTACTGTAACTACGTGAACTCCTCTTCCTGCAAGTGCATTTAAATAAATAGGAAGAGTACCAACTAACGTCTTACCTTCACCCGTTGCCATCTCGGCAATTTTACCTTGATGCAAAACAGTACCACCAATTAACTGTACATCATAATGCACCATGTCCCAGGTAACTTCATTACCTGCCGCCATCCACTTATTTTGATAATATGCTTTATCACCACGAATAATCACATTGCTTTTTTTAACAGCTAAGTTTTTATCGTGTTCAGTTGCCGTAACTTCTAACTCTGAATTTTCTTTTAAACGACGTGCAGTATCTTTAATAACTGCAAATGCAGAAGGAAGAATTTGCAACAGCGCTTCTTCTATTTTCTGATTACGTTCTTTTTTAAGTTCATCTACACGAGTGAAAATCTTTTCTTTCTCCTGAAGATCCATATCTGGATTTTCTTCAGAAGAAGTATGTAATTCTGTTAACTCGTTTTCAATTTCCTGAATATAATCTTGAATTTGTTTTTTAAATTCATCCGTCTTTGCTCTTAACGCATCATTACTAAGTCCTGATAATTTTTCAAACTCAGCGTTGATTAAGCCAACAAATGGAGTTAACTCTTTTAAATCTCTTTCTGCTTTGCTGCCAAAAAACTTTTTTAACAGACTGTTTACAAAATCTAACATAATATTTATTGCAATAGTGTGCGAATTTAGTGTATATTCTCGAGACCAATGCCTCCTTTTTGTCTAATAAATTTGATTAGTTTTCGAATTGTTAGAAAGTTTATCGCTCTATGTATTGACTCGTATCTGTTTCATGCCTTACATTTGAAAAATTAGGAATTGTTGAAGAATGGAGAACTATCAATCAGAGAATATTGATCAAGAAGAAAATATCAGCCTTATGAAATTGGCTGGTAAAGATGCAATTAGGGCTATTTTAACGGAAGATGCAAGAGTTCTTTCATTGCCGATCATGAAAAAGGCTGGGTTAGTTAGCGATTTAATCATTTCATTTTGCGAGCATTTAGGAGATTCAATTATAGAAATGGAGTATAAAAAAATCTTGTTGAATGCAGGATTTGAAATATGTAATAAAATTGTTATCGCAGAAAATAGCATCTATTTCAATGATAAATTAGAGAATGCTATCCTAGTTAAAATCGCAATAAAGAAGGTTCTACATCAGCTTGCAGGAATGCAGGTTCTTGGTATAAGTGATTTAGAGTATTCCCAATTAATTGAAAAAGAAACCGAGGAGTTCAGGTTGCTTTATAACAATTGGGTTAAAGCGTTCGACAAATCAATTTCTTTAATGGACGGCTGGGATTTACCCTTAAATAGTTAATTTTTTTAGTGCAGGTGCCATTTTTTGTGTAATTAACACCACAATCAGCGTCATTACTCCTCCAAAAATTACGGAAGGTACCAGCCCTAAAAAGCGTGCTGCCAATCCTGATTCAAAGGCTCCGAGCTCGTTGCTGCTACCAACAAAAATACTATTTACTGCAGATATTCTTCCTCTCATTTCATCTGGCGTATGTGTCTGTAAAATAGTTGAGCGAATAACCACACTCACATTATCAAACATACCGCTTAATAATAAAATCGCAAATGAAAGTATAAATGATGTTGATAGGGCAAAGGCGATCATGCAAAATCCAAAACCAGCAACACACCAAAGCATTTTTTTTCCCGCCTCTTTATGAGGTGGGTAAAAGGCCATTATCAACGACATTGTAACAGCGCCAATAGCAGGCGCAGAGCGTAAATAGCCTAATCCTTCGGGTCCTACATGTAATATTGTATCTGCAAATGCGGGTAGTAATGCTACCGCTCCTCCAAACAAAACCGCGAATAAATCGAGTGAAACAGCAGATAATAATACGGGATGTTTAAAGAAATAACGAATTCCTTTCTGAATACTTTCGCCAACCGACTCCATGCTTGATTGAACAGATACTGTAGTTGTCGCAAAGAAGGTAATTAAAACTGCAACGAGCATAATTAAAACCATTACGATTGTACTTGAAATAAAGGCTCCTGTTTTTGCGTAAAATATACCGCCTAAAGCTGGTCCAATTACAACACCTATTTGCCATAGACTACTATTCCAGACCGAACCATTTACATATTTTTCTTTCGGAAGTATTTGAGCCCAATAAGCGGCTTGTGCAGGAACATAAAAACCTCTTGCAACACCTACTAAGAAAATAACGAAATACAAGGTGCCAACTCCGTTAAAAAATTGATTATTGTTAAACTGACTGCTTAGGATCGGGTTGGTATAAATGCACAGTGCAGCTGCGCTGACAACCATTAATAAAGTGGCCAGCAACATAATTTTTTTACGACTAAAACGATCAGCAATTAAACCACCAGGTAATGCAAGCGATAATGCAGGAATGGCTTCTGCTAAACCGATAAGTCCGAGGCTAAAAGGATCTTTCGTTTTTTCATATATCAGCCAACTGGCAATAATAGCCTGCATTTGTGTTGCTACTGTAATCAGAAATTTAGCTGATAAAAACAATCGGAATTCTTTAATCCGTAATGCGCTAAATGGGTCGTGTAACTTCATATTTAGCTTGCAAAGTTAATAGGATTGATGGATTTCGTAAATTTGAACACACTTATGCAAAACGAAACTACTCATACTGAAAGACCACTAAAAATTTTTATTGCCGAGGATGACATTTGGTATAGTGAATTATTGCAGCATCATTTGTCAGCAAATCCTGATAATGAAATTTATATTTATACGAGTGGGAAAGCGCTTTTAAAAGACTTACACCTTCAGCCTGATGTTATAACGTTAGATTATACATTGCCTGATATGATGGGCGATGAAGTGCTCAATAGAATTAAGCAAGATGTGCCCGAATGCCATGTAATAGCTATTTCAGGTCAGGAAAATATTGCAACTGCAGTTGATATTTTAAAAAAAGGAGCTTACGATTATATTGTGAAGAATGAGGAGACCAAGGAGCGTCTTTGGAATTCAATTAATAATATTCGTAAAAACGTTTCATTGCAAAATGAATTGCAGCACTTAAAGGAGCAGATAAAAGGTAAGTACTTAAGAAATAATTTACTGATTGGTTCTTGCGATGCGATGCAACATATTTATCGTTTAATTGAAAAAGGTGCGGCAACACAAATAGTTGTTTCAATTTCAGGTGAAACAGGAACAGGAAAAGAGCTCGTAGCTAAAGCTATTCATTATAATTCGGAGAGAGCAAAAGCACCATTTATTGCAATTAATGTTGCATCTATTCCGCATGATCTTTTGGAGAGTGAATTATTCGGATACGAAAAAGGCGCATTTACAGGAGCATCAACACGAAGAAGTGGAAAGTTTGAAGATGCACATGGTGGCACTTTGTTTTTAGATGAAATTGGCGAAATGCCTTTTTCGATGCAAGCAAAACTATTGAGGGTGTTACAAGAAAAAGAAATTACAAGATTAGGAAGCAGTGAAGTTGTAAAAGTTGATGTTAGAATAATTGTTGCTACTAATAAAAATCTAGGTGAAGAAACTGCAAGAGGAAATTTCAGAGAGGATTTATATTATCGATTATTAGGATTGCCCATTAATCTGCCTCCACTATGTGAGCGTGGAAATGATATCCTGATTTTAGCTAAATACTTCTTAGATACATTTTGTTTAGAGAATAAATTTCCAAGAAAAAATCTTACTCCTGAGGCAAAAGATAAATTGCTTTTTTATCGTTTCCCTGGAAATGTTCGAGAGTTAAAAGCAGTAATCGAATTAGCTGCGGTCATGGCGGATGGTTCTCAAATTACTCCAACAGATATTACCTTTACTGCCACTAAAACACCTACTGATTTATTAGACCAGGACTTAACATTGCAAGAGTATGATGCAAGAATAATTCGTCATTACCTAAATC
>JBJOND010000097.1:0-6958 GCA_046052065.1 Bacteroidota bacterium | reverse complement strand
GTTTTACAAGAAGCAATTGCTGAATTAGAGAAGTCAAGGTCGGAGTTAAGTGTAGCCCTAGAAAAAGAAAAAGATTTGAATGATTTGAAATCGCGCTTTATTTCAATGGCTTCGCATGAGTTTAGAACACCATTAACTACTATATTGTCATCTGCGGTATTGATTTCAGAATATAAAAATCCAGAGCAAGAAGAGAAAAAACAAAAGCATATTAAACGCATTCAATCATCAGTAAATAACCTTAACGATATCCTAAGCGATTTTCTATCCATTAGTAAGTTAGAAGAAGGGAAGATTCATGCAGAAATGGGACTCTTTGATTTGAATTCGCTGATGAGCGAGATTGTAAGTGATATGCGTCAGAATTTAAAAGCCGGTCAGAAGATAGTTATTAATTACAGTGGCGATAAAATGGTTTTCCTGGACACTAAGCTTGTTAAGAATGTACTTTTCAATCTTATCAGTAATGCCATTAAGTTTTCATCAGAAGGAAAGTCAATTACTCTTGATGCAGTAGTTGATTCGAATGAAATTAAAATTACCGTTCAGGATCAGGGCATTGGAATTAGTGAAGAAGATTTAAAGCATCTTTTTGAACGATTCTATCGAGGTAAAAATGCATTTAATATTCAAGGTACAGGTTTGGGCTTGCATATCGTAGGAAACTATGTTGATATCATGAAAGGACATTTGCATTTATCAAGTAAACTAAACGAAGGGACCACAATTGAAATTACATTTCCTAATCAAATAAACTAATTGTATGAAAAAGATTTTATTAATAGAAGACAATCTCGATGTGCGAGAAAACACAGCAGAAATTTTAGAGCTGGCAAATTATAAAGTTTACACTGCACCCGATGGAAAAGAGGGCGTTGAAATGGCCCGCAAGGAGAAACCAGATTTAATCATTTGCGACATTATGATGCCTGGATTAGATGGCTATGGTGTTCTGCATATGTTGAATAAAGATACAGACATGAACGCTGTTCCTTTTATCTTTCTAACGGCGAAGGCTGAACGAAGCGATATGCGCAAGGGGATGGATTTAGGTGCTGATGATTATATTACAAAACCATTCGATAGAACGGAGTTGTTAAACGCGATTGAAAGTCGGTTGAAAAGAGCAGAAGCGATGAAGAAAGATTATCAGCCTGACTTTGAAGGACTAAGTCATTTTATAAGCGACGTGGCTGGCGATGCAGCATTAAAGAAATTTTTGGATGGCAAAAAAGTAAATCACTACAAGAAGAAAGAAAAAATTTATCAGGAGCACCACTACCCCAACGGCATTTATTATGTAAAAAATGGCAAAGTTAAAATTACTAAAACACATACGTATGGTAAGGAGCTTATAACTGACTTATTAAAGGATGGTGATTTCTTCGGATATGTGTCATTGTTAGAAGAGAAACCCTACATCGAAAGTGCAGAAACGTTAGAAGAATCAGAAGTGGTTTTTATTCCTAAGGAAGAGTTTTTTAATCTGGTTTATAGTAATCCTGCGGTCACAAAAAACTTTATTCGTTTTTTAACCAAAGGTGCTATTGATAAGCAAGAACGTTTATTGGAATTGGCATATAGTTCGGTTAGAAAAAGAACTGCAGAGGCGCTGGTTTTATTGCAGGATAAATATAAAACAACAGATACCTCCCCTTTTTCAATGGCAATTGCCCGTGAAGACTTAGCCAATATTGTAGGTACAGCAACCGAATCTTTAATCAGAACATTAAGTGATTTTAAAGAAGAAAAATTAATCGAGATTAAAGAAGGGAAAATTAAGATAATGAATGATCATAAGCTTCGAACATTAAAAGCTTAAAAGAAATAAATTATTTAGTGGGCGTTGAGAATTCAGCGCCTACTTCATTTTGTTGATTTAATGACCAGCTATCTGTAGCAGTAGTTTCTAACCATACGTTTCCTGCTTTTCTAAATACCTGAACAGACAGTTTATAATCTTTAAAAAATTTTGTTTCTAAATCACTTACCGGAGTTATAGCGTTAAATTCAATCACACCACCCTTTTTAACGGTGGAGCAATCTTTCACTAATTTATTGGAGTTGATAATTAAATCTTTTTTTAATCCTTGTCCTATTTTATGCGGTACCTTAAAAAATTCAATTTTTAAAAATGGGAAATGGGTACTGAACTCTTTTTGAATTTCAGATAGTCTAGAGTTTAAATCGATGTAAAGATGTAGTGAGTTCGGTGCTTTTGTTTTAGGTGACATGTTGTTTTGTTTTGTTTTGCAAAGTTGTTTTATTTAAAAAGCAATCCAAATGACGTGCGTCAGCATTAGTAATAATTTTAACTACTTTTTTGAAAAAAAGTTCTGTGACCACTATCAAAATTACTGCTGATTTTAGTCATGCGTATAGGTGTATACATTGAATAATCTTGCGTAAGATTTATTTAGTATGTCGACATTAAACACTACAGTAGCAACCACCTGTTTTCATTGCCACGAAATTTGTGAAGAAGAAAAAGTACGACTTGATGATAAAGACTTTTGTTGCGTAGGTTGTAAGTTAGTATATGAAGTACTGAATGAAAATAACCTTTGTAATTATTACGCTATTTCCGATAACCCTGGTATAAATCGTAAGAACAGTTATCTCGGTAATCGCTTTGCTTTTTTAGAGGAAGAGCAAATAATTGAGAAGTTAATCAGTTTTAAATCTAATAATGAAATGCATATTCGTTTTCATATTCCGAATATGCATTGCAGCAGTTGTATTTGGTTATTAGAAAATTTTTCGAGAATAGACAAAGGTGTTTTAAAATCGCAGGTTGATTTTGTAAGTAAAGAGCTTTTAATCGTATTTAATTCTGCAGAAACGAGCTTACGTATTATTACTGAGCAACTGACATTGATTGGCTATGAGCCCGAGCTAAATTTGAATATGGCCAGCAATAATCAGTTTTCAAAAAAGAGTAATACACGTATTTATAAAATTGGTCTAGCAGGATTTGCTTTTGGAAATATTATGTTGTTGAGTTTTCCTGAATATTTATCGGGAGGAGTTTTTGGCGCTGAGGACTTCCGACAATTATTTCGATATGTGATTGTGGTTTTAGCTTTGCCAGTTTTCTTTTATTCGGCAAGTGAGTTTTTCATTAATTCATTCAGGAGTTTCCGGCAGCAGGTAGTAAATATTGATGTGCCTATTGCAATCGGTATTTTAGCTATGTTCCTGAGAAGTTTATATGATATTACTTCTGATAGTGGACCTGGTTATTTTGATAGTATGACCGGACTTATCTTCTTCATGCTTATTGGAAGAAATTTTCAAGATAAAACATATCAATGGCTTTCGTTTAATCGTGATTATACCTCCTACTTTCCTATTGCTGTTACGAGATATAATGGACTGAAAGAAGAAACTGTTTTAGTAAATGATGTCGTTAAAGGAGATCGACTAAAAATACGTAATCATGAAATCATACCTGCTGATGTGAAGCTCTTGAATCAATCAGCACATATCGACTATAGTTTTGTTTCAGGTGAATCAACACCTGTAAAAGTAAATAAAGGGGAATTGATATATGCTGGTGCGAAATTACTCAATGGACCTATTGATGTGTTAGTCGATAAGGCTACCTCTAATAGTTACCTAACAAAACTATGGAATCAGCAAAGCGATAAGATTAATCAGATAAGTTACTTTCAAACGATGGTCAACACCATTAGTCGTTGGTTTGTATTAGTAACCGTTGTTATTGCTGCTTCATCTTTTACCTATTGGTACACTATTGATTTTACAAAAGCAATTAATGCATTTACATCAGTATTAGTTATTGCATGCGCTTGTGCATTGGCGTTATCTGCTCCGTTTACCTTCGGAAATATAATTCGTTTGCTTGGTAAAAAAGGAATTTATTTACGAAATGTGCAGGTGATAGAAAAACTAGCAGATATTGATACCGTTATATTTGATAAAACAGGAACATTAACTGAGCCTGAAACAAATAAAATATGTTATAATGGTAAAGTACTGAGCGATTTTCATTTACGTGCGATTTATACTATCGTATCATCATCTACTCATCCGTTAAGTATTGTCCTTGCAAAATATTTAAAACTGAAAACATTTTCTGATTCGGAATTACATATAGAAGAATTTCCCGGCAAAGGCCTTTCAGCCATGATTTTTGGATATCATTATAAAGTTGGAAGCGAAGAATTCTTGACTGGTAAAAGAAATAATAATTCCTTGAAATCTACACGAGTTTACATAGGAATTAATGAAGAGGTTTTAGGATTCTTTTCTATTCAGAATAAATACCGCGACGGTATTGAGCAACTAACATATGATTTAGCAATTAATAAAATTCATTTAGGTGTAATTAGCGGAGATGATGAGTATGAGCGAACTAATTTGAAGACTCTTCTTCCCGAAGGAACCCATATGCGTTTTAATTGTAAGCCTATCGATAAATTGAATTATATCAAGGAACTTAATCAGTATGGTTTTAAACCAATGATGGTTGGTGATGGACTCAACGATGCTGGTGCATTAATGAATAGTCATGTTGGTATAGCGGTTTCTAACGACATTAACAACTTTACGCCTGCTTGTGACGCCATTATCATGGGAAGTAATTTATCTAAATTGGAAAAGTTAATTCGTCTTGCAAAATCGGCAAATAAAATTATAATCATCAGTTTTATTATCTCACTTGTTTATAATTTTTTAGGATTATGGTTCGCTGTGCAAGGCACACTTTCCCCTGTAATTGCTGCGATCTTAATGCCTATCAGTACAAGTAGTCTTGTTATATATACAGTACTTGCAAGTTCATTTAAAGCACGTCAATTAGGGTTGTCAAAATAGCTTGATAATTATCATGATTCATACTAATGGCAGTCATTTAAATAACCCTTATCGCGAAATAGTTTTGCTCCCGTTATGAAAGTAATCATCCTTTTAATCATTGCTAGTTTACTCGTTGCTATCGGATTCTTGATTGCATTTTTCTGGTCTGTAAAAACAGGGCAATTTGATGATGATACTTCCCCTGCAGTTCGCATATTAATGGATAATGAAATAACATCAAACGAAAAATCAAAAATCAATCATTATGACAATTGAGAAGTATAGTTACGACAATCGCATTGTTAGGAATTTTGCAATTGCGACCATCATTTGGGGAATTGTAGGAATGTTAGTGGGGTTAATTGCTGCACTGCAAATTCCTTTTCCAGGTTTAAATGCAGGCGAATATGCGACATTTGGTCGTGTACGACCTGTTCATACTAATGCTATCATTTTTGCCTTTGTTGGTAATGGAATTTTCATGGGATTGTATTATTCATTACAACGCTTAACAAAGGCGAGATTATACAGCGACATACTAGGTAAAATGCATTTCTGGATGTGGCAATCGATTATTGTTCTTGCTGCGTTAACATTAATTACAGGACATACCACTGGTAAAGAATATGCAGAACTAGAATGGCCTATTGATATCTTAATCACACTTACCTGGGTTGTTTTTGCGGTAAATATGTTTGGTACTATCATCAAACGACGTGAGCAACATTTATATGTAGCTATTTGGTTTTATATTGCTACTGTTGTAACTGTTGCTGTTTTACATATCGTTAATAGTATTGAAATTCCAGTTAGTATTTTAAAAAGTTACCCCGTATATGCAGGTGTGCAAGATGCGCTGGTGCAATGGTGGTACGGACATAATGCAGTGGCATTTTTCTTAACAACTCCTTATTTAGGCTTGATGTATTACTTCGTTCCTAAGGCTGCTAACCGTCCAGTATATTCTTATCGATTATCGATTATTCACTTCTGGGCTTTGATATTTATTTATATATGGGCTGGTCCACATCACTTATTATATACTGCATTACCAGATTGGGCGCAATCATTAGGAACTGTATTCTCTATTATGTTGATTGCTCCAAGCTGGGGTGGAATGATTAACGGATTGTTGACATTACGTGGTGCATGGGATCGTGTTCGTGAAAGTGTTGTTTTGAAATTTATGGTGGTTGCAATTACTGCTTATGGTATGGCAACATTCGAAGGTCCGATGTTATCACTAAAATCGGTGAATGCAATTTCTCACTTTACAGATTGGACTATTGCACACGTTCATATTGGTGGTTTAGGTTGGAATGGTATGTTAACCTTCGGGATTTTATATTGGTTAATACCACGTATTTATCAAACAAATTTATACTCGAATAAATTAGCAAGTTATCATTTTTGGTTAGCAACATTAGGGATTTTATTCTATGCAATTCCGATGTATTGGGCAGGCTTTGAGCAATACATGATGTGGCAACAATTTACAGAAGATGGTTTATTAAAATATCCGAACTTCTTAGAAACGGTAACGAAATTAATGCCGATGTATAAGTTGCGCGCTCTTGGTGGCACCTTGTATTTAGCAGGTGCATTAACTATGGTTTACAATTTAGTGATGACCATGAAGACAGGTAATTTATTAGCGAATGAACCAGCAGAATCTCCTGCTTTAGAAAGTGTTCCTCTTCCTGCAAGTGGTCATTGGCATCGTTGGATTGAAAGAAGACCAATTCAAATGATGTTGTTTGCAACAGTGTTGATTTTAATTGGTGGATTAGTAGAGATGATTCCAACATTCATGATTAAAGAAAATATTCCAACCATTGCTTCTGTTAAGCCTTATACTCCGCTTGAATTACAAGGACGTGATATTTATATCCGAGAAGGTTGTTACACTTGTCACTCACAAATGGTGCGTCCTTTCCGACATGAAACCGAACGTTATGGTGAGTATGCAAAAGCTGGAGAGTTTGTTTATGATCATCCTTTCCAATGGGGATCAAAACGTACAGGTCCTGATTTATTACGTGTAGGAGGAAAATATCAAAACGTATGGCACTATCATCACATGATTGATCCACGCACTATGTCGCCAGGCTCAATTATGCCACCTTATGCATTCCTC
>JBJOND010000096.1:0-7099 GCA_046052065.1 Bacteroidota bacterium | reverse complement strand
TTGTTGCAGGTCAGAGCTATGTAAATCAAGCTTTAATTGGCGATTTTCAAGGATTTGGTGGAATACCTCAATTAAACAATCCTAATAACAATCCTGGTTATTCATCTGATGTTGATTTCGTATTCAACATGGGTGGTGCGTTAGGTGATTCATCATGGTTAGAAGCTGGTGATTGCCCAATTGTAGCATTTCATGTTGTGAGTGATCCATTTGCACCTTATGGTAATGGTCCGGTTATCGTACCTACTACAGGTGATTTCGTAGTGGATGTATCTGGAAGTTTAACTGTAGCACAAAAGTCGTTAGCATTAGGCAACAACAATTGTATGGTGAATGCAAACTTCAATGATGCTTTATCAACGTATGCTGCTTCTGTGAACGGAGGTATTGAAGGATTATATCCATTCTATACAGCAACAAATCCTCAATCAGGCCCGTGGGATTGGTACGACTCAACAACGACTGTTGCAGTTGCACAATTCCTAGGCTACCCTGCGGCTCAAGGAACTGCTGTTTATCAAAATGCATTATTAACTAACCCTGATATGTCGAAAGCAAAAGCAACAGCTTACATCGATACAATTATGAATTATGTTAATCCTCGTATCGTAACATGCTTAAGCTTAACAACAGGTATCAACTATATGGAGAATCTTTCTTCTAATGTTAAAGTTAGTCCTAATCCTGCATTATCATCAACAACTATTTTTGCAGATATGCTAGCAGGAGATATCAGAAATGTTAAAGTTTATGATATTTTAGGAAACTTAGTATTAAATGTTGAAGGTGTTAATAATCGTCAGTTTACAATTGAAAGAAACAAATTGGATGCTGGTGTATACATTATTAGAACAACATTTGACAAAGGAAAAGCAACTGGAAAATTAATTTTCAATTAATCAATAAAACTAGTAGAAGAGCCGTTACTTAGTAGCGGCTCTTTTTATTTAACGGTATGTATATCATCAAAATTCTATTACTGAATATCATTCTCGCATTTACGACATTGACTTCATCTGCACAAAAATTAACCTATAAGGTTAAAGTGGATGGAAAAGAAAGCGGGACACTCATTGCCAATAAATCAGGCAAGAAAAACAACTATACCTATACCATACAATCGAACATTAAAACAACGATGCTTTTTACTGTTGAATTAAAATATGATTTGAAATCAATTATTGAAAATGGCAGGTTAAAATCATCCAGATTAGTACAGCTAATTAACGGTGTAAAACAAACGGATAACACGACCACGCAAAAAGGAAGTGGTTATGTTTTTAAGGACAAATCAGGAGAAGAAAAAATAATCAACAGCAACATCACAATTATAGTCCCTGAATTATATTTTGCCGAGCCCAAGAATCAGAAAGTAATTTGGTCCGACAATCATGGCAAATTTTTATCGATGAAAAAAGAAGGTGATTCTTATTTATTAGACACAGGTGATGGCCAAAACAGTACTTATACCTATGTGAAAGGGATTTGTAAAAAAGTAGAATCAACACAGGCTTTTTCTAATATTACCTTCGAATTAGTTAAATAACTGATTGTTTTTTTCGCATTTTTGCAACATGAAAAAGAGAATTAGCCTTTTTGTTTTTTGTTGTATTATAAGCATGCGTTTATCAGCACAAATTAACACAACGCAATTCGGCTTTTGTTACCGCCCTATCTTTTCGAGCAGTTATTTTAGAACAGGTCCAAAAGATTTTGATGATAATAAAATATCTTACACGCTTTCTCAATCTTCAGGTTATAGCACAGGCGCGTTAATTAGAAGAGGCATTACCAAAAAACTTACTCTTGAATCGGGTATACTTTATGTAAAACGGAACTACGATTTAACACTAAGAGACACAACGTTTATTTCCCAGAGTGATTTCTCAATAATAGGATATGAAATTCCATTAAGCGCATTAATCTATATTCAGCTCGATCAAAAAATTTGGATGAGTGCTTCTATGGGAGGCTCAATCGATATTTTCCCTTCTGATGTATTCACCTACCTTCCTTCATTTATGCTGCAATATTCAGCTAGAAAAAGTAAAATCAATTCAGGTGTTTTAGCTAATATTGGATGGGAGTATCGTAATGGTAAAAAAGGAACATACTATATAGGAGCAAGCTATCATCGTTCACTATCTACTATTTTCAATACGTTGGTGGAATATTATCCCAAACGTGATTTCACTTTACTACCTACTTCAACAGGAAGAACTACATTACAAGGAGACTACTTAACTATCGATCTTCGTTTTTACTTTCATGAAAGTCCAGATAAAAAATCAAGAAAGAAGTAATTAGAAATAAAAAGCTTCGCCGTTTATCTTTCCATTATTTTTTAATCGAATAGCAGGCATTGGAAATTTCAAAAATCCAAAAGTTTCTTTCAAAATATTAAAAGCCTTATACCTCGATTTGATTTTCGTAATATCGATATCAGGTGATAAAATAAAATAATGCACTCGTTCAAATTGGGGTATTGCGTTACCGTTATAAGTTAGTCTATTTGTTGTTGCACCTGTCATTCCTCTTGCATTATATCCAACAGCTAAATTCAGCCAAGCGGGAAATTTTTTATCTTGAAAAAACAAGTCCTTCATATTAAATGAAAGCCAGTATGTTTGACCATTATAATCTTTAAAAACACGCTGCAGATTATTATCACCTAGTAGCGAAGGATTGTATGCTGCAAACTTTGTAGCATGATATGATAACTTGTATTTAACCCGTTGTTCTTTCCATTTAACAGCTTGTAAATAATAGATTGACGATCCCAATGTATTGGCCACTAAATCACCAGGAGAAAAGCCCCATTGGCTACTATAACCATCGAACATTTCAATCGTTAATTGAAATCCAAATCCTGTTAATGCACCGAGCAACGCGGCCTTCTTTTGATGGTAGCCTGCATATTGGTACAACTGACCTGTCCAGTTGGAAATGTAGTATGCAGATCCAATATGTCCGAGCTTATCCTGCAATTGCCATTCGTGGTTATCGTTAAAAAAATGAAATGACGACTGAGGATAATCTTTATACCAGACTTGATACAACCCCATCATACCAGCAGTATAGGCAACACCACTTGTCGTCCATAATGCGACCTTACGATGATGATAATTAATTGAATCATACTGAGCATTACCGATTGTAATATAAAACGAAAGCACCATAAAAATCATGATGCTTTTCGAGTTTATTACATTTCGTATAGCCATTGCGTTAGTTTAACAGTGTTTCTTTTGCAGCATTTAAAATAGCAAAAGCAGCCTCGCGAGAATTCGACTCTGCATACGTACGCAATACAGGCTCTGTTCCTGAAGCACGAATCATTAACCAATCGCCGTTCTCAAAGAAATATTTAAATCCGTCTAGGTCGTCTGTTCTTACTATTTTATATTCACCAAAGGCTTTATAATTTGACGCTAAACAATTTTTCAGAATAGACTGTTTTAATTCTTCTTTTAAATGCAAATCGTTTCTTTCAAATGAAAACGGACCAACTATTTCATACACTTCATTGATTAAGTCATTCAATGTTTTTCCACTCTTCGCCATGAATTCCCATAACGTTAATCCCATCCAAATACCATCACGTTCAGGGATATGTCCTTTAATAGCTATGCCACCTGATTCTTCGCCACCTAATAGGACATCTTCTTTAATCATAATTTCTGCAATGTATTTGAATCCTATTTTCACAGTTTCCATTTCAATTCCATAGTGCGCACATAGCTTTGCTACTTTGGGTGTTGTTGAGAAAGCTGTTACCACTTTACCTCTCATTCCTTTGTATTTATAAAGGTAATGTATCAACAATAAAATAATATGGTGAGAATCAACGAAATTACCTTTGGAATCATAGAATCCGATACGATCAGCATCGCCATCAGTTACTAATCCAGAATCGATGTTCTTTGCATTTTTAATTAGCTCAGAAAACTCAGTAAGGTTTTTATGAATAGGCTCTGGTGCTTGCCCCATGAATGAAGGATTATAATCACAATGCAACTTCGTAATAGCTGGAAGCATACGTTTAATTACATTTTGTCCAGCACCATACATCGCATCATATGCCAAATGAAGTCCGCTATTCTTAATCAGATTCATATCAAAATTTGCCTCCACATGATTGCAATACATTGTTTCTAAATCGATGTAAGAAAGCAAACCCTCTGTTTGTAATTTCTCTAATTCAATTTTAGAATAATCGACATTGCATTTTTCAGGAATTAAATCTTCAATTTCCGTAACATGCTGCGGTAATAATGGACCACCAAAAGATCCTTTTAATTTAAACCCATTGTATTCTGGAGGATTATGACTGGCAGTTATGATTATACCTAAATCTTTATTTTCTTTAACGGTACCTAACGAGACCATTGGGGTAGAAACAAATCCTTTTGACATAGTTACCGAAACGCCCTTTGTACACATTACCTTTGCAATTGTATTGCAAAATAGTTCACCCGCAAAGCGACAGTCATGCCCTAGAATGATTGCAGGATTGCTTTTTTGATTTAATAACCACAATGCTGTTCCTTCAGCTACACGAGCAACATTTTCAACTGTAAAGTCTTCTGCAATAATAGCTCTCCAACCATCTGTTCCAAATTTTATTTTCGACATTTTAATATTGATTAATAAAGTTCTACGAAATTAATAAGATTGTTCCATTTGTGTGTAAACAGACCTTTTTGATATTTAATTGATTTTTCTATTGGAATAACATCTGAATTCACTTTAACAATCAGATATAGAAAGTTTTTCTGTTGAATATATTCCAGCCAATTTTGATCATTAACTGTGAATTCCCAATTCACTAAGTTATCCATGTAGATAGAATCAATTACAACACTATCGATACTTACTGACATCCATAAAGGAGTACTTTTAATACCAGTCACACTTTTTTTCCATATTTCAGCAAACGATATAGACGAAACTTTCCATGTACCATTTTGCAGAATTTCCTCAGCATTTTTACCAGATAAATTATATAAAACTTCCATGTTTTGCTGGAAATAAGTTGTTAAGGCATTTATAAAATCTCTAGAAGCCTGAGCCTTTGTACCACTTAGCTTTTCAGAAGATGAAATTGTCCACTCGATAAACTTTGACTCAACAGAATCTTTGGCGATTACCTCAACATTAAATTTATTATCCCTAATATAACTTTCTTTCAACAACTTAGAATCTGAAACATTATTAATCACCATATCTCCAAATTGCAAAATTTGATAATTGTAATCTTTCTTCTTCAAATTATTATTTAGATTGATGTAACAATCTCCATTTGCATTAATTGAAGCCGACGAGGTAGCAATAATACTTTTTATCGCATCGTATTCAACATACCCAAAAACAACAGCATCTCCATTTTCTAGTTTACTCGAAAATAAAAAACCATGTGTCTCGCTCTTAAGCTTTTTCTTTTCGTAATTCCATACATCATAAATATAAATCAATTGCTGGTCAATAAAATTTAAACCTGATGATTTTTCAATCTGCACCAAAGAATTAAATGAAATAGCCACTTCTTTCTTTGGCGAGTCCCATAACTTTACTTTACCATCTCGAATTGCCTCATATGCAACTTTTGTAATTTCATTGACAATATTAACTCCCAAAGTGTCTACTTGCTCATCTGCCTTTACTCTAAGAATAACTGTCTTTTGCGAAAAGCAAAATTGTGAAAGCATTAAAAAAATCAAAAGTGATAAAAACTTTTTTTGCATGCTATTATTTTTTTGTGGTATTCCACGTTTTGTAAATATCTTGTTGCTTGGGTCTGTTTTCAGGGACCGATCTCAATGGTTCGCACTCTTTAAGTGTAGCATGTAATTCAGATGGCAATTGTTGATACAAAGCCGTTCCTTTAGATTTCCATTCAATCATCTCATCCGACATTTCTTTCACAATCTTAGCGGGATTACCTACAGCGATACTGCGCTCAGGTATATTCATTCCCTCTGGAACAAAACAAAGGGCACCAACAATTGAATTTTTACTAACTACTACTCTATCCATCACAACCGCATTCATTCCAACCAGTACATTCTCTCCTATTTCAGCGCCATGTATTATCGCACCATGTCCAATATGTGCACCCCTTCTTAAAATTACCTGCTGACCAGGAAACATATGAAGTGTACAATTCTCCTGAACATTACATCCATCTTCAATAATTATTTCACCCCAGTCACCTCGCACTACAGCACCCGGAGCAATATAAACATCCTTACCTATAATTACATTACCTGTAACTACCGCTAACGGATGAACGAAAGATGACGCATGCACTACAGGAATGTATCCGTTGAATTCGTAAATTGCCATAACTAGGTTTGAATTACTCCAACATTATACGGTTTTTCAATTGGAGAATGATTAGCCATTTCAATCCCCATTGATATCCACTTGCGAGTATCTAAGGGGTCAATAATTGCATCAACCCACATACGCGAAGCTGCGTAATAAGGAGATGTTTGTTCATTGTATCGTTCAGTAATTGTTTTAAGTAATGTTTTTTCTTCTTCTTCGGAGACTTCTTTTCCTTGCGCCTTCATTGTTGATGTCTGAATCTGCAATAATGTTTTAGCAGCAGATGCACCACTCATAACAGCCAACTGGGAGTTAGGCCATGAAACAATTAAACGAGGATCGTAGGCTTTACCACACATCGCATAATTTCCAGCACCGTAAGAGTTCCCTGCAATAATGGTAAACTTTGGAACAACAGAATTCGACATGGCATTGACCATTTTAGCACCATCTTTAATAATTCCTCCGTGCTCACTTCTTGATCCCACCATAAATCCTGTAACATCTTGAATAAAAACCAATGGAATTTTTCGTTGATTGCAATTCATAATAAAACGGGCTGCCTTATCAGCACTATCACTGTAAATCACACCACCAAACTGCATCTCTCCCTTTTTACTCTTCACTACTTTTCTCTGATTAGCAACAATACCTACTGCCCAACCTTCAATACGTGCATAGCCACATAAAATAGACTGACCATATTTTTCTTTGTATTCATCAAACTCACTGTTATCAACTAAACGTGCGATAACTTCTCGCATTTCAT
>JBJOND010000095.1:0-7288 GCA_046052065.1 Bacteroidota bacterium | reverse complement strand
AGACACAGCACCATGTCAAGGTACTCCAATTTCATATGCTATTGCACCAGTTTTGTATGCTGATAATTATACATGGGCAATTAGTTTATCAGGGGCAACATTAAATGCAACAGATACATCCGCTATTGTTAACTTTAACAGTTCAAATAACACAAGTATTTTATCTGTTTCGGCTGAAAATACATGCGGAACAAGTGCTGTAACCAGCATCTCTATTACTCCAAATCCTTCTTATCAAATTGTTCAAACATTTTCTACATGCTCTAATGATAGCATTTTAATTGATGGTATTTACTATTACACTGATACAACCTTAACAAATACCTTTAACACAACTAACGGTTGCGACAGTACGATAATTAACAACTTGATTTTTTCACCAGCTTACGATATTCAGATTGAACTAGGCATTTGTGGTGGCGACAGTATTTTTATAAATGGGGCATGGCAATTTAACGGAGGAACATTTACAGAATCGTATACAACTACTAACGGTTGCGACAGTACGATAACTACTAACTTGACTGTTTACCTTGGATATTATGTCTTCATGATTCAGAGTATTTGTCAAGGCGATTCATTATTCTTTAATGGAAATTATTACTCAACAACAGGAAGCTATGTATTCCCTTACACTTCTTCATTGGGTTGTGATAGTGTTGTTGCACTCGACTTAACAGTAAATTCATTGCCTGTTGTGAGCCTTGCTCTTGATACAACACTTTGTGAAAATGGTAGTCCATTGGATTTAACCAACTATGTTTCTCCTATTGGTGGCACCTTTACAGGTTGGGGTATTACCGGAAATGATTTTGATCCTGCATCAAGTGGTGTTGGAAGCTTTGCTATCAATTATACATACACCGATTTAAATGGATGCATTAGTTCATCGGTTGATTCAATTACAGTTGATGTTTGCAGCGGATTAAATGATAATGAGACGCTGAATCTTAGATTATATCCGAATCCAGCTTCCGACATCCTTCAACTTAACGGACTTCAAAATCAGGCTTTGGTTACGATATATGATGTTGCTGGCAAGTTGGTATTACAAGTGGAAGTCGACAAGAACAGTAATAATTCCATCAATATTGCGTCGTTAAGCCCTGGATTTTACCATTGCCGTATTCAGCAAAACAATCAAACAGCTGAACTTTCTTTTATAAAAAAATGATTGGGTGTAAATGATAATAGTTCTTGATTAGATAATATTTCTTGTTTTTAAATAGAGATGCAACTTATTATTAAAAAATTGCATCTTGTTTAATATGAATTATTATTTAATTATGAAGAAAACTTTTTGCTTACTACTATTTGTTCTATTAATATTTACAGGATACAGAACAAAGGCTTCTCATTTATTAGGGGGCGAATTAACTTATGTTTACACAGGAACACCTAACGAATATTTAATACACTTTCGATTTTATGGCGGTTGTTATGGGACAGCTGCTGATTATATTCAATATAAACCTACCGTTAGTGTTTGCATATCCTCTGTTTCACAAAATTATTCTGACACAATCACGTTAAATTTCATTGGAGTTCTAAATTATATTCCTGCACCACCTTGTGGTTCCATTTGCCCACTTAGTTCAAACGATGGTTACACTGCCGATTATCAAGGAATAGTTCAATTACCCCATGCAGCAAGCGATTGGAAATTTGTATGGTTTGAATGTTGTCGAGTGGGCGCTATTAACAGTTGGGATCCCAGCTTGATAGTAGATGCCCATTTAAATAACCTATGGGTAGATCATTCATCACCTACTTTAAATCAAGTATCGCAATTAAGTTTTTGTGTTGGAAATAATTTTTCTTATGATCTTGGAGCAACACAAATAAATGGTGATTCGTTAACGTATTCAATCATTGAGCCGCGAGGCGGTGATATTCAATGTCCTATAAATGATACAACATCTAGTTATGGTC
Organism: Bacteroidota bacterium; assembly: GCA_046052065.1. Taxonomy (GTDB): domain Bacteria; phylum Bacteroidota; class Bacteroidia; order AKYH767-A; family OLB10; genus CAINEC01. The sequence continues at coordinate 5,356 of JBJOND010000095.1, read as the reverse complement.
CCCTTTATTCTGTTAATTATCCGTTTAGTTCATCTACCCCTATAATATTAAATCATCAAACAGGAATTTTAAATTTTACTCCTTCCAATGTTGCCAATTATATAATTGCGGTATTAGTAAGTGAATATAGAAACGGAGATTTAATTGGAACAGTAAGAAGAGATATTCTAATTTACTTTATTGGCAATTGTATCAGCGCCAACCCTTACATCACTTCACAACCTTTATCACCAATTATTTGTGATAACGATAGCACTTCCTATTCTTTATCCTGCATTAATGCATCTGGCTATCGCTGGAAAAGAAACGTTAATGGTAGCTTTGCAGATATTCAAAATGATAGTGTTTTTAGTGGAGCTAACTCCAATATTTTGACTGTTAAAAATCCTCCTTTCGTGCTAAACAATTTTGAATTTTTTTGTCAAATAAATAGTTCATGTGGCCCAGGAATTAATTCTGATACTATTAAATTTCATATTCAACCATCTACAAATCCTGTTTTTAACATTGACACTTCACTATGTTCAAATTCGTCCTCTTTAAATCTTGAAAATTATGTTTCACCAATTGGTGGAGTATTTAATGAGACTGGCGTTAATAACACATCATTCAACCCAGCGATTTCTGGAAATGGAAATCACTTGATAAGTTATACTTTTTTAAATCAGTTTGGATGCTCATCAACTGTGTTTGATACAATATTTGTAGATGCTTGCAATGATTTGGGTGAAATAATAAAGTTGAGTGAGTATAGCATTTATCCGAACCCTACTTCCAACTTTCTTCAACTTAACGGCCTTCAAAATCAGGCGTTGGTTACGATATATGATGTTACCGGCAAGTTGGTATTGCAAGCGGAAGTCGATAAGAACAGTAATAATTCCATCAATACGGCCTCTCTCGCCCCTGGATTTTACCATTGTCGTATTCAGCAAAACAATCAAACAGCTGAACTTTCTTTTATAAAAAAATAACTCTTAACGTTTGATTTTCAGAAGGTAAAGGCATAATAAATTAGATAACAACATTGCCTTAAGGTTATTATTCTTTCAATCGCATTTATTAAGGAGCAGAATTTTTGGTTTAAAGGGCAAAAAGGGGTAAATTCGTGTCCCTAAAAATGAACTTATGGACAATATAATTTATTTGATTCCCGTACTTGGGATTGTAGGCCTGATTGTGATGGCTATTAAATCCGCTTGGGTTAGTAAACAAGATGCTGGCGACGCAAAAATGCAAGAATTAGCTGGCTATATTGCTGATGGCGCAATGGCGTTTTTAAAAGCTGAATGGAAAGTATTAGCCATTTTCGTTTCAATTGCTGCAGCCTTGTTAGCATATTCTGGAACTATTCACGAGGTAAATGGAAAAGAAATTCACTCTAGCTGGATTATCTCGATTTCCTTTATTATCGGAGCAGTATTCTCAGCTGTTGCTGGTTATATCGGAATGAAAGTCGCAACAAAAGCGAATGTACGTACTACACAAGCTGCGCGTACAAGTTTAAAACAAGCATTAAAAGTTTCCTTTACAGGTGGAACCGTAATGGGATTAGGCGTTGCTGGTTTAGCAATCCTTGGTCTAGGAGGTTTATTCATCGCATTTTTAAGCATATTTTCTGGACTAGGAGCGAATACCGTTTCTACTTCGATTGAAGTATTAACAGGGTTTTCTTTAGGTGCTGAATCGATTGCCTTATTTGCCCGTGTTGGTGGTGGTATTTATACTAAAGCTGCTGACGTAGGTGCTGACTTAGTAGGTAAAGTAGAAGCAGGAATTCCTGAGGATGACGTTCGTAACCCAGCAACAATTGCTGATAACGTTGGTGATAATGTAGGTGACGTAGCAGGTATGGGTGCCGATTTATTCGGTTCTTATGTAGCTACGATTCTTGCTACAATGGTATTAGGTCAAGAAGTTATAGTAAGTGATAACTATGGTGGAATGTCGCCAATCTTATTACCAATGGTAATTTGTGGATTGGGAATTATTTTCTCGATAGTAGGAACATGGTTCGTATCTATTAAAGATGAAAAATCGAATGTACAAAACGCATTAAACCTTGGTAACTGGGCATCGATGATTTTGACAGTAATTGCTTCTTATTTTGCTGTGCAATATATGTTACCAGAAGGTGATATCACATTAAGATCTGCAACATTTACTAAAATGGGTGTTTTTATGGCCATCGTGGTAGGTACTGTAGTAGGTGCAATTATGAGTATCGTGACTGAATATTACACAGCAATGGGTAAAGGTCCTGTGAACTCTATTATTCAACAATCATCTACTGGTCATGCTACTAATATTATTGGTGGTTTATCAGTTGGAATGAAATCGACTGTAATTCCTATTATCACATTAGCAGCGGGAATTATGGCTTCTTATTATTGTGCTGGATTATACGGAGTAGCAATTGCAGCTGCGGGTATGATGGCAACTACAGCGATGCAATTAGCAATTGATGCTTTCGGACCTATCGCTGATAATGCAGGTGGTATTGCTGAGATGAGTCAATTACCTCCAGAAGTTCGTGAGCGTACTGATAATTTAGATGCAGTTGGTAATACAACAGCAGCAACAGGAAAAGGATTCGCGATTGCTTCTGCAGCATTAACATCGTTAGCTTTATTTGCAGCGTTTGTTGGTATTGCTGGTATTGATGCTATTGATATTTACAAAGCGCCTGTATTAGCAGGTTTATTTGTAGGTGGTATGATTCCATTTATCTTCTCTGCATTATGTATTCAAGCGGTTGGTAAAGCTGCAATGGATATGGTACAGGAAGTTCGTCGTCAGTTCCGTGAAATTCCAGGTATTATGGAATATACAGCAAAGCCAGAATATGAAAAATGTGTTGCTATTTCAACTAATGCCTCTATTCGTGAAATGATTATGCCAGGTGCTATCGCACTTATTACGCCATTAATCGTTGGATTTATCTTCGGACCAGAAGTGTTAGGTGGTTTACTTGCAGGTGTAACAGTGAGTGGTGTATTAATGGGTATTTTTCAATCGAACGCTGGTGGTGCATGGGATAATGCAAAGAAATCATTTGAGAAAGGAGTAATGATCAACGGAGAGATGTATTACAAAAAATCAGAGCCACACAAAGCATCTGTTACAGGTGATACTGTTGGTGATCCATTTAAAGATACCTCTGGACCTTCAATGAACATTCTAATTAAATTAATGTCGATTGTATCATTAGTAATAGCTCCATATATTGCTGTTAATGGTGGTGAAGCAGGAATGGATAAATGTTCCTCAGATAAAATGGAATGCGGAACATCAATGATGTCCTGCGATAAAGATGCAGAAGGCAATTGTATTATCGATTCATCTATGTGCGCAGTTTGGATGCAAGCAGGTATGATTGATAGTACAGCTTGTGTGAAGATGGAAAATGGAAAATGCCATATGAAATCTGATGCATGCATGAAAGCTATGAAAGAATGTCACAAAGGAATGGAAGGTTGTGGAGATATGTCTAAAGAAGAGTGTCATGAGAAAATGGGGGGAATGAAAGAATGTTCAGGCGATATGAAATCATGCGACATGAATAAAGAAGAATGTCACGAGAAAATGGGTGGCGAAAAAGAATGTTGCAAGAAAAAATAATTCTTTCAAAATAATTTTAAAAAGGTCTTCTGCAAAGAAGGCCTTTTTTGTTGTCCATTTGTAGCACTTTCATCAAAAATAATTTTACTTACTTTTACGTAATAAGTAATTATAAGAACGTGAACAAGAAATCAAAGAACATTATTCCAGAGAAAAAAATGGTAGTAGATAATACGCCTTTCAATTGGACACCTGTTTATCTTTTTGTGATTTTGTTTTCCTTTTTACTCTACGCGAATACCATTAATCATGATTTCACAGTTGACGATGGAACTGTAATAGCAAATAATAGTTTCACTAAAAAAGGTGTTGATGGACTTAAAGATATTTTCACCAATGCTTATCGCGCAGGATTCTGGGATAGAAAAGAAGGATTATATCGTCCGTTATCCGTTGCCATGTTTGCAGTCGAATATCAAATAGGTAATGGTTCACCTCTTCCAGGACATATCATGAATATTCTGTTTTATGTGCTGACAAGTATTGTTGTACTTTCTGTGCTTAAAAGAATTCTTCAAAACTATCATCCGCTCATCCCTATTGCCGCTACATTATTGTTTGTAGCCCACCCTATTCATACAGAAGTGGTAGCTAATATTAAGAGTCGCGATGAACTATTAAGTTTCTTCTTCGGGATACTCGCTTTGAAACTTCTGTTTAACTACATTGATAAAAATAAAATCCATTGGATGATTTTATCTTGCCTTGCATTCCTAATAGCGTTATTCAGTAAAGAATCGAGCGTAACCTGGATTGGAGTATATCCGTTAGCGTTATGGTTCGTAACGGATAAAAAAATAATGGATATCGTAAAATTGTCTTTTCCATATTTAGCATTATTTGGTTTGTTCATGTTGATACGTACTAATATCCTCGGAACAATTACCGGTGAACAAGAAGTCCTATTAATTAATAATTCACTTGTAGGTGCACCAAACAAAGCATCACAACTTGCAACAGCATTCGGAATCCTTGCGCGTTACATAGGAATATTATTAATACCTATATCATTGGTATTTGATTATTCCTACAACACGATTCCGAATATTACATTTGGTAATCCATTAGCATTATTAGGTATTGCAATAACTATTGGTGGACTAATTTTCGCACTACGTTCACTTTCAAAAAAATCATTGATTGCTTTTGCAATATTATTCTACTTAGGAAGTATATCATTGCTTTCCAATTTATTTCTAACACTTGAGGCAACCATGGGAGAACGATTTGTATATACAGCTTCTTTCGGATTTTGTTTACTTGTTGCTTTACTTATGGATAAATTATTCAACCTGTCTGACCAAAAAAATAAAAACATTTCGCTTAATTCACTTCTGAAACTAAATAGTGCTAATATTATTTTACTTGTTATAACCCTTGCATTTTCTGCTCGGACTTATTCGCGTAACGGCGATTGGAAAGATAATATAACGCTACTTTCTCACGATGTAAAAATTTCTTCGGAGAGTGCGCGTATTCGTTATGCATATGGAAGTGCATTACTCGTCGAAAAAGCTTTAAAAGAAAAAGATAATAATCAGAAAACTATTTATCTTGACCAAGCAATCGAACAACTTACTAAAGGAGTAAGTCTGATTCCGAATTATAACGATGCATGGTATAATTTAGGAATGGCCTATAAAGAGAAGAACGATTTTAAAAATGCAGTATATGCTTTTGAACAGGCTCGTAGTTACAAAGCGTTTGATACAGATGAAAAATTATCGAATGCCGG
>JBJOND010000094.1:0-7560 GCA_046052065.1 Bacteroidota bacterium | reverse complement strand
CCTGGTAGTGGATTTAGCTCAGGATTGTTGTCCTGGAAGTTTGCTGGATTTCCCAATACAAACAAATAAATTAATACAGCAATCGCCAAAGCTGCTGGAATAACAATGGCTGATAACATGCCATGTAATCCTCCTGATTTTTTCTGATTCATAAGAATGACTTTGTTTTTGTTTTTTAAGTTTATAGGGCGCAATAATAACGATTTCAGTTGAACAAAAAAATCACTGAATCGTTCATTAGTAACGAGAATGTCAATTATTTAACAATGACTAATTAGGACAATTTCTAAAAACGACTGAAATTGAGAAAATTAGGGTTTTGTCATCTGAAAAGAAAGGGTAAGGAATGTGTAAAAGTTGCTTAATTTCTAAAGTTATTAAATTGTAAAGAAAGCTCTAAGTCGCTAGATCGAACCTTGGCAATAACTGCTTGCAGCTCATCGAGCTTTTTACCGGTAACTCGAATTTGATCATCCATTATAGAGGCCTGAACTTTAAAGCCCGCATCTTTTATAATCTTAACGATTTTCTTAGCTGATTCTTTATCAATCCCCTGCTTTACTTTTATCTCTTTGCGAATCATGTTGCCTGAAGCGTATTCATCCTTACCAAGATCCAGGCAATTACTATCAAGACCTTGTTTCATCATTCGAGATATAAGGATATCTACAACCGATTTTACTCTCATTTCATTTTCTGTAATTAGTAATAAAACCAAAGTCTTTTTATCTAATTCCAAGCTAGTATGTGAGCCATTAAAATCGAATCGGTTTGAAAATTCTTTAACAGTTACATTAATTGCATTGTCAAGTTTTTGTAAATCTACTTCACTAACGATATCAAATGAGGCCATAAATTGTTTTTTTCAAAGGTAAGAATCAGCGTTGAATTTTGTAATTTAAATAGAATCTTTCTTTATCTTTACATCACACAAAACCAAAATATTTATGTTGTTAAGGATTAAACTAATCCTGTTTTTTATATTTATAGGAATTCACTCATTTGCTCAATCGAGTTTGTTTTCTCTTGATACAACTGCGGTTTTTCAAAACACTAATGGTCTTATGTCGTTTCCGTTAGTGGGTGGTTTTAATAGTCCTGTTTTTTGTCAGGTTGATTTAAATGGAGATGGTTCCAATGATTTATTAATTTTAGATAGAGTAGGTAATAGGATATCCACTTTTGTTTTCGATTCTGCTTCGAACCCTTATAAGTATGTCTACTCACCGTTTTACATTTCCAAAATTCCACCAATTCATGATTGGGTAAGTAGTTATGATTTTGATTGTGATGGAGACTTGGATCTATTTACATATTTTAATAATTCAATTGGTGTTTGGCAAAATGATTTTACACAAAGTGGAGGATTAAGTTTCTCGTTGTATTCTTCTCAATTAAATAGTCAATATGCCGTTGGGAATTCTCCTATATACAGTACCCAGGTGAATTTATCTGCATTTGAAGATATAGATAGTGACGGAGATATGGATATTCTCACCTTTACAAATTCAGGAAATTTTATTGAGTATCATAAGAATTATTCAGTTGATTCATTGGGTGCATGTGGACAATTGATTTTTAAAGTAGAGCCTGATTGCTGGGGGCATTTTAGATTAAGTGGTTTGACGAATTCCGCTTTGTTAAATCAAAATTGCTTAACTAATCGAATCGCCAATCGCGAAACACATTTGTTGCATTCTGGATCTGCATTAACTGTATTAGACCAAGATTGCGACGGAGATATTGATTTAATTAACGGAGATATTTTAGGTTCAAATCTGCTGTATTTAGAAAATGGTGGCACCACTGATTCTGCATCTATAGTTTTACAAGATTCTATTTATCCTGCTTATAATTCAAGTGTGAATTTGCAAAATCTTCCAGCTGCTTTTTATTTTGATGCAGATGGTGATAGCGTTAAAGATTTAATCGTGACGCCATTTGCAACTGTTGGAGAAGATTTAAGAAATGTTTTGCTTTATAAAAATGTTGGAAATAATTGTCAGAACAATTTTTCGTATGTCAAAAATAATTTCCTGATCGATCAAATGGTTGATGTTGGTACTTCTTCAAATGTTACTTTTTTTGATGTGGATGCAGATGGCAAAAAAGATTTGATTGTTGGAAGTGATTATGCTTATAATACAAATCCGGTTTTGCAATATTCATCTTTAACTTATTATAAAAACACAAGTGTTTCTGGCACTGTGAGTTTTCAATATATAACAAATGATTGGTTGAATCTTAGCTCGCTGACGCAATTTGGATTATATCCTTCATTTGGTGATATAGATGGTGATAATGATGATGATCTAATTCTTGGAAATGCTGATGGCACTTTGATATTTTATAAGAATGTTGGTGGAGCAACACCTAATTTTGTTTTTAGTAATCCTGTTTTTCAATCAATTGATGTGGGCAACAATGCGGCACCCCAAATTGTTGATGTAGATCGTGATGGTAAGAATGATTTATTAATCGGAGAGCGAAGTGGGGTTCTGAATTTTTATAAAAACAATTCTTCAGGGACTAATTTATTGTTCAATTTACAATCTTCGAATTTCGGTGGTGTGAATGTTACAGGAGCTAATGCAATCACAGGTTATAGTAGTCCTTTATTATTTGATAACGGTAATGGATATGAGTTGTTAGTTGGAAGTGAGTCAGGAGCTGTTTTTCATTATCAGAATATTGATAATAATCTAACGGGTAATTTTGTCTTAGCAGATTCATTGTATGAGAATATTTTCGAGCCCAAAAGAGTTACTGTTTCTATGACTGATTATAACCTTGATGGAAAAAAAGATTTAATGCTTGGTAATGGTGCTGGAGGTATAAGAGGTTTTCTGGGCCAAATTGGTAATAGTATTTCTGAAAATCAAAATGCTGATTTATTTTTTGAAGTTTCACCGAACCCTTTAAAATCAGAAAGCGTATTAGTTTTAAAATTCCAATCTCCGATGAGAAATGCTAAATTAGAGTTGATGGATGTTGTTGGAAATGTTGTTTTATCAACTACTGTACTTGAGCAATATATGACTTTCGATTTAAGTAAAATCCAAGCTGGAACGTATCTGATATCAGTTAAGCAAGGAGGAAGAGTATATTCTAAAAAAATAATTAAATTATGAAATTAAAATACTGGATACTTTCATTGTTTTGCAGTTTATCTATTGTGGGAAGCGCCCAAACGCAAACGTTCTATCGCGATACTTTAGTACATGTTATTGATGTCAATAATCAACAATTGTTTAATGCATGGGGTGGAGGATTGAATAGTGCAGTGTTTGCAGAAATGGATTTGAACAATGATGGAATAATGGATTTAGTGGCGTATAGTTCTGGTAACAATAGAATTATTCCGATGATCAATAAAGGAGTCTATAAAAAGTCATCCTATGTTTATGCTCCTGAATATGTATCTAAATTTCCTACAGACTTAGATGGGTGGATTAAATCATTTGATTATGATAATGATGGTGACAACGATTTGTTTACCTATTACAATGCAAGTCTTCGATGTTATAGAAATGACATTAATGCTGGTATGGGTTTGCAATTTACTCTAGTGGTGCCACAGTTGTATACACATTATGGAACATTTCCGACTAATATATATTGCTCGCGTGTAAATATGCCTGAGTTGTCCGATGTAGATAACGATGGCGATATGGATGTTTTGGCATTTTCCATTAGTGGTAGTTGGGTAGAACATCATAAAAATTATTCGATGGATTCTTTAGGGAATCCCAATGGATTTTTAATGTATAACATTCCTCAGTGTTGGGGTTACTTTGCGCTTAAAGGGAATTATAATATTGCTGATTTGCCTCCCATTCCAGCTTGTCCGTTTTTGCCAGCAAATCCAAAAGCTAATGTCTCAGATAATTTGCAAAAGAAACATGCAGGTTCAGTTTTGTGTGCATTTGATTCAGATGGTGATGGTGATAAAGATCTCTTAAATGGAGACGTGTTATCACCAAATGTTCTTTACCTCGAGAATTGCGGGAATCCTGATTCCGCATACATGTGTTCTCAAGATTCTGCTTTCCCAAGTTATAATGTTCCTGCTACAATGCTTGATGTGGCAGCGCCTTTTTATTTTGATGGTAATAATGATGGTAATAAAGATTTAGTAGTTTCTAATTTCTTTGATACTGGAGAAGATTATAAAAATGTGATGTTGTATCTTAACACTACCAACAACCAAACGAATGTCTTTAATTATTCCACCAATGAATGGCTCGTTAATCAAATGGTAGAAGTTGGAACAGGAGCCCATCCGGTTTTTTTTGATGTTAATGCTGATGGTAAAAAGGATTTGTTGGTTGCAAATGAATATCGGTCAGATGCTGGAGTATTAACAAGCAAAATCGCATATTACGTTAATGCATCAAATGGAAGCGATTTTAAATTTCAATTTGTGACTGCCGATTATGATTCACTTTCATTAACAGGTATTTTAGGTATGTCATTGACTTTTGGCGATGTTGATGGTGATATTGATGAAGACATGATTGTAGGGGATGCAAGTGGAAATATTCATCTGTTTTCAAATATTGCTACAATTGGCGCACCTGCTTCATTTGTGCTTACTACTCCTAATTATCTTGGAATAAATGTAGGTAGTAATGCTACGCCTCAATTAGTGGATGTTGATAGAGATGGCCAGCTTGATTTGCTCATTGGTGAGCGCAATGGCAATATCAATTATTATCATAATAATGGCGGATTTTCATTTTCTTTTGTTACCGCAAATTTTGGAGGAGTTAATGTTAGAAAGCTTAATTCATTTGCTGGATTTAGTGTTCCGTATTTGTTTGATAACGGTAGTGGATATGAGTTGTTGGTAGGTTCTTTAAGTGGTTACATTTATCATTACAACAATATTGATGGAAACTTGGGTGGCAATTTTAATTTAGTGGATAGCATGTTTCAAAACATCTACGAACCTCAACGATGTTTCCCTGCAGCATCAGATGTTGATGGCGATGGGAAATATGATTTAGTAGTAGGTAATGCTTGTGGTGGAGTTGTATTGTATTCACAAAACAGTGTATTGTCTGTGGATAACAGTATCGGAAATCAGGATTTTAACTTCATTGCTTATCCTAATCCCGTTTCAGATGAGTTAACAATAAAACTTCCTGAAAGGAGTTCTCAAGAAAATTATCAATTAAAAATTACTGACCTAGCAGGACGAGAAGTGGTAAATTACGCTATCACGACAAATATCAACACGCTAGATGTAAAAAGTATTCAGCCTGGTGTTTACATTTGTACTATCACCGGGATAGGCAAAACAGCTTCCCAAAAAATTATCAAGTTATGAAGTTAAATTCATTATTTCTGATAGCACTATTATTTATCACTTCTTGTGACAGTTGTAAAGAAGATGATCAAACAACTCCTACTAATAATTGTATTGGAGGAAAAGGTGGCGCTGTTACTTTTGAAGTAAAGACTATTCATCATATAAGGGAAATAAAGGGCTGCACAATCTACATTAAATACAATGCACAAGATTTTCCAGGTGAAAATCCAAGCAATTATGATTATGTTTTTAAAGCAGATGATTCATTGAGTATATCATATGCTGATAGTATGAAGTGTGGTAAGTACTACCTTTTTGCTACCGGTATTGACAGTTTATTGTTACCTCCGAATAATATCGTTAAAGGTGGTGTACCTATTAACATAAGTCAAATGCAAGACACTGCAAAAATTAACTTATATGTTACTGAAGGCGATTGATAAAATTTTACACGGCTGTTTTATAATTGTAGTGTTATTTATTACTGCATGTCGTTATGATGTGTATGAAGCTCCCGTTGTAAGTAATTATCCGGATGATGTTAATGCTATTATTGCTGGAAAATGCGCAACAGCAGGTTGTCACAATAATGTGAGTAGCGTTGGTGCTGCTGGACTGGATTTATCGACTTGGGAAGCTTGTTATAAAGGAACTAATAATGGAGCAATCATTATTCCGCGTCGATCAGACTTTAGCACCTTGCTTTATTTTACAAATACAGATAGTGCTAAAGGGTTAGTTGTTCTTCCAACAATGCCAATTAATGGCACTCCACTAAGTGATAGCGAATATCAGATTTTAAAATCATGGATTGATGCAGGTGGTAAATCGAAAGCCGGCGATTTTATGTTTCCTGTTGATGCTAATCGTGAAAAATATTATGTAGCAAATCAAGGTTGCGATATTGTGTCAGTTTTTGATGCAAAAAAGGAAGTTGTTATGTCGATGGTTGATGTTGGACAGAATGCAGGTGCAGCACCACCGGAGTCGCCACATAACATTAAGGTTACTCCCGATGGAAAGTATTGGGTAACCGTTTATCTTAATTCTGATATTGTTCAGCTATACAGCACCGTTAGTGATGAGCTAGTAAAAACAATTCCAATTGGCAATGGTATAGCAGGAGGGTGGAACACTATCTGTATTTCTAAAAATTCTAAGTTTGGTTATGCTGTAGACTATAATGGTGGGCGGGTTGCGATTGTAGATTTTGTCAATAATTCTTCGCAAACGATTGGGCCTTTTCCAAGTACGGGATCTACTATTAATTTACATGGCTCAGCGTTGAATGCAACGGATGATACATTATATGTAACTTATCAAGAGTCTAGTAAGCTTGTGAAAATTCCTTTGAGCGATCCATCGAACTATGAAGATGTAAATTTAAATCCGATAGGCCCTGATTTTTCATCACAAGCTTTAAAGCCGCATGAAATTATTTTTAATCCTGATTACAGTAAATATTTTGTTACTTGTCAAGATGTGAATCAGGTTCGAGTGTTTGATGCAACAACTGATCAATTAATTAAAGTAATTCCTGTGGGTGTTTACCCGCTTGAATTTGCAATGTCTGCAGAAAATAATTTGCTATTCGTAACCAATATGGAAGACGTTACATTTTTACCAGACGTAAAAGGTTCTGTCAGTGTAATTGACATCACCACTTTGCAGGAAATTAAGAAGGTTAAAGCTGGTTGGCAACCGCATGGTATTGCTGTTGATAAATCGAAAAATTGTGTAATAGTTACAAATCGAAATTTCACAGGTGGACCAGCTCCTCATCATGCAGCAGCTTGCGCCGGGAAGAATGGATCATTAAGCAAAATTGATATGGTTACATTAGAAAAAGATAATTCCTTCAATCCAGAAGTTTCTGTTGATCCTTATTCTGTGGCAATAAAACCATAATGCAAAAATCAATTGTGTTTTATGATAGTGAATGCATCATGTGTTCGCGATTTGCGCTTACAATATTTCAGTATGACAAAGATTCTTCAATTTATTTTTCAAGTTTAGATTCTGAATTATTTAAATCAATTAAGCAAGGCGCAACGAATGTTATTCCAGATGAAACCGTTGTGTTTTATAAAAATCAAACGGAGTTGTTTTATAAGTCAGAAGCTGTATTGCAAATATGTAAGCAATTGAAATTCCCGCTAAATCTTTTGGCGGCCTTTAATCTATTTCCCACTGCTTTTTTAGATTCGATGTATTCGATTATTGCTAAGAACCGTAAAAGATGGTTT
>JBJOND010000093.1:0-7649 GCA_046052065.1 Bacteroidota bacterium | reverse complement strand
CCTGTTGTTTCTAAATCGAAAAAAGCCAATGGCTTGCTTAACTGTAATAACATCTTAATTAGTTTGGAAATTTAACTTCTATCACTTGCTTGTACTCACCATTCACAGTTAACGTGATTTCTTCAGCTCTGCCAAGCTTTGCATGCTTAGCAAGCACTTTGTATGTTCCGTTCGGCAAAGCAACGTCAAATCGTCCGCTAGCCTCATTGCTCGTTAAAGTTGCTACAGCACTTCCTGTTTGCGCATCCGTAATGGTAATATATGCTCCTTTAGCAGGCATACCTGTTAAGGCAAATGTTTTTCCTTGAATCCAAGTCAGTGGCTTTTCTACTAACGATGTTGTAGAAGTAAAACTATAAATATCATAATCACCTAATCCGCTATCGCGAACCTGACAAACATAACCTGACTTACCATCTGCTTTTAAAGCTGGAGGGAAATCATCATAAAGTGTATTTAAAGGATAGCCAATATTCTCTGGCTTGCTAAATCCTTCTTTCGGATCTTTCATTGTTACTTTAAACACATCATATCCACCAATACTTCCATGTCCGCGAGAAGAGAAGAATAATGTTTTACCATCAATCCACATCGAAGGATAATCATCATCATAAGCAGAATTAATATTATCACCTAAACGCTCTGGCTTTGTCCATGATGTAGACTCTGTTCGAGTACTTACATAAATATCTTTTCCTGTTTTACTTCCTGGTGCTTCATACGAAAAATAAAGGGTCATTCCATCAGGAGTAAGCGTCGCTCCTGTTTCATCCATCTTAGTTATAAAATCTTTTCCTAATGCAACAGGCTTTTCCCAAGCTTTACCAACTAACTTACTTATCATTAAATCACGATATGTTTCAGGAGAATCAAAATAGGTAATCATTTTATCACCCGATGGCGAAATATAAAACAACTCATCGAACTCAGGAGTATTCAAATTAATCCCAGCGTTTTTCGCCTTGCTTATTGCAGTATCATTTTGTGTCCAGAAGAAAATATCAGAATAAGCAATTCCATCAGGATCAACTAAACCACCGGTAGTACCTTTTCTTTTTGAACTAAAATAAATAACCGAATCAGCTACACCCATCAAAGGACGGTAATCCGAACCGTTAGAGTTAATGGTCTTTGACATATTCGTGAAAGAAACCTCTCTGCTATTGGTATTTAAATTATTTGCATTTGTAGCCCATTCTACATGCATATCAAAAAAAGGCTTAAATTTAGAATCAATCGAATTATGCTTTTCGACTCTAAACTTTTCATAGGTCTCCAATGCTTTGTCATACAAGCCTGCATAAAAATAAGCACGACCTAAATCGAAGGTTACATCCTTAGGTTTATCTTTTGAATTTGCGTTCGCAGCAAATTCCATATAAGATACAGCCTTTGCTTTGTTAACATTCGTATACATATAGCAAATACCTAATTTGTAATTATAATCTGCATTGCCTGGCTCTGTAACAACAAGGCGCTCGTAAATAACTTGCGAAAGATTATAGGCTCCACCTTTGAAACTCAATTCAGCTTCAGCCTTTGCGGCCTTTACTTCATCAGGCAAATAAGATTTAATAGCAGGTGCTTTCTTTTGTGCAGTCACCAACAATGGCAGGAATGAAAGGAAAATCAAAACTAACTTTTTCATGATAAGATATTTATGTATGCAAAATAAACGAAAAAACAAGTGGATTATGATGCATTAGAAACGACAATTATTACAGACTTATTCACAACTTCCGCCCCTTCCAAGAGCCTGGAGCAATCCATCCTGAAACAAGTGTTATTAAAAACACAATCGGATAAAAAACGGAAAGCATCAATACCTGCATAGAACTCAACGGAGAATTGTAGTAAGCGTAATAGCGCTTAAGCAAGGCCTGTTCCGCACTGAAACGAAACAAAACGGCAATCAGAAAAATCAACAAAAAATAAATGCTTAAACACGCTGCAATCATCATAGCTACCATACCCAAATTAGAAAGTAAAAACAAGAATCCTATTTGTAGTAAATTTTTGTCTTTGTAGTGTCGTGCTTTCATTCCCCAGCGACTCCTTTGTTGAAAATATGCCGACCAAGAGTTGACAGTTGCAGTCGTAACTTTTGATTTAGGATTTGACACTACGGAATCATTCCACTTATTAGCAAACGATAGCATCAAAAAAACATCATCACCACTCGCTATATGTTCATGCGATTGATACCCTTGTACTTCATCAAATGATGATTTTCGAAATGCGAGATTAGCACCACTGTTGAGTAATGGCTCATGACGAAACAAAGAGGAAATACCTGCTGCTTGTAAAATAGCATACTCTTGAATTTGCAATGTATCTAGCAAATTGTTTGAAGTCCCTTTTAACTCAACTACTCCACAGATCATATCTACCTCATCTAATTTCGGGTGCGACATTAACCTACGTAATGCCCCAGAATCACAACGAGTATCTGCATCCGTAGTTACGATCCATGTTTGAGTAGCTTGGTCAACACCGTATGTAATTGCTGCTTTTTTTCCGTTGGAAGAAGATTGAACAACTTTAAATGAATACTTCAGTTGTGCATTTTCGATAATTGCAACACTGTGATCATCACTGTGATCATCTACGAAAATGCATTCGAGTAATTCAAAAGGATAATCAAATTGATTGATGTCATTTAAAAGAGCTGGAAGATTTTTTTCTTCGTTTCGAAATGGAATTACCAATGAAACAGTAGGCAATTTCTCTTTTTCAACATCTACAAAAAACGATAACACTATTTCATCCCAAACTTTACTTAGTCCTCTTATCCAAAAGGAATAAAGCATTGTAATCAGTAAACAAGACCAGATTATCCCTTCAATCATTGTTTTGGAATTTAAATTTCGCCATCAAAAACAATCCAATTAAGGCAGGAATAATTAAGTTAATTATCCAAATCAACAACGAAGCAGCTAAAACAGCAAATGGAGCATTAAGGTGAGAAAAAACCAACAAGTTAATACTTCCTCGAGCTCCAATCTCAGCAATCGCATAAGTAGGAACAATCGCGAGTAAAAAATAAGAAATAGCTGTCATGCTCAAGCATTCAGAAAAGGTAATGGTAGTATCAAGCATTTTAAATAGCACAAAATACTGTATTGGAAATACAAGGTATCGAACCAACGATAGAAAATAAACAGTTGTCATTTTCTTCTCACTTACATAAGCAAGCTGATCGGTATGCTTGTTCCATTTTTGTAGCCAGGCAAAACGACTAATCCATTTTAAAAACAAATCCAACTTAAACCATACTATACTTACAATCACAAGCGTAACTAACGCTATCGGAGTAACGAAAACATCAATTGGACTTTTAAACTTCGAAACACCAATTGCAATGAGTCCGGCTTGAATTGTAATTAACAACTGCGAAGAACTTCCAACAAACGACATTACTGCACCATTTGTTCTGTTTTCGCTCTTCAGATAAGCAATTTTGCCTGCAAACTCTCCTACTCTATTTGGAGTAATAAATCCAATAGCAAGTCCTGACAATACACCTTTCACTGCTTGATAAAAACTAACATCCTCCACTTTATTTAGCAGATACTTCCACTTATAACTTTCCAGCGACCAATTTAAAAGCATCAGCAAAAAAGTAATTACTAAAAAGAATAAAGCTTTTACTGAAGATAATTTTTCGAGCAACAAATTAAAATCGCTAAAAGAAACAACGCGACTTTTAAATTGAAAGTAAATCACCACCAAGGATACAACGAGCACAACGAACTTTAAAAAACGCTGAAGTTTGTTATTGATGAATGACATAGTATTGAAATATAAAAGACGCAGCATTACACTGCGTCTTAAAAACATATAGGGTTATTACGCCTGAGCTGTTGGTCCGCCGAAATTCATAGGAAGCTCCATTCCTTCGCTATGTTTAATAGGTCCATGAACTGCTTCGTACTTATGAATATTATCTGCTAACGCATTCAACAAACGCTTTGCATGCTGAGGAGTTAATACAATGCGTGACTTTACACGCGCTTTAGGCACGCCTGGCATCACTTTTACAAAGTCGACAACAAACTCAGCATTAGAGTGTGTTATAATTGCCAGATTCGAATAGATACCTTCTGCAATCTCTTCAGACAATTCGATATTTAATTGATTTTCGTTTGAGTTTTCCATTTTCTAAAAATTTTCTTCACGAATATACAAAACTAAATTGGGCTATAAAAAGAAAGTCCTGGACTAAGCCAGGACTTTCGTACTCTATGGATCTGCAATTACGCTTCTAACGTTTCTTGCTTTGAAGCCATTAATAAATCGTACTCTTCTTGAGAACCAACGATCATCTTATCGTAGTCGCGTAAACCTGTACCTGCAGGAATTAAGTGACCAACGATTACATTTTCCTTCAATCCTTTCAAGTAATCGATGCTACCACGAATAGCAGCTTCGTTTAATACTTTAGTAGTTTCCTGGAACGATGCAGCAGAAATCCAGCTCTTCGTATGTAATGAAGCCTGTGTAATACCTTGCAACAATGTTGATGATGTTGCAGGAATTGCATCACGTGCTTCAACTAAACGCATATCCTTACGCTTTAATTGAGAGTTCTCATCACGTAAACGACGAAGTGTTAAAATCTGACCAGCTTTTAAATTTGGAGAATCACCTGGATCAGTTACCACTTTCTTATCAATGATTTGATCATTCTCTTCGAAGAAATCAATCTTGTTTACAGATTGCTTCTCTAAGAAAGAAGTATCACCAGCATCATCAATAATTACTTTACGCATCATCTGACGAACGATTACCTCGAAATGTTTATCATTAATTTTTACCCCTTGAAGACGGTAAACTTCCTGAACTTCATTTACAAGATACTCTTGTACAGCAGTTGGTCCTTTGATAGATAAAATATCGTTTGGAGTAATTGCACCATCTGATAACGGAGTACCAGCGCGAGTAAAGTCGCCATCCTGTACAAGGATATGCTTACTTAATGGAACAAGATATTTCTTCGCTTCACCGTCACGAGATGTAACGATAATTTCACGATTACCACGCTTAATTCCACCGTAGCTTACGATACCATCAATCTCTGCAACAACTGCAGGGTTCGACGGATTACGAGCTTCGAATAATTCCGTTACACGAGGAAGACCACCGGTGATATCACCTGTACGACCTAACTGACGAGGAATCTTAACTAAGATCTCACCTGGCTCGATACGTGCGCCTTCTTCAACCGTAATATGTGCTCCTACCGGGATGTTATATCCTTTCAATGCTTCTTTACCGCTCATTACTTTGATTACTGGAATCTTAGTTCTGTCACGGCTATCGATGATAATTTTCTCTTGGAAACCAGTTTGCTCATCCGACTCAACTTTGAAAGTAATGCCTTCTTCGATATGTTCGAAACCAACCTTACCACCAAATTCAGAGATGATAACTGCGTTAAATGGATCCCACTCACAAATCAATGCGCCTTTATCAACTACTTGACCTTCTTTCACAAACAAATGAGAACCGTAAGGTAAGTTGAATGATGCCAATACCACTTTCGTGTTTTCGTCAACAATTCTTAATTCACCTGAACGACCAATCACTACTTCGAAATCATCGTCACTAATTTTAGCGTCTTGCTTTCCGTGCTTAATACTTCTAACTTCTTCGAATTCAACAATACCTTTGAATTTCGCTTCAATACGATTATCAGTAGCACCTTTCGTTGCAACCCCACCGACGTGGAATGTACGAAGTGTTAACTGAGTACCTGGCTCACCGATTGACTGTGCAGCGATAACACCTACAGCCTCTCCTTTCTGAACCATACGTCCTGAAGCAAGATTTCTTCCGTAGCATTTAGAACATACACCTTGCTTAGACTCGCACGTTAATACCGAACGAATTTCAACAGTTTCAATTGGTGATGACTCGATTAATGCTGCTACATCTTCATTGATTTCTTCTCCTGAAGTAACCAATAATTCTGCAGTTTGAGGATGAATAATATCGTGTACTGATACACGACCTAAAATACGATCATATAAACTTTCTACAATCTCTTCTCCGTTCTTCAATGCTGTCATTGCAAGTCCACGTAATGTACCGCAGTCAGTTTCATTAATGATAACATCTTGAGCAACGTCTACCAAACGACGAGTTAAGTAACCCGCATCGGCTGTTTTCAAGGCTGTATCGGCAAGACCTTTACGAGCACCATGGGTAGAGATAAAGTACTCAAGGATAGAAAGACCTTCTTTAAAGTTAGAAAGAATCGGATTCTCGATAATTTCACCACCAGTTGATCCAGACTTCGATGGCTTAGCCATCAAACCTCTCATACCACCTAACTGACGAATCTGTTCTTTAGACCCACGAGCTCCAGAATCAAGCATCATATAAACTGCATTGAATCCTTGCTTATCATTCGTTAATTGCTTCATTAACGTATCTGTAATACGCGAGTTAGTACGCGTCCAGATATCGATAATTTGGTTATAACGCTCGTTGTTGGTAATGAATCCCATGTTATAGTTATTCATTACTTCTTCAACCTCTGTATTTGCTTTTCCGATTAATTCTTCTTTCTGAGCTGGGATGATTACATCATTTAAGTTAAATGATAATCCTCCACGGAATGCCATACGGAATCCTAAATCTTTAATATCATCTAAGAATTTTGCTGCTTCAGCAACACCTGTTTCTTTTAATACTCTACCGATGATATCACGTAACGACTTCTTCGTTAAAAGTTCGTTGATAAAACCTACTTTACGAGGAACAACTTCATTTACTAAAATACGACCTACAGTAGTTTCAACAATCTTTGATTCAAGTGTACCACCCACGTTAACATGAGTTTTTACTTTTACCCAAGCATGTAATTCTACACGACCTTCATTGTAAGCAATAATTACCTCTTCTGAACTATAGAAAGTAATTCCTTCTCCAACAACTTTTAAATCGTCAGTAGATTTTTTTCCTTTAGTCATGTAATAAAGTCCAAGTACCATGTCCTGAGAAGGTACAGTAATAGGAGCTCCATTTGCAGGGTTAAGGATATTATGAGAAGCAAGCATTAATAACTGCGCTTCTAAAATTGCAGCGTTACCTAATGGTAAATGTACCGCCATCTGGTCACCGTCGAAATCGGCGTTGAAGGCAGAACAAACCAATGGATGTAATTGAATCGCTTTACCCTCGATTAACTTAGGCTGGAACGCTTGAATACCTAATCTATGGAGAGTCGGAGCACGGTTTAACATTACCGGATGCCCTTTCAATACATTTTCTAAGATATCCCAAACAATCGCATCTTTACGATCAACTATTTTCTTTGCACTCTTTACTGTTTTAACTACACCACGCTCAATCATCTTACGGATAATAAACGGCTTGAATAACTCAGCTGCCATATCCTTTGGAAGACCACACTCGTGTAATTTCATTTCAGGTCCTACAACAATTACCGAACGTGCGGAATAATCAACACGCTTTCCTAATAAGTTTTGACGGAAACGACCTTGCTTACCTTTCAATGAATCAGATAATGATTTCAATGCACGGTTTGATTCAGTCTTCACCGCATTTACCTTACGGCTATTGTCGAATAATGAGTCAACAGACTCCTGAAGCATACGCTTTTCGTTACGTAAGATTACTTC
>JBJOND010000092.1:0-7942 GCA_046052065.1 Bacteroidota bacterium | reverse complement strand
AGATGTGTTGATGCCTACTTCACTAAAGAAGCTATGGCAAGGTATGCAAATGATGCAAAAGGAATTGGAAGAGTTGAAGGGTTAAAAAATAATTCGCAGTATGAAATCAAAACACGACAAGGAGAAAAGCGTGTTTTTATTGTTGCAACTCGCACTATAAAGGCCAATGATGAGGTTTTAGTTGATTATGGCAAAGATTATTGGAAGAACCTTAGCAAGGCAAATGATTTAAAAGCAAAAGTTAAATCTGAAATAAACAAAATTCAAAAAAAAGCTAAGAAAAAATAATTTCTTAACTGCTTTTCGCCATCAGATATCCTGCATAAGTTAAAGCAATCCCAATGATAATGCTGATTAAAATATAAATTAGCATTGCCATTACATTTCCTTGTTTAAATAATTGTAAAGCCTCATGAGAGAATGCGGAGAACGTTGTAAATCCTCCACACAATCCTGTAGTAAGAAATAACTTCCAGTCGTTATTCGTTAAACTTTTTTCAAATAAACCATAGAAAACTCCTATTAACAAGCAACCCAAAAGATTTACGGATAATGTTGCATAAGGGAAATCGGAATTTATTTTTTGATTAAAAAAAACGGAGATTAAATATCGAAGTCCTCCTCCTAAAAAACTTCCTATACCGACAATAAAGAATTGCTGCATGCTTAGCGATGAAATTATTATTTCAAATATGCATTTTTTTTTGGCACGATGATTGGCTTTTGAAAATTAAGTTCAAAAAATATAGGAGGACCCACTTATGAAAAATTTACTTTACACTTTTATTGCTTTAGTTATTCTTAATGTAAGTGCTAAAGCAGACGGATTCAGATCTAAGCTTAACATCCGGACTTTTAACGACAGATCAATCATAGTAGAAATCGACCGGATCAATTACAACAACCCTTCAAGAGAATTTACATTTAGTGATTTAGCGCCTGGCGATCATAAAATTAAAATTTGGACAGTTAGTGGACAACACCATAACTACGGACATAATGCTGGAAACTTCAGATTAGTTTATAATAGATTTATAAATATTCCTGCAAGATCTAATGTAAAAGCAGTGCTTACTTATCAGAACATTCTAAAAGTAACGAACATACAATCATTGCAAGGTAATTATCATCAAGAGTGTAACAATACGATAGTTCCAAGCGGTTATGCCTACTGCGGAAACTATTACGGCAATTATTACGCGAATAATAACTACCACAATAATCGATTTGAGGAATTAAAAGATCTAGTAGCGCGCGAAAGTTTTGATGACACCAGATTAGCCATCTGTAAGGAGTACATCAGAACGCACCCAATTAGAAGTGAAGAGCTACGAGAACTTTTAAGCCTTCTAACCTTTGAAAGCAATCGAGTTAATCTTGCGAAATATAGCTACCGATATGTTAGAGATCCTCGTTATTTCTATACAGTTTATAATGCATTTACATTCGATAGCAGCGTCAACGAGTTAATCAATTGGATTAACCGCCAGTCATAATCCCCACTTTTTCAGTTTCAGCCCCGATCTGTTTAACAATCGGGGCTTTTTTATGTTTGACTTATACGAATAAGGAGTAAATAATAGTTAAATTTGCACCGACTTTTAAAGTCCAACCTTAAAATCATGACATCTAACAATCAAGTTCTTGAAAGGGTAATTATCAAGTTTGCAGGGGATTCCGGTGACGGGATGCAGCTTACAGGAACACAATTTACCAATACAGCAGCACTATTCGGAAATGACTTAAGCACATTTCCAGATTTCCCTGCTGAAATCAGAGCCCCTCAGGGTACAATACCAGGAGTATCTGGATTTCAATTGCACTTCGGAAGTGTAAATATTTTTTCTCCAGGGGATTTTTGCGATGTGCTCGTAGCTATGAATGCTGCTGCATTAAAGGCTAACTTAAGACATCTTAAAAAAGGTGGAACTATCATCGTTAACACAGATGGATTTGACCCGAAAAATTTACGTCTTGCCAACTATGCAGATAATGTTAGTCCTTTAACCGACGGCTCATTAGATAGTTATCGATTAGTTACTATTGATGTAACCAAGATAACCAAAGCAACCTTAGCTGAATCTGGTTTAGGTACTAAAGAGATCGATCGTGCAAAGAACATGTTTGTACTAGGTTTTTTATATTGGATGTACAATCGCGAAATGTCGTTTACAGTTAAGTTTTTAGAGGATAAATTCTCCAAAAAACCAGAGATCCTCGCTGCTAACTTAAAGGTACTTCATGCAGGATATAACTTCGGCGAAACTAGCGAAACAGCTCCTACCCGATTTACTATTAACCCGGCACCAATGCCAACGGGAACCTATAGAAACATTATGGGTAACCAGGCAACAGCCATTGGATTGATTGCAGCTTCTAAAAAAAGTGGCCTGGATTTATTTCTAGGTAGCTACCCTATCACACCTGCGTCAGACATATTGCACGAATTAGCGCGACATAAAAATTTTGGTGTTAAAACTTTTCAGGCAGAAGATGAAATTGCAGCTATATGCTCTGCAATAGGTGCTTCTTTTGGAGGAAAATTAGGAATTACAACATCTTCAGGACCTGGTATTGCTTTGAAGACAGAAGCAATGGGCCTTGCATTAATGCTTGAACTGCCGCTTTTAATTATTAATGTGCAACGTGGAGGTCCTTCAACGGGATTACCAACAAAAACAGAACAGAGCGATTTATTTCAGGCAGTTTATGGAAGAAACGGAGAATCTCCAATTCCTGTGATTGCTGCAAAGTCTGCTGCTGATTGTTTCGAAACAGTATATGAAGCTTGCAGAATAGCTTTAGAATATATGACTCCTGTTATTTTCCTAAGTGATGGATACATCGCAAACGGATCGGAGCCATGGAGATTCCCGAATGCTGATCAATTAAAGCCAATCAAAGTTGAATTCACAACTGAACTGAACGGTGAGAAGTTTTTACCTTATAAACGAAATGAAAATCTTTCTAGACCTTGGGCGATACCAGGAACAAAAGGATTAGAACACAGAATTGGTGGTTTAGAGAAGCAACATGAAACGGGTAACATTAGCTATGATCCAGAAAACCATGAATTCATGGTAAAAATGAGAGCTGCTAAAGTAGAGAAAGTTGCTGACTCAATTCCTGATCAAACTATTGACAATGGAACAGAGAAAGGTAAAATATTAGTTTTAGGATGGGGCTCTACTTATGGTGCGATTAAAGGTGCAGTTATAGAAGCGAGAGCAAAAGGAATTGATGTTAGCCATGCACACATCAGACATATTGTTCCTTTTCCAAAAAACCTCGGTGATTTATTAAAGAATTACGAAACGGTTTTAATTCCTGAGATGAATACAGGACAATTAAAATCAATTATCAGAGATAAGTTTCTGGTTCCTGCAATTGGTTTAAACAAAATCAAAGGGATGCCATTTGCAACATCAGAAATTTTAGCCAAAATAGAAGAACTAGCTTAGTATATACATTACCGTTAGACAACATTTTAATGGAAACAACAAACACAACAACCCCTGCAATGACAAGTAAAGATTTGGTAACAGATCAAGAAGTAAGATGGTGTCCTGGTTGCGGGGACTATTCAATATTAAAGCAAGTTCAAACCGTAGTGCCGGAACTTGGAATACCAAGAGAAAACATTGTTTTTATCTCTGGAATTGGTTGCTCATCACGCTTTCCGTATTATATGGAAACCTTCGGTATGCATTCTATTCATGGTAGAGCAACGGCTATTGCCAGTGGATTAAAAGCAACGCGTCCAGAATTAAGCGTATGGATTATTTCAGGTGACGGTGATTCATTATCGATTGGAGGAAATCATTTTATCCATTTACTAAGAAGAAATTTCAATGTTAATTTACTATTGTTCAATAACCAGATTTATGGCTTAACAAAAGGACAATATTCTCCTACATCCGAAGAAGGTAAAGTTACTAAGTCGACTCCAATGGGCTCTGTAGATCATCCGTTTAATCCGATTGCATTAGCATTAGGTGCTGAAGGAAGTTTTATTGCACGTTCGATGGATAGAGACCCTGTTCATTTGAAAGATATGCTAAGAAGATCAAATGCTCACATCGGAACATCATTATTAGAGATTTATCAAAACTGTAATGTATTTAATGATGGTACTTTTGAAATCTTTACTGAAAAATCAAGCAAGAAAGAAGAGACTATCTTTTTAGAAGATAATAAGCCTTTAGTTTTTGGACAGAATTCAGACAAAGGAATTATGTTGGATGGATTCAAGCCTACGATTGTATCATTAGAAGATGGCCAACATAGTGTTAATGACTTATGGGTTCATGATGAAAGTGATTTAACAAAGGCGGGTATTCTTTCCAGATTTTTTGAAAGACCTGTAGATGGAACAGGGCATTTACCTAGACCATTCGGTGTGTTTTACGAAAACAATCGTGCTTGCTATGAAAAAGGCCTTAACGATCAAATTGAATTCGCAAAGCAAAAGAAAGGAGAAGGAAATTTAGATGCTTTGTTAAAAGGTGGAGAAACCTGGGAAATCAAATAATTGCTATTCGTATTTAGCTACTATTGGCATTCTTCGTCCGCGACCAAATGACTTAGTAGAAACTCGTATGATTGGAGCAAATTGATGTCGCTTCCATTCATTAGCATTAACCAATTTTATCACTTTCGTTACTACATCAGCGTTATTCAACTTTTGAATAATTGATTGAACACTTTTTGTTTTTTCGATATATTCCAACAAAATAGCATCCAACAAATCATACTCAGGTAAAGAATCAGAATCCTTTTGATTCGGACGTAATTCAGCTGACGGAGCTTTTGTAATTGTGTTTACAGGAATAATCTCACTTTTACGATTGATATAATTAGCGAGCTCATACACTTCTGTTTTGTATAGGTCGCCAATAACTGATAACCCACCGTTCATATCGCCATATAAAGTGCCATACCCTACTGCTAATTCGCTTTTGTTGGATGTGTTTAATAAAATGTATCCGAACTTATTGCTTATAGCCATTAACAATGTACCACGAATGCGCGATTGAATATTTTCTTCGGCGACATTAAAACTTGTGTCCTTGAAAGAATCTGCTAAGGCACTTTCATAACGGTTAAATATATCCGCAATTGAAATTATTTCATATGAGCACTTTAATTTTTCAACTAGGCACAATGCATCATCAATCGAATGTTGAGATGAAAATTCGGAAGGCATTAGAACTGCATGCACATTTGCTGACCCTAAGGCTTCAGCAGCTAATGCTAGCACAACAGCAGAATCAATCCCTCCAGACAAACCAACGATTGCTTTTTTAAAACCTGACTTTCCGAAATAATCTTTTATGCCAAGTATTAGTGCATTATTGATTTTAGAAATCTTAGAAGGCGTTTCGTAGTTTACTTTTTTGTCAGTGGTAAACGAGTTTGTAGAAGTATCAAAATCTACAATTAAAAAATCTTCTTTAAAATAATCCAGCTCCTTAATAATTGTTCCATCAGCATCCATTGCTAAAGATCCTCCATCAAAAACAACGTCTGTATTAGCACCTATTTGGTTGACATATACAAGAGGCAAATTATACGTTGCAACATTCTTTCTTAAAATATTTTTACGCTCGTCTTCATGATTGTAGTCGAACGGAGAGGCAGCAATATTTACCATTAATGAAGGAGACTCTTTAACGAGTTCATTCATTGGCCAATTGGTGTACAATGGATCTGCATCCATATTCCAAAGATCTTCGCAGATAGTCAATGCGATTTTTAACCCTTTCACATTTACACAAGCGAATGATTTGTTTTGTTCAAACCAACGATACTCATCAAAAATATCGTAAGTAGGCAAGAGCGATTTATTTCTGACATCTGTTATTTCACCATTCTGAATTAGAACCGCAGAATTAAAAAGATTTTTCCCTTTGATATCTGGATTAGAAGTTGGCGCTCCTATAATGACAGAAATATTTTTACAATGCAATGCAATTTCTTTTAAATCGCGATAGCAGTTTTCAATAAAGTGATCGTAATTGAGTAAATCTAATGGAGGATAGCCGCACAAAGCTAACTCTGAAAAAACCAAGAGGTCGACATTTTGATTTATCGACTCGTGAATTTTATCTAGAATAATTTTCTTGTTGAACGTTAGATTACCAACATGATAATTTAACTGAGCGAGTGCAATACGCAGCATTGAGTAATGATAAACCTAATTAGAACATGATTCCAAGATTCAACGCTACATAATTTGAAATAGCCTTGAATTCAGGATCGGAGTCTTTTGATTTAGTTAAAACATCAACAAAACCATTATTAAATTCTAACGATGCTAAAAATGTAGTTGACCCTGAAATAGTATATTCGGTACCCACTGCAATCATCATTGATACATTAATATCTGTGATATTCGCTTTCGATTCAATATTTGATTCTTTATCTGTAGCGGCTTTAGCTGATAAATTCAATCCTGGTACCAAACCAAATTGTCCGAAATAACGAAAACGATTAAACTCATTTGTTTTCATTTTAATTCCGATAGGAAGCTCCACATACTTTAAAACTAAACTTGTTCTAGGATAAATTGCTACTGTATCATAGTTCAAAATTCCTCCACGATAAGCAACCTGTAAGCCATATGTGAATGCATAATTAGGCGCGAAATTACTCTCTCCCATTAAGCCATAAGTAAAACCCAACTTAGAACCATCCTTATTTAAACCTTTCGTATCTGGCTTTATCCAAGCGATTGTTGGAGCAACTTTTAACCCGAAATGAAATTTTTGTTCCTGAGCGTTCGTTATATTCGCAGACAATAATGCTATCACTAAAACTAATAAAAACTTATTCTTCATGATTTTAAGATTTGATGCGTTAAAATTAGGAAAATTTGCAATAGTTATCTCGTTACTAGGGATAATAATTGGGCTTAGCAGCTGCACCGAAAACAAAAAGAAAAAAAACGCACCACTACCTGTAGAAATTTCAGATAAGAAAATCACTTTGAATATAAATCGCTTTGAAAGAGAATTATTTTCGATTGAAACCTTTGATAGTAGCGCAGTAGTTAATTTACGAAATAAGTACGGAGAATTTTTCGATCTATGGTGTTTGAAATTAGCAGGAATTGTAACAAGACAGATGTTGGTGAAAGTTGGCAATAAAGTGATATTACCGATAAGTCCTGAATTGATTAGAAACCTACAAGACTACACACACGACAAATACATCAGAGAGGTGTACGATGAATCCAACAAAAATTACGAAAACATCGATGCAATTAATGAAGGACTAACGAATGCTTTTAGTCGATATCAAGTAGCATTCCCTAAGAAAAAAATCCCTACAATAACAACCTATTTATCTCCTTTTTACAGTAACATCACTGCTACTGAAAACAATTTAGGAATTGGATTACATGCTTATTTAGGATCAGATTATAAATACTATCCAAGCACTGGCCAGCCGATGTATTTGATTAAAAAATTTCGCAAAGAATATATTGTAACGGACGCTATGAAAGGATGGTTAGACAGCGATTACATGAATGATAGCACCGAACAAAACTTTATTAACCAGATTATTTATCAAGGAAAGGTTCTTTATGCTTTAGAAGTTTTAGTTCCTGATGTAGACGATACAATCAAAACTGGTTATTCATCCAAACAATTGGATTGGGTATTTGATAATGAACAAAATATTTGGAAGGTATTAGTGGATAATAATCTATTATTCAGTAACAAGCCAAAACTGTATTTAAAATTCATTAATGATGGAAATACAACTAGTGGTTTTCCTAAAGAAGCACCTGCTAAATTAGGAGGCTTTATTGGATGGCAGATTGTACGCTCTTATATGAAGAAGCAAGAGGGAATGTCGTTAGAAAAACTATTTCAAATTAGTGATGGCAAACGAATTCTAAACGAATCAGGATACAAACCAAGCAAAGACTAACATG
>JBJOND010000091.1:0-8364 GCA_046052065.1 Bacteroidota bacterium | reverse complement strand
TCAATAACAAACATTGGTGGCTGATACATCAATGCCAGTTTATCGTAACCCATAATAATAATCGCAAGAGAAATTAATGCGTATTTACTTCGTCTGATTACCCAAAAAATCAGAAACAAAATATTAACGCTAACAATAAATGGATAGGTGTAGGAGAGGGGCTCAAACAACCAAAATGATTCTGGCGAAATCTTACAAGAAAGCTGCACACACAAAAGCATAAAAGCTAGTGCGACATTAATGATAATTAATAGTCGGATAAGTTTGCTTTTCTTTTTACTTGTAACGGGTTCTTCGTGCTGCATTAGTCTGCAAATTAAACAATTTTAATATTATTGTTTGAAATAATTTACAAATTCTACCTTTGCAAGACTAATGAATAAAAGCTATACTATCGGATTTTCACCTTGTCCTAACGACACCTTTATTTTTGATGCAATGATTAACAATCGTTTGCCCGAGAATGAAGCGTGGACACCTCATTTACTAGATGTTGAAGCGCTCAATAAAAATGCTGCAAAGGAAAGTTTTGATGTGACTAAAATGAGCTTTGCTGCTTATACTTTTGTATCGGATAAGTATCAGATGTTAAATGCAGGTAGCGCCCTTGGTCGTGGCTGCGGACCATTAATCATTAGTAAATCGCCATTAACGTTAGAGGATTTAAAAGATAAAACGATTGCTATACCTGGTGCGCGTACTACCGCTAATTTATTGATGAGCATTTTTGTTCCTGAATGCAAGGCAAAACGAGAAATGGTTTTTTCGGATATTGAAGATGCTGTGTTAAGTGGACGATGTGATGCGGGTTTAATCATTCATGAAAATCGTTTTACATATGAGCAAAAAGGACTATTTAAAGTAGCTGATCTGGGTGAGCTATGGGAGAAGAGAACAGGACTGCCAATTCCTTTAGGATGCATAGCCGTTAAGCGCAGTTTATCCAAAGAGGAGAAAAAGAATATTGATAATTTGATTCGTCAATCGGTTGAATTCGCTTTTCAAAATCCAACAGCAAGTAAAGAATATATTGCACATCACGCTCAAGAAATGGACCCTGCCGTTCAGCAGCAGCATATCCATTTATACGTGAATGAATTTTCGGTAACTTTGGGCCAAGATGGTAAAAAAGCCATTGAGACGTTGTTTAATGAAGGCTTTAAAGCAGGAATAATCCCTGAAATTTCAGAGCCTATATTTATTTAAATTATGATTGTAGTTACAGGTGCCGCAGGTTTTATCGGAAGCGTTTTAGTTGGAAAGTTAAATAGTATCGGAATAGAAAATATTCTGATGGTAGATGATTTTTCCAACGAACAAAAGAAAGTGAATTGGTCAACTAAAAAGTTTAGTGATAAAATGGATCGCGCTATTTTTCTCGATTGGTTTAAAGCAAATTCTTCACGAGTGACATTTGTTTATCATATCGGTGCACGTACAGATACTACTGAATTCAATAAAGAAATTTTCGATGAACTGAATGTGAATTATACAAAAGCCATCTGGAATACATGCACTGAAAATAACATTCCGTTAGTCTATGCTTCATCTGCTGCAACCTATGGTGGTGGGGAGCAGGGTTATGCCGATAATCATGCTGCAATTTCTTCGTTGCATCCTCTGAATCCTTATGGTTGGTCGAAGCAAGAGTTTGATGTATGGGCTTTGGAACAAAGTAACATGCCACCCCAATGGCAAGGACTAAAATTCTTTAATGTATATGGCCCTAATGAGTATCATAAGGCGCGTATGGCATCGGTAATTTTTCATGCTTTCCATCAAATAAATAATACAGGAAAAGTAAAATTGTTCCGCTCGCATCGCCCCGATTTTAAAGATGGCTGGCAGCTTCGCGATTTTATTTATGTGAAAGACCTCGTGAATGTTTGTGTTTTCTTGATGCAAAATAAAGTAGCATCGGGCATTTATAATTTAGGAACAGGACAGGCTCGTTCGTTTTACGATTTAGCAGATTCTACATTTAAAGCGATGAGTAAAGCAACGGATATCGAATACGTCGATATTCCAGCTGACATTCGCGATAAGTATCAGTACTTCACAGAGGCTGATATGAGTAAATTAATTGGTCAAGGATATAATACACCATTCACTTCACTAGAAGAGGGTGTACGCGATTACGTTAGTAACTACCTTTCTAAGAATAGTATTTATTAATGGATAAAATTTTCGAATTTCTTCAGTCGCGCGTATTTAAATATTTTATTGCCGCAGGGGTAGCAACTGTTGTTGATGTAAGCTTATATTACCTATGCTTTAATTATGCATTCGATAAGCAACCTGTTAATTTGCTCGGAAGTTTTTTTTTAAAAGCAACAACAATCTCGCTTGTAATTTCTTATTCCTGCGGATTAGTAACTAACTTTTCCATTTCGAAATTTTTGGTGTTTACTGATTCTGAAATGAAAACATCATCCGCATTCTTTCGTTTTGTGATGGTAGCTTTATTTGTGTTGATGCTAAACTATTTCTTTATGAATTTCCTGATTCATCAATTGGAATGGTTCCCAACATTTGCACGTGCAGTATCGGCACTCTCAATTGGAGTGCTCAGCTTCCTATTTCACAAATTCTTTACGTTTAAAGTTAGTAGTCTTAAAAAATCATAACGACTCTTTCAGCTCTGTCAAAAAGCCCTTCATGCGTGTAAGGGTATCTTTTAATTGCATCTGTATTTCGATGTCATTCTTGTTGCCTGCCAATTTTTTCTTTGCTCCTTCCAACGTATAGCCTCTTTCTTTTACTAAGTGAAAAATAATTTTCAGATTGCTCAAATCTTCCGGAGTAAATAAACGATTGCCTTTTTTATTCTTCTTCGGTTGAAGAATTTCAAATTCATTCTCCCAGAAACGAATCAACGAAGTATTCACTTTAAACATCTCTGCTATCTCGCCGATGCTATAATACAAGCGCTCTGGCTCTTTGTCGAAATCCATGATAGGCATAAGCAATAGTTTTAATCGAATGATTGATTTTCCTGTGCTGCGAGAATTCGAATTTGCTCGTATTCTTGAGGCGTCAAGTCGTTATAAAAATAATTAATTGGGTCAATTTTTTGTCCGCCTTTGATAACTTCATAATGGCAATGAGGTCCAGTCGAAGACCCCGTACTTCCAACATAACCTATTAGATCGCCACGTTGCACTTTTTGCCCAGGACGAACCACAAACTTAGTCATGTGTCCGTATAAGGTCTGATAACCATATCCGTGATTAATCACAACGTTGTTCCCATATCCACGACCGTTAAACTCTGTCTGACTAACAACACCATTTCCAGTTGAGTAAATAGGTGTTCCCGTAGGTGCTGCGAAGTCAATGCCCGTATGCATCTTTGATGTTTTGTAAATTGGATGAATACGGTACCCAAAACCAGATACCAATCGCGATGAACCTTTAATGGCAACAGGCTGTATGCCCGGAATAGAAGCCAACATCTGCGTTTTTTGCTTTGCTAACTTAAACACCTCATCAAACGACTTACTCTGAATATACAATTGACGCGTCAGCTTATCAATGCGCTGTGTTGTCTTGATTAATAAATCAGAATTATCAAATCCTTCTAATAACTTATAACGGTTAATTCCACCAGCGCCAGCCTCTCTTACCTCTGCCGGAATAGGTTCTGCCTCAAAAACCACTCGGTAAATCTGGTCGTCACTCACTTGTAAATCCTTTAAAACGGAGTTGGCTAAATCGATGCGTTGGTTCAATAAATCATACTGATCTTGTAACTGGGCAATCTCCCGTTTTAGCTGTTTTTCCTTCGGAGAATCTAAAAAGTTATAGGCAATCAAAAGGACAATTGTACCGAATACCGAAGCCGTTGCAAGCCATCCTAAAACACGCCCTAAACGCTTTTTAAAGCTCACAATAACTTTCTCGTATTTCAACGATTCAGTATTGAAGTAATATTTTGCCTTCGGCATTGGTTATATTTTTAAATTTGCCTGTTATTACAAAAATAGAATAAATTAATTAGTAAACGAAAAGAGGCATTATGCAAACAGCTGCTCAAATCAGACAAGGTTTTTTAGATTACTTTAAATCGAAAGGTCATACCATTGTCGCATCAGCACCCATCGTCGTAAAAAATGATCCAACCCTCATGTTCACCAATGCAGGTATGAATCAGTTTAAAGATATCATTCTCGGAAATGTTACTCCTTTCGCAACGCGTGTAGCCAATACACAAAAGTGTTTGCGTGTATCAGGTAAGCATAACGACCTGGAAGAGGTAGGAGTAGATACTTACCATCATACCATGTTTGAAATGCTTGGTAACTGGTCGTTTGGCGATTATTTCAAAGAAGAAGCAATTGAGTGGGCGTGGGACTTACTCGTAAATGTATATCAACTTCCGAAGGATCGTTTATACGTGACCGTTTTTGAAGGTGATGCAAAAGAAAATTTAGCATTTGACCAAGAGGCTTACGATTTCTGGAAAAAGTGGATTCCTGAAGATCGTATCCTACGTGGAAATAAAAAAGATAATTTCTGGGAGATGGGTGAGCAAGGCCCTTGTGGACCCTGTTCTGAAATTCATATCGATTTACGTTCTGAAGAGGCACGTAAACAAATTGATGGAAAAGATTTAGTCAATACCTCCGATCCTCAGGTAATTGAAATCTGGAACAATGTATTCATGGAATTCAATCGCAAGGCAGATGGTTCCTTAGAGCCGCTTCCTGCGAAGCATGTGGATACAGGAATGGGCTTCGAGCGTTTGTGTATGGCTATTCAGATGAAGGTTTCAAATTATGATACCGATGTATTTACGCCTACTATCAATTTTATTGAAGCAGCTTCAGGAATTAAATATGGCACTTCTGAAAAAACAGATATTGCTATGCGTGTATTGTCGGATCATATTCGTGCGATTTCTTTTGCTATCGCCGATGGACAATTACCATCCAACAACAAAGCAGGGTATGTGATTCGTCGTATTTTACGTCGTGCTGTTCGCTACGCATTTACCTTCTTAAATTTAAAAGAAGCATTTTTATATAAGCTGGTTGATATTATCTCAACACAATTTGCACATGTATTCCCAGAGTTAAATGCACAACGTGATTTTGTGGCCCGCGTGATTAACGAAGAAGAACTTTCTTTCTTACGAACGTTAGATACAGGTATCAAAAAGTTTGAAGCGTATGAAGGAAATACTATCGCTGGCGATTTTGCTTTTGAATTGTATGATACCTTCGGTTTCCCTATCGACTTAACCCAATTGATGGCGCGTGAGAATGGAAAGGTGGTTGATATGGAAGGATTTAATCGTTGCATGGAAGAACAAAAAAATCGTTCGCGTAAAGCAACGGCCATGACAACCGACGATTGGACGCAGGTGTGTGATGATGACAGTGTAGAGTTTGTTGGATATGATGAAACAACTTCTAGCTGCGAGATTGTAAAATACCGCAAGATTAAAAAAGGGAATAAAGAGCAATATCAAATTGTATTAAGCAGAACTCCTTTTTATGCAGAGAGTGGCGGACAAGTAGGTGATACGGGTACGTTGGAAGCAGATGGAGATAAAATTTTCATCACTGATACACAAAAAGAAAACAATCTGATTGTTCATTACGCTGATGCCTTACCGAAGAATTTAGATTCGACGTTTACAGCAACAATCAATACTAATCGTCGTGCATCAATTACCAAAAATCACAGTGCCACACATTTGATTCATTCTGCCTTAAAGCAGGTGTTGGGTTCGCATGTAGCGCAAAAAGGTTCATTGGTAAATGAGCAACAAACGCGTTTCGACTTCTCGCATTTCGCAAAAGTGTCGGATGAAGAAATTTTACAGATTGAAAAAATCGTTAATCAGAAAGTGCGTGAAAATATCATGCTGAACGAGCAACGCAACGTGCCTATTCAAAAAGCAATTGATTCAGGAGCAACAGCATTGTTTGGTGAGAAGTATGGCGACTTTGTTCGAGTAATCACATTTGATCCTTCTTATTCTGTTGAACTTTGTGGAGGAACGCATGTAGCTGCAACAGGAGAAATCGGAATAGTGAAGTTAGTAGCAGAAGGCGCTGTAGCAGCAGGTGTTCGCCGTATAGAAGCAATCACAGGTGAGGGGGCAGAGAATTATTTCAAAGAGCAATCGCAGGTAATGGCGCAGGTGAAATCGCTTTTAAACAATCCGAAAGATGTTGTGAAAGGCGTTGAATCGTTGATTGAAGAAACGAATTCATTGAAGAAACAAGTAGAACAATTTGTTCATGAGAAAGCGCAAGGCATCAAGAAAGAATTGATGGGTAATGTAGAAAATATCAATGGTGTTAACTGCATCGTTGCAACTGTCAACTTACCAGCAGAGGCGATTAAAAATATTTCCTTCGAATTAAAAAATCAGATTGATAACTTATTCTGTTTACTAGCATCGGATGCTGATGGCAAGCCAATGATTTCATTAATCATCGCAGAAAATTTAGTCGCAGAAAAATCATTGAACGCAACCAACATCATTCGTGAATTAGCGAAAGACATTCAAGGCGGTGGTGGAGGACAACCTTTCTACGCAACTGCCGGTGGTAAAAATGTTGATGGATTAAAAGCGGTGTTAGAGAAAGCGAGTGGGTATGTGAAGTAAAAATACCAACAAAAGATAAAATTAAAATCCCGAGAGTCATCTCGGGATTTTTTGTTTGAATGATATGCTAGATATTAAACGTTTGTAAATGGATATAAGCGTGTAATAACCGAATAGTAAATTTCCGAATAGTGATTTTGTTGTAGTCCCGAGGTGTTCTCGGGGTAAAGTGGTGAAAGCTGGTCCGCTTTGAAGTTGTATACTTTATTCAAAACAGTTCCATTTTTTATATATTTGAAACAAACATAAGAACCCTTCATAATTGGAAGGTAATAATCCTAAAATAAATGCTTAAAAGAACTTTTTTTTTAATTCTGTTATTGAACATAGCTTCTATCACAAGCAATGCCCAATTCACTGATCGTTATTGGACTTTTGGGGATAGTGCTGGAATTAACTTCAAAAATCTAACTAATCCAGTGCCGGGAGAAAGTGTTTTAAGGGTACGTGGCACATGTGTAAGTATATGCGACAGTTTGGGTGATTTATTATTTTATGGAGGTTCGCCTAATTTAGACATATGGAGAGCACCAAACCCACCATATACTTATAACTATGGATACATTGTAAATAAAAACCATCAAAAAATTGTAAATGGGGACAGTCTTAAATGTACTTTATGGTATCATGATATGTTAATTATTCCAAATCCTGCAAATTTAAGTCAATTCTATATATTTACCGCCGGGGAAACGATTAGTTCTCCGACTGGTTTTTTTTATAATATACTTGATTTAAGCTTAAACAATGGAGATGGATATGTAATTCAAAAGAATGTACAGTTGCAAAGCTTTACTGTAGCTGATTGCTTGACTGCAATAAAACATGGTAATGGTCGTGATTGGTGGGTTATAGTTCGTGATTGGAGTTCCACAATACCTACAAATGCGTTTTATATTTATCTGGTTTCACCAAGCGGTATTAGCCTTTACAATCAACAAAATATTGGATTGAATTTTGCGGGTGGTGGTTTACAACGATTGGAATTTAATTTAAATGGCAATAAATTATATTGCTGTTTAAATGCTGGCTTCATTGAATGTTTTGATTTCAATAGATGCACTGGTAGTTTAAGTAACGATACAATTTTAGCATCATACGCTACAACTTGGCGAAGAAATTATTGGAGCATGGCTGTCTCACCAGATGATAGTAAATTATATGTATCAACTTTTTTAGCAGGAACAAGTAGCGATACATCCTATTTAGTTCAATATGATTTAAACGCACCTAATTTTCTTGCTAGTTCGGATACTTTATTGCGTTTACCAGCAGATGATAATGAACAACTTGGATTATTACAACCAGGTCCTGATGGTAAAATTTACCTAAGTGCAATGGGCAATTCTCTAGATTGTGGGTTTGATTATTTATATTGTGATACCACTTGGAATTTAATTAACTCAAATATATCTGTTATTAATTATCCGGATAGTGCTGGTGCAGCCTGCGATTTTCAACCATTTAGTTTTAATTTGGGAGGGCATAGAGCTTATGTTGGTCTTCCTAACAACCCTGATTACGAATTAGGCCCCTTAATAGGTAGCCCTTGCGATACGCTAACCGTAGGTATTACCGAAGCAGTAGGCTACAAAAACAACATAACCGTTTATTACGATGTAAACTGGCAAACGGCTTTTGTAAATGCAAAAGGTTTAAGGGGTAAAAAATTTGCATTTGAATTATATAATATTAACGGGCAATTAATTCACCAGCAGCAAGGTTTTTTGGATTCTGAGTATT
>JBJOND010000090.1:0-8413 GCA_046052065.1 Bacteroidota bacterium | reverse complement strand
AACAAATTATTTTATCAACTCCCCCATTAACGGTTGGCGGATTAACACAAACATTGCATGCTGATACAACAATTGTAGATGTATCGTTTGCGGTGCATCCATCAGGGGTAGTGTAGAAATAAGTAATTACGTAAGTACCAGGATTAACCGCAGATGGATTAAAAATATTATTCGAAACCCCATTGCCAAAATAATTTCCTCCTGCTGGTGTACCACCTGTTAAAGCAAATGGTGCGGTATTACTACAAACCGAAGAGAATGACGATAATGATACTGATGGTAATGGATTAACGGTATAGGTTCTTGATGCACTTCTAGTACAACCAACGCTATAGGTAACGGTGTAAGTTATAGTTTGCGTTCCAAAAGCTGGATTAAAAGCTCCATTTGTTACACCCACCCCTGAATATACACCTCCAGAAGGAGACCCTCCTGATAATACCTGAGCAGGCGCATTATCACAAACTGGCGAAAAGGCATTTAATGTAACAGATTGAGGGGTAATTACTGTGACTGCCGCACTTCCACTTACAGAACCATTACATGTTGCATCACTCATTGATGTTAATGTATAAGTTGAAGTAGTTGATGGAGTAACTACTAAATTATAGTTGGCTGTTGTTATACCAGTTACTGTAGCTGAAACAGAACCATTTGAATAGGTTAAAGAAAACGGAGGTGCACCGGTAAATGTTACAGGAATCGAAACTGTATTTCCAGTACATGTTGAATATGTACCAGCTGTTGTAGCTGTAGGATTGGAACATCTATCGGTAATGCATATACTAAAACTTCCTGCTACTGTTGAATCAGTCCAAACTCTTAAAATATAATCAGCTTGAGGATTCAGCCCAGTTATTGTTTTTGTACCAGTTCCTGGGTTCCAGCAATTAACTTCAAACCCTCCACACTCAAATAACAACTGTGCTTTCAGATTAACAGCGGTTAGCGAATTAATCGTTAAATCAACATCACTAAAACTACCCGTATTAAATACAAACCACACATCACCCTTTAGTAAAGAAGGATCACATGTTGCAGCATCAGTATTTGCGGTTGCGAAATTATTTAAAAATGTTCTTGCGTTAGTTGTACATGACAATGGTGGATTTACGCTTAGTCGTATTGCATTTGCACAATTATCATTACTCGGAGCAACTGGGCACATTGTTGTTTCATAAATACATAAGTTCATTGTACCAGTTGAGAATGGAATATAAGTCCATACCCTAACATAATAGGTTTGTCCTGCAACATATTCATTTTGACAAAGTGCTATTTCTGGCATACCACCATTTACATCATCAGAACAATTAAACTGGTAAGCTGTTCCTCCTGGACAACCTGTCCATACTTCCATAACCCAGTCGTTATTTGTTCCTGCCTGTGTTGTTAAAACTAATTTCTTTCCATTCGCTGGTGCTACAAACTTAAACCACTTGTCATTGGTTGCTTGGTTACCATTGATATCTGAACAAAATGATGTAGGACCATTTATAGAAACACCTGTTGAAACTGTTGTATAGTTGCATGTCGCTAAAGAAGATGCTACTGATAATAAAGGTGCAGTAGAACAATCTTCCCCTATACCACCAGTACTAAAATTAGAAGGACCTACATTTAAACTACTGCTACCGACACCACAACTTTTCTGAACATAAAAACTATAAGCAGTTAAAGCAGAAAGTCCTGTAATTGTTGCTGTAGTTGATGATGAGCTAATCGTTGTTCCCGTACCTGGTATAAAGCCTACAGGACCGTACTCAACAGTAAAGGTGCCTCCTGAAACTGGATTTGTCCATGATACTATTGCACTATTAGTTGTGATTTGTGACGCTGATAAGTTTGTTGGAGATGGACAATTTGTTGGAGCATATCGAAAAGTCAAGCCTTGTGAAGGTAAAAGACTCGTAGAAATGCCACATGTTGATGTATTTGCAGATCCATTAACTGATGTTGCCCAGGTATTGGTTCCTGTAACAACTCCTCTATTTTTAATATTTGTAGGAAAGGTGTTATTAGCTCCTCTCAAACCAACCTGATAAGACCCTGTAGTATAGGTTCCCGGCGTGAGATTGTAAATAACATCTACTGCATTCGTAGATTCATTCAATGCAATTTGAAAATTTATTGCAGTTGTAAAGGTTGTTCCGCTTTGTGCTGAAGGTTTAAAATTCTTGAATTGGATAACAAACTTTCTATTGGGTGTTGTACCCAAGGTTTGATAACTAATAGAACCTGTCTGAGCAGCATTACCAGAGATAAAATAAGCATTCAAATTACCTCCTAATGCTGAAACCGCTCCTGCATATGCAGTTGTTGCAGAAATTGGTGTATAACTATTCGTTGCAGGTGCAGTTGTTCCAAAAGTGATATAACCATTTGTACTTACTGTACAACCCGTGTAGGAAACCCCATCGTAAACAAATGAAAAAGGAATTGTACCTGTTGCAAGGCTATAATTTAAATCATCTAACGAACCTGCACCTGTCGTTGATGTTGCTGTTGCTAAAGTTGTAGCTCCTGTAAGCTCTGCGTAAGTGCCGTTACTTTGAATAAAATCATAGAGACTTACTTGCGCATTTGCAAAAAAATGACCTCCAGTAATCAACAGAAGAGTCATTAGGAATTTGAATAGATGTTTTCGCATAAAAAAG
The DNA here is from genome assembly GCA_046052065.1 of Bacteroidota bacterium. Lineage (GTDB taxonomy): Bacteria > Bacteroidota > Bacteroidia > AKYH767-A > OLB10 > CAINEC01. The sequence goes on along the minus strand of JBJOND010000090.1, from coordinate 5,756 downwards.
GTTGTTGGACTAATTTTTAAAATTTGATATTTTTAGAAATTTCGATGAATTAAATTCATAAAAGATCTAATTACTATTAAAGGGCTTATTTGTTGTGTTTTTACTTCTTTGGAAAGAATTTGGGCTAGTAAAGTTATAACTAATTCCTCCCAATGGCAATTGAATAGGATTTCTACTCCAAGTTTCAATCGAATTGCGGTGATTAACTACAAGGTAATAATTACCACCCGAATAAATACTCGGGAATGATACAGATGCATTTCCTGTTACATCTAATACTGCTTTTCTAGTAGTGATAAAATTGTATGGAAAGGCACTTGAATATAATGAAACACTTATCGTATCTACAGTTAGTGGTGCATTAACAGCATCTGAAACAGGGATTAATGCATTATTACCTGCATAAAACCCTTCAATGAGTAATTTAATAGTCACATTACATGAAGGAGTTGGAACACCAACTCCAAATGGATTTGAAGTTGAGGTGAAGCAACCATCTGAATTTGTCAATTTTATTGCGCCTGTGGTTGCACCACTAGGTACGTTAGCATGAATTGCCAAGTCATTAATCACATTATACTGGGTAGCTGATACACCATTAAATTGAATGTTATTTACTCCGGTAAAATTATAACCAGAAATTCCTACAAGAGTACCAACAGGACCTGTTGAAGGCGAAAAACTAGTGATAACAGGTGCCGTTACTGCTGTAATTGTATTCGATGCTGATCGAAGGCAACCTGTTCCTAATCCATAGGTATAAGTAACGGTAAATGTGCCAGGTCCAGATAAATTACCAAAGAAACTTCCCGACTGAACAAATGATCCGCTATACGTACCACCTGAAGGACTTCCTTGTGTCAATATCTTTGAAGAGTTGGTACAAACAGTTCCTAAGTTATTCAAAGTAACAACTGGTGGTACTGAAACATTAACAACCGCACTTCCAGAAACTATCCCTGAGCAATAAGGTCCGGTAACGCTAGTTAAAGTATAATTTTTTGAAGATGTCGGAGATAGGTTGATATAATACGGACTAGTTGAGGTTGTAACAGATGTGTTTGTGGTTCCGTCTGAGTAAATGAATGTCCATGGTGAATAGCCAGTCAAATCAACTTTAGCTTGAACGCTAACTCCAGAACAAATTGCAAAAGACCCGCTGATAGTTGCAGTAGGATCATCGCATTGATCAGACAAACACAAACTAAATGTTCCTGGGGTTCCTGTAGCAGGAGTCCATACTCTTAAAATATAATCAGCTTGTGGATTTAATCCGTTTAGCGCAAAGGTGCCATTAGGGTTTGAATAACATTGGATTTCGAATCCTCCACATTCAAAAATCAAGGCAGCTTTTAATCCAACCGCCGTTCCAGGAGTAATCATCAAATTGATATCTCCAAAGTTACCTGTATTGAACTTGAACCAAACATCGGAATAACCAGCGGTTGCAGCATCACATGTTTGCGCAGCAGCCGTTGAAACAGTAGAATATAAATTTGTAAAGGTCTGATTATTTGAAGGACAAGACTGAGGCGGATTTATTGCAAGCGATATTGCTGTAGAGCATTCGTCGTTATTAGGCGGCAAAGGACATTCTGTTGTTGTATAGACCGCTAATCCACATGTTCCGGAAACCCCTCTTGAATAAGTCCATAATCGTACGTAGTATGTTGCACCAGGAGTATATTCATTCTGACATAAAGAAATTTCTGGCATAAAACCATTAACATCATCAGCACAACTGTAAGCGTTGATATTTGAACTGGGGCAATCCGACCAAAGCTCCATAACCCAATCGTTAATAGTTCCTGCTTGAGTAGTAACTACAATTTTCGAATTCGCTGTTGAAGGAGCAACGAACTTAAACCAGACATCATCATCACCAACCCTACCTATTGAATCAGAGCAAATGTTGTTGGGAGCATTTAAAGAAACTCCCGAAGAAGCGGGTTGATATACTAGCGATGCACCCGAATTTTGCAAAGTTAAACTTGATGCTGTTAAGCAGTCTTCTCCATCTTTTCCAGTTGTAAAAACAAAGCTTTGATTAGAACTTGAATCCGTTAAGCTACAAAACTGACGAACGTATATCTGGTAAGAAGTCTGAGCTGCTAATCCTGTTAAATCAATTGAATTCGTTGTTACCTCTGTTTTGGTACCTGAGCCTATCGTAAATCCATTTAACCCATATTCTATTTTATATTTTTGCGCAGCAACAGCAGAGGACCAAGAAATAGTTGCTTTTGTTTTTGTTACGTAAGTAGCAGAAAAATCAGAAGGAGCAGGACAAGAAGGTGGGGCAAAACGGAAAACCACATTATTTGGATTTAAAGCGCCACCAAGATTACAGTCAGATGTATTTGCAGATCCTGCAACTGAATTCAACCAGCTTGTATGAGTACCAGTAACAACATTTCTGTTCATCACATTGGCAGGAAATGTATTATTAACTCCCCTTAACCCCACCTGCATTTTAGTTCCAGCTGCTGATGCTGAAAAGCCTGTTCCCACATTGCCGTAACAAAATTCAATAGCATTAGAGGTTTCATATAATCTAACCTGAAAGTTTAAATAATTTACTAAAGTAGTCGCACTTGACCACGGACGCATAAATCTCCACTGCACAACAAACACCCTGTTTGGAGATACACCTTGAACTTGATATCTGATTTCTGAATTTCTCGTTGTATCAACTGCATTATAGAAACCATTTAAATCATTCCCCATAGGGCATAAAACTCCCGCAAATGCAGAATTGTCAGAAAGCGGTAAGTTGAGAGAAACACTAGGAGCAAGAGTACCAAATGTGATAAATCCATTAGAGCTAACATACATTCCGGTATAAAAATTATTTTCATATTTAAATGAAAACGGAATTGTACCGGCAGTCAAATTATAAACCGCCTTATCTAGTGAAGGAATATTTCCGGTTGAAGCAGTTGTTTTTCCTAACAATGTACCACCACTTATCAAATTAAAAGTACTTGTTGTACTCGTAAATTGATAATTAGAAAGTGATTGTGACTTTCCAAGGAGTGAAACTGCAGTAATAAGTATGAATGTAAATACATACTTTTTGAAGTATAAATTAGGCATAATTTAAATTTATCCGAGATGTCAATTGAACTAGTTAATTTCTGTGCTTTATTAACTGACTAATTTACATAAAACAACTATCGAAAAACAAATTTTTAAACACATTTTCAATCATATGAGTCCAAAAAATGACACTACCCTATTTGTTTTGACAATTTTTAATACATTTGCACCTCTTAAATCCCAATTGGCGAGGTAGCTCAGCTGGTTAGAGCGCAGCACTCATAATGCTGAGGTCGCGGGTTCGAGCCCCGCCCTCGCTACATTTTTTATTACAATTCATAACCAGATTCTAAAAAAGAAGATTTTTCTTGCAACGACTTTTTCTAAGCGAAAGCCTTCTTAGCAAGTAATAAAATTAACTCGTTTATTATAGCAACATCCTACTCAAAAAAGGATTAATTACTTCTTGCCTTTTTGATAAAAATACTATTAAGAATAGCCCAGAAATATTGAAAATCAGTTTTCATTGGAGCCTTCTCATACTCTTTTAGATACTTTAATTCAGAGTTTATAATTTCCTCCAACGTTTTGGGCATATCAACATAAAACGGAGGCAGCAATCCTGGCTTTGAATCGTTTCGCTTTTCCTGCAATTCTTTAGTATACAATGAATAATAATGTCTGCTGAGTGGACGCACTCCTACAATTTTCAAATCACCTTTAAGCAGATTATAAATCATTGGCAATTCATCTAACCAAAATCTTCTTAAAAAAACACCCCATTGGGTAATTCTAAAATCATTTGCAAATTTTCCACCTTCGGTTAAATTATTGGTTTCGTAAATATATTCTTGCAGATACTCAGCATAAGGATACATTGTACGAAATTTATAAATGTTGATTGTTTTACCATCCTTACCTACCCTTCTCATGGTGAATAAAGGACCGTACGAAGGACTTAAATCGTATACCGGATCTTTTTCTTTACGACCAACAAAATAAAGCCTATTATTAATTTCTTTAATTTCTAAAATTTTAAAACCACATGAACACAAACGACCTAATGCTTCAGCCTTAGACATTACGCGATTTCTACCATCTGTTAGGAAAAAATAGACTTTCTTAAACAATGGCAACTTTGGCCATACCCTTTTAAAAACAAAATCACCAAATTGGTACACTTGTGAGATAAAAGGAGGGAATTTCTTTTTAAGACGAAGTGCTCTTTGGTCTTGTGTTTCAACGCAACCAATATAAATTCCACCTTGAGGGAGTTTCTCATTAATTGCTTCTTGAAATTTGTTGATAAAACGTATATCGTTTATTTTTTTCAGATTAACGAAAGCATCAAACGATTGACGATCAATGTTAAGAATATTAAAAGTAGTAGTTGTCATCATAACCTTTGTTTGATCAGATGCAACATTCACATACTTATAAAGTAACGATTTAACTTCAGGAGCTATATCTTTTAATATCTCTGCGTTCATTTTTATTGGATGACTCAATTTACTCTTATTAAATCAAATTCCCCTTTTAATTCCTCCGAAGGCGAAAAATAATGGGTAAATATAATTCAATAAATTGATTCTGAGGAATGGCAATTTTAAATTTCTAACGAACGAATCAAAAATAAGTTATTTCCAATATGAAAAATTCTACAACTTAAGTTCAAATTTGGCCAGACCAAAGCAAATAAATCAAACGGCATCCGAACAAGATCAATCCTACTCCCGAAACCTTGTTCAATAAGGAAATAAAGTGTGCTGTCATGATTTTTTTTAGATTAATAGCCAGCGCACCTTTCAGTAAATCCGTTATAAATATGGTCGTTAAGGTGGCACCGAAAAAAACAAACGATTCTATCAAACTACCCGACTTATTAACAACTAAAGTAGTACTGACTCCAATCCAGAAAAACAAAACAAAAGGATTCAAAGCATTCATTACAAAGCCCTTTACAACTTCCAAAAACAAGTCCCTTGAACTAACATCATTTCTTACTACAATCTCTTTCGGATTTTCTACTTTCTTAATTATTGAGGCTAAACCAAACCCAATTAACAACAATCCGCCGAGCAATGCAACCCAATTCCGGTGGCTACCAATAAACCCAACAAGGGATTTGCTAAATTCTATAACCGAGATATAAAAACCATCACTTAAAACTACTCCTGTTGCAAAATAAAAAGCAGAACGAAAACCATTTTTGATGCTAATGTTTATTAACATAAAAAACACCGGGCCAATCATAATGGCCATTAATAAACCTAAGCCGACACCGGCAATAATTTGATCGATCATTATTTTAAAAGGCTAATATATTTATTATTCGCTGACCAAATGATTTACATTGAGATTAACTACATTTGACCAATGAAAAAAACATCCGTTTTTCTGCTTTTAGCTTTAGCATTTGGACTCCTAATATCGTCTTGCGATAATTCGCTAGACATATTAGATGAGTACAAAGAAACTCCAATTGTTTACGGATTACTAAATAAAAATGATACTGTGCATTATGTTCGCATTCAAAAGGGTTTCCTAGGTGAAGGTAATGCGCTTTTGATGGCACAATATACAGACAGTATTTACTACGATACTTCAGAAGTTGAAGTAACAATTTATAGTTTGATTAATGGACAACAAACTGATACAATTTTATTAAAACCTACATTTAGCAAACAGAAAGAAGAAGGGCTTTTTACCGATGAGAA
>JBJOND010000089.1:0-8974 GCA_046052065.1 Bacteroidota bacterium | reverse complement strand
CTATTTTGCGTACTACTTCTTCATCATCGAATAACACTCCTGGATAATTCATCATTTCAGATAAATAAAAAATATCATCCATTTTTAGCAACTGCTCAACGCCATCAGAATCGATAACTGCTCCCGCTGTTTCAAAATTAGTTGCAGGTACACAAGACGGTGCTCCAAAATGAAATTTCAATTTGGCATTTCTTGCATTATCAATCATGTATTGAACCCCACTAATCCCAAGTACATTAGCAATTTCGTGCGGGTCACTAATTGTTGCAACAGTCCCATGTTTAAGAGCAACACGTGCAAATTCATAGGGTACCAGCATCGACGACTCTATATGGATATGGGCATCAATAAAGCCAGGTAAAAAGTATACTTCAGATTCGGTAAATTCCTCTTTAATATCTATGATGATTCCATCTTTCACCACAATTGTTCCTTTAAATATCTTACGATTATAAAGGTCGATTATGTTGCCACTGTAATTTTGTTCTGTATTCATAGAAAGCGAATGTAAGGAATGATCATTTAAAAGGGTCAGAAATTAGTACGTTTATATTACAATTAGTTCATTTCAACAATAGTTTTGTATTTCTTTTTCTTTACATTTGTAATTATTCAACAATTTATCAATTACTATTAAATGAAAACAGGCAAAGTAAAATTCTTCAATGAAGCAAAAGGTTATGGCTTTATTATCGAAGACGAAACAAACAGAGAAATCTTTATTCACCACAGTGGGTTAATCGACAAAGTTCGCGAGAACGATGTTGTTTCTTACGAAGTGATCGAAGGACGTAAAGGTTTGAACGCTGTATCAGTGAAAAAAGTGCAATAATTATATACTATTGTATTTTCGAGTAACAAATCCCGTCTCTTTGAGTCGGGATTTTTTTATGCAGTTCATTGATTTTTTTAATTTTGTTTAATGCAACGTCGCGAATTTTTTGATACACCCATTGAATACTTAAAAGGAGTTGGTCCTCAGAGAGGCGATGTGTTAAAAAAAGAATTTTCAATTTTTACATTCGAAGATTTACTGCATCATTATCCATTTCGATACATCGATCGTTCGAAGTTTTATAAAGTAGTTGAGTTGAATGCTGATATGCCTTATATTCAAATAAAAGGTAAGTTGTCAAGGATTCAGTCGCATGGTGATAAGCGCACTACTCGAATTACTGCGATTTTTTCGGATGATACCGGTTCCATTGAGCTGATTTGGTTTCAAGGATTAAAATGGGTTAAGAATTATTTAAAGCCCAATATTGAATATGTCGTTTTTGGAAAGCCGTCTTCGTTTAATGGAAAATTAAATATCGTGCATCCAGAAATGGAAGAGTCGTCGAAAGTAGAATTATTTAATGGACCTTCGCTTACAGGTGTATATAGCGTAACTGAAAAGGCACGTGCTACAGGTTTAGATACTAAAGCAATTGTAAAACTGCAACGAAATTTAATAACAGCAATTCCAGCTTTTATTCAAGATGTTTTCCCTATGGATGTTTTGCAAAATCATACGTTAATGTCGTTGCGCGAAGCCTATATAAATATTCATTTTCCCAAAGACGAAATGTCGCTTCGATTAGCAACACGAAGATTGAAGTTTGATGAATTATTTTTTATTCAACTACGACTTTTGCGTGCAAAGGCACAACGAAATGAAATTTACAGAGGGAAGGTTATTTCTGTAATTGGAGATGTTTTCAATACATTTTTTAAAAACTATCTTCCGTTTGAATTAACCAATGCTCAAAAACGTGTGTTGAAAGAAATTCGAATCGATATGGGCACTGGCAAACAAATGAATCGTTTGTTGCAAGGGGATGTAGGTAGTGGTAAAACAATGGTTGCTTTATTAAGTATCCTAATGGTCATCGATAACGGCTTTCAGGCTTGTTTAATGGCGCCAACAGAGATATTAGCTAATCAACATTTTATTTCCATTAGCGAAGCGCTGAAGGATATGGATGTTCAAGTAGAACTACTCACAGGAAGTACAAAAACCGCCAAGCGCAGAGAGTTATTACAGGATTTATCCGAAGGACGCTTGAAGATTCTTATAGGCACTCACGCATTGATAGAAGATCGTGTGCAGTTTAATAATCTGGGGTTGGTTGTAATCGATGAACAACATCGTTTTGGTGTGCAGCAACGCGCAAAACTATGGATGAAAGATGGTGTTGCACCTCATGTTTTAGTTATGACGGCTACGCCTATACCCCGAACACTTGCTATGACCTTATATGGCGACTTAGATACTTCCGTTATTGATGAATTGCCTCCAGGAAGAAAACCAATTACTACTTCACATCGTTTCGAATCTGCTCGATTAGCTGTCCTCGGATTTATGAAAAGTGAAATTGCAAAAGGTCGACAAGTGTATGTTGTTTATCCTTTGATTGAAGAATCTGAAAAGCTTGATTACGCTAATTTGTTTGAAGGATATGAGGCCATATGTAAAGAGTTTCCGTTACCTCAATATTCTGTAAGTATCGTGCATGGTAAAATGAAGCCTGCTGAAAAAGACGCAGAGATGCAGCGATTCGTGAGTGGTAAAACCAATATTATGGTTGCAACAACAGTAATTGAGGTAGGAGTAAATGTTCCCAATGCTTCCATTATGATTATCGAGTCCGCTGAGCGCTTCGGATTGTCTCAGCTACATCAGTTGCGCGGAAGGGTTGGTCGTGGCGCAGATCAAAGCTATTGCATTCTAATGACAGGAAACAAATTAAGCAGTGAAGGTAAACTACGTTTAAAAACAATGTGCGAAACCAATAATGGTTTTGAGATAGCAGAAGTCGATTTAAATTTACGTGGTCCTGGAGATATAGCAGGAACTCAACAGAGTGGGGTAGTCGATTTACATATTGCTGATCTTGCTAAAGACAGAGCAATTATGGAAGAAGCAAAAGCAGTTGCAGAGGTTATCGTAAATCAAGATTCAAAATTAGCATACCCAAGGCATAATTTTATTCGAGAGAAATTAAATCGTCTCGAAACAGAAAAAACAAATTTTAGCAGAGTGAGTTAAACAACTTTTTGAATTAGTACAACAGCATATGCTGCAACCCCTTCTTCACGACCAACATAACCTAGCTTTTCATTAGTTGTTGCTTTAATAGAAATATCTTCTGTACTAATTTTTAAAATAGGAGCAAGGCGCTCTTTCATTAAATCAATATGTGGTTTGATTTTAGGCTGTTCTAAAACTAAACTGATATCTGCATTTCCAACAGAATAATTTCTTTCATCTAATAACTCAATTACTCGAGCCAGTAAAATTGTACTATCTATATTTTTAAAAGCAGCATCTGTATCAGGAAAATAATAACCAATATCTTTTAATCCTGCGGCACCTAATAAGGCATCGCACAATGCATGTATGACTACATCAGCATCTGAATGACCAAGGGCACCTTTTACATGTGGGATGTCTACTCCGCCTAATATAAGTTTTCTGCCCTCTTGTAATTGATGGACATCAAATCCGAATCCTACTTTAATTTTCATGTGTGTTAAAATAAAATAAGGGCTTTCGCCCTTATTTATTATTCTGTATCTATATCTTCTTTATTGCCTGAATTCGCATCAAAGTCGAATGTTAATGTAAAGTGCAGTGTGTTTTCTAATGGGTTTCTTTGGTCAGTTGGAATCAGGTAAGCTAAATCAAGTCCGAATACATTGTAACGTAATCCTGCACCAAGTGTAAAGTATTTTCTGTTTCCTTTTGTTTGGTCTTCAAAAAAGTATCCAGCTCTGAATGCAAATTGTTTGTCGTACCAATACTCCATTCCAAAGCCAATATTTATTTCTCTCAACTCTTCTCTTGCTCCACCTGGAGCATCACTAAAAGACTGGAAAATTCCTTGTGCAATTCCTACGTCTGGATCTTTTCCGAATAAGATAACAGAATTAGAGCTATTCATTGAATCTTGTGTATAAATTGGAGGAGTCGGAACTAGTAATTTATTAAAGTCTAAACCGAATGATAAATCATTGTACTCGTTAAGTTTTAATTTTAATCCAGGACCAATTCTCAAGTTAGTAGGAATAAAGTTCTTAGTTCCCGTTTCGGTATAAGAAATTTTAGCTCCTATGTTGCTGATATTTATACCCGCTGTTAATAATGCGTCCATTCCACCAACTTCAATTTCCTTCTGATAGAAACCCGAAACATCAGCGGCCACTGAGTTACCCGCTTTACTGTCTGCACCTTCAACTGCAGTTCCTCCTGTCAAGTTTGAATGAATAAAACGCAATGCCATACCACCACTAAAGTTATCACTTAGCTTTCTTGAATAAGCAAGGTCCAATGCAAATTCATTTGGTTTGAAATCACGAATCGTATTACCATTATTATCTGTGAAAGTAATGTTACCTAAAGAAAAATATCTTAAGGATCCTCCAATTGCTTGTTGTCCTTTTAACTTAGAATAACCAGATACGTATGCAATGAACATATCGTTTACTAATGCTTTTAACCATGGTGTATATGAAACAGCAAAGCCACTTTTCTTTTCGTTAAATGCAAGTTTAGCCGGATTCCAATGAATTGAATTTACATCCGCAGAAGTAGAAACGCCAATGTCACCCATTCCTCCTGCTCTTGCTTCAGGAGAAATTCCTAAAAAAGGTACTGCTGTCGTAATAGTGTTAATTTGACCTAATAAATTTGATTGGGTGCTAGTCTGAGATAAAGCAATCTGACTTGTTCCAAGAAAGATGGCAAAAACGAGTTTTACTTTATAATTCAATTTCATAATAGACGAATCTTCTCTTTTTGTAAGTTGGCAAATATAAGTATTTAGCGTATAAATTCTATTTTTTTATTTTTAGCGAAGGATGACCAGCTTCTCAATTTTCTCCGCCGTTTCCCCATCAGCAGTTCTGATTTTCAATCGATAGATATAAGCTCCTTGTCCTATTTTATCTCCGAAATCATCTTTTCCGTCCCAGGTTAATGGGTTATTTCTATATCCATCGCAAATTTGATAGTCCGACAAAGTTCTGATTAATTTACCTGAAACTGTAAATATTTGAACCTGGATAGTCATGCCTGTGCAAGGTTTGTTATGCTCAAAATAGAAGGAAGTGTTGGTGGTAAAAGGATTCGGATAGTTTAATACATGGTCTAAGGCAAGTGTTGACGAATTAGCTACTACAAATTCGGTGTTGGATGTTGAAGAATTGCCATTTATATCCCAAGCCTTAAAGGTTAAGGTATGAGGCCCCTCCGATAATTCCGATAATTTATATTTCACGATTCCTTTTTGATAACTGTTTAATTCTGATTCGTAGTAATCGTTCAGAACGAGAACTGATTGCTGATTATTGTCTATTAAAGCAGTAATATCATGGCCGATTCCGTTTCCAACTGTATTAATTCCACTTGAGTCTGATAAACGAGCGTATATAATGGGGTCTTCACTGGTTAATCCACCAGCTGTAAAATTTTCATCGTTTAAAAAGAGATTAATAGTTGGGCCATCTTGGTCGTTTAATCCGTTTGCCGAAATACCGCCAATTAAAATTCCTTCGTCATAACCATTTCCATCACTTACTTCATCATGTACATAGTAGCTTAATCGCCCAGATCCAAATTGATAGTTAATATCTTTTGGCACTATAAAACTACAAGTAAATTCGCCATTTGTCACCGACGATTTTCCTCTATAGATAATATTTTTTCGAAGTATAAAACTATCAGGCAAACTAACATCGTTGCCAGTTGCATCATTCACAAGATTATATATTTTTTTCTCTTTATCAAAGATAGTGGTGAAAACGGTGCCATTAAAATTCGATTGCAAGATGTTGTTTTGATCGGTTACTTTTCCCTTAATAGTCACTTTGCTTAAAGCCTTTAGTGTATCTGAAACAACTCCATCTTCTTTGATTTCTTCTGTTGCTACTTTTAATGTAGGGTAGGCTAATCGGATTGAAGGGTCGCCAAGTAAGGTAACATTTCTGTTTCCTGGATTCTCGATTTTTGCTAAACGTTGTATATCGCCAACACAAGGCATTTGTCCATTTATCGGATTAAACATGTATTTCAATAAATCGCCATTGATTACTTCATTGTCTAAAGCAAAAGCTAAACGTACAGTGGTAAATAAACAAATACCTCCGCCTTTATTGTTTAATAAAACTAATTCACCTGCGGCTGTTCTTTTCGGATCATCATATCTGCTGAATTCGCAGGTTGCTGTAATGAACGCTGGCATCGAATTAAGATTTGACCAGCTATTAATCATATCTATATTTAAAATTGCTTCTGATGACCATCCCAACTCTCCTCCATGTCCTGTGTAATTAATCAAGAAAGCTCCTTTTTCAATTCGTTTATTAATCGCTTCGTTAACCTCTGGATATCGTTGTCCGCCTGGTGTCGATTCCTGCTCATAAGCATCACTAACAATTTTATCTATATTATAAACTCGGTTATTAGCTGATACAGTAGATGCAATTCTTTCACTTTGACGGAAATGTAAATTCCTATCTTGATCATCAGCAACAAAGCAAAGTACATTTCGCCAATCGCCAAATCGCGATGATGAATTAGAGGCGCAAGAAGCCACTGAACTAGTATTGCCCGGAGTTTCATAGGTAATTATTTTATCTACCATTAATCGGGCATCTGTAATATCTCTTACTGGAATTCTGCCAATTCCTACATCTATTAATTCTGCTCCTGTTAACGTACCTTCGTTGACGTCAAGCATTCCAAAAAAGTCATCAGACGTATAAGAGCCAATTAAAGAAATAGAATTTTCCGACTGAAAAGTGGTAACAAAGTTAGTGTTGCCACCAATTCTGTTTTTGGGGTCATAGGAACCATCACCAAATAAAAGAACATATTTTGGAGGTGTTCCTAAAGTAACAGATCGATCGTAAAACATTTTTACAAAATCGCGTATTGCGGAAACATCTTGAGAACCTGAGCTAAACTCATTGAATATTTCATCAGTCGTGACAACGACAACTTTCATACCGTCGTTTGTCCTTCTGAAATTAGCTAATCGCTCAGCTTCCGAAAGAAAATCTGCATTGGTGATAATCAAAAAATCGCTTTGTGGTAAGGCATGTAAATTTTGATTTTTAACACTTCCAACAAATGTTGGAATTTTATAATTATCACTGAAAATGAAAAAGTTTTTTACAACGTTTAATTGATTGTTCGAATGAAAAACAGCCGTTGAATTATTTAAATCGTATTGCTGGTTGGAAGCATTGGTCAAATCAGTAATATCCCAAATTTTTTCGCCGTTTATGTTTGAAATTGCAAACTGACTAATAGCGTTTTGATTGATGGTATCAACATCTCTAAAAGCCATGTTGTTACCAGTGAAAGTGAGTTTTCGAATAGCATTTAATTCTATGTAGTCAATCCAGCCAGTAGAGGAAGAGTTGAAAGGAGTGTAAATGTAATTTAAACTGATATTGTCGTTGATGCCAATAAATGAAGTTGATGCTGTATTTGCTCGCGCAAAATCATCTGTATAGTTTGTTCCAACGTTTGATATAGACTGATTTAAAACAGTAGCTCCGTTATAGTTAATCGAAAATTTACTAGAGCTAAAAGTATTGGTGGATGTTCTTGAAATAACAGCTGATGTTAGTTTAACATTCCCTGGCTGTAGATTCGGAAAGTTAAAATCAAATGTTTGATTTATGTCAACATCAAATGCATCTCCATACCACTTGCGTCCTGATTTAATAAAATTGAATTCGTCTTTTTCATGAAATGCAAAATCGATAAACTGATTAACTGTTCTTGTTGGCGGCGTTCCTGTTAATGCTGGAATATCTTGGATGCGCTTGCCATTTCCATTGTTATTAATTGTAACGAAATAGTAGGTAGAATCACTAAATAGATTTTTATTATGCGTAAATTTTTTGTCTGAGCTGTTCCATTTCCATGTGTTTTGCTCAGTTCCGTAGAAAAGAAAATAGTCGCCATTGTTGAACAATCCATTATTGTCGCTATCAAAAATCTGAATAGCATTTTCCTGCAAATCGTCGTATCGAAAATCATTGTTGGGTAGTGGTAACATACCTCCTCCGTTCCCATATAATTTTAATTCGTCAGGATTGATGCCATTTGATAGCAATCCACTTTTTTGTAAAAAGCTATAATCAACTTTGTAAATTCCATTCTCTGCAACTGAAATTTTTATCCATTCTCCATTTCCAAGTACAGAATTACTTGCTGTCGTGCTTGTCCCGCGTTCGTAACTACTATTATTTTTTTGAATTTTAATCGACAAGGAGTCAAGTTTTTCATAGCCTCCATTGACGCTTTTTCTGAAAGGAATAATCGTTAGAATAGTGTATGATTGACCTTTTGATATACCCGGCTGACTAGTAATTGTTTTATTGAAGTCGAGATTAAAGGATTCGATAAGTACATTTTCCGAAGTGCTGCATTGGGAATAAAAATTGCTAACTATCGTAAACTGACAATTTCCCTCAATCACTTTTTGTAGGTAGGGGTAATGAAGTTCATCTTTAGAGTAATTACAATTAGTGCAATTGAGATTAGCCTTTTCGGAGGAGACTTCAATGGGAGTTATCCAATTTGGGCTAATTATAATTGTTTGTCCTGCTCCCAAAGACCAAAGGCAACTTAAAATAATCACTAATACAAATCGGGATGATATTGCTTTTTGCATTTTGTTCTTTTCAATGGTCAAAAGACCCTATTTTTATTTTTTTTTGTAAAATAAGTAAATTCAAAGAAGAAAAATTAAATTTGTGGGATTGATGTATAACTTAATTCGCATCTTTGAAGTATAAATGAGGAATTTTAACGGAATCGATTTTGAGTTTATTGCAATTAAATTTCAGATTTTTGTAACAAAATCAAATAATGCCGTATAAGTTCCCCGAAGTCAAAAGTAAATCATTATGATAAAGAGATTATTATTGGGATTGTTATTATTTGCTGGCCTTACAGCTACTGCCCAAGACCCTC
>JBJOND010000088.1:0-9023 GCA_046052065.1 Bacteroidota bacterium | reverse complement strand
ATTAACATTAAGTGACACACTAGCTTGCAATCCTGCAGGAATAACATTAACAACAATTTCAACAGATACGATTAATGCTACTTACAACTGGACGTTTGGCAATGGATCATCTAGTAATCTAACAAATCCAACAACATCCTTTAGTAATCCTGGGTACTATTATCCAAATCTGATTGTAACAAATGCTAACGGTTGTGCAGATACTACATCAACAATAGTACATATTTTAGAAAGTCCTGTAGCAAATGGAATAGCATCTAGCTATCAAGGATGCAATCCACTAACAATTAATTTTACAAACCTTTCTGCAAGTGCTGATAATTATTTTTGGAGTTTTGGAAATTCAGCTAATTCACAAAATGATAATCCTAGTTACACTTATTTACAACCTGGCATTTACAATCCTCAGTTAATTGCATATAATAATTTAGGATGTTCAGATACTACAACCTTAAACAACATCACCATTTTAGAAAGTCCTATTGCAAATTTCTATAGCAGCGATACATTAGGATGTAAAAACTCTCCTGTTCATTTTGTCAATACTTCTTCTCATCTAATTGCTTCAACATATAATTGGGATCTAGGTTTTAGTACATCAACAATGTTCGAACCTACTATCAACTATCCATACTCAGGCAATTATTCGATATCATTAATTGTATTGAATTCAAATGGATGTAGAGATACAATTACTAAAAACAATTACATTAATATTGCTGACTCAATACCTCCTGATGAAGATCCGATTATGAGTGTATCAGTATTATCAGATAATGAAGTGAGCATTACTTGGAGAAATAGTTTTGCAAATGATTTAAAGAAATATAAACTATATCGTTTAAATGCATCAACTGGTGTTTATGATTTAATCTACACAGATAATAACGCCATTAATTTCGCAGCGGCAAACTACTCCACTTATGTAGATACAGCTTTAATAACTAAATTCAACACTTATACCTACAAGATTCAGACTATTGACTATTGCGACAATGCAATTGCAATAAATCAACTACATCCATCAACGAGTATCAATATTACTGCACAAACAGCGAATCAGAATATTTATGTATCGTGGACTCCATATGGCGGTTGTGATTTAAACACCTATGAATTATACCGTACAGAAAAACCAAGTGGAAGTTCTGTTTTAATAGCAACATTAAATAACACAACATTATCATACCTAGATACAGGTTTATTCTGTCCATTTGAATATTCTTATCAGATTAAGGCAACTGATTTATGTTCTTCAACATTCACAGCTTTAAGCGATAGTTCAAATGCAACACCTACAAATATTTTAGAGTATCAACATGTGGATGTCATGAGATCGACTGTAGTAGATAATCGTTATGTATTAACTGAATGGTCGGAACCAGCGCTACATCCAGAAAGAGTTTCTTCCTATGAAATTTACCGCTCAACTGACAATGCTAATTTCAGTATGATTGCATCTGTTCCGGCTGGCGTTACCAACTACAGTGATTTTAATACAGACGTCAATACAGGAGAATATTACTATCAAATAATCGTGAAAAACGATTGTAGCTTACTTGGGTCAAATAGCAATTCAGGTAGCTCTATCTATTTGCAAGGTGAACTTATTGATCGCACCACATATTTGAACTGGACACCTTATAAAGAATGGATGCCAGGGGTTGATCGATATCAAATTGAATATTTTAACACTAATGGTCAATGGGAGGTAATAAAAGTTGTTGACGGAAATAATATCTCTACATCTTTTGACGAATAGACCTTGTTTTTAAATCATTCGGTTTAAATTTGTCGCCATGGCAGGACAAGTTAAAACATCGAGAACATTACTAATTTTTTATTCGCTGGTATTTTATGTTTTACTACAATTTTCGTGGTGGTCTTATTTACTTATCAAACTTAACAAAGAGATCTATCAGCAAAAAATAGAATTTGCAAAGAATACAACGCACGACTACGCTATCCTTGAAAAAAAAGAACGTGAGTATAACGATCTTCTAAAAAAAAGATGGTCTATGGTTGCGGGTGAAGGAGCGGTATTTCTTTCATTGTTGATATTTGGAATCTATCGAACAAAGCGTGCATTTAATCAGGAATTTGAATTAGCTAAACAGCAGAAGAATTTCTTATTATCAATTACGCATGAATTCAAGTCTCCATTAGCAGCAATTAAATTAAGTCTTCAAACAATAGAAAAAAGAAATCTCGAAGAAAATCAAAAGAAAGAAATTATTACTAGAGCACTTAACGAAACAGATCGTATCAATTTATTAATTGAAAATGCACTTTTTGCTAGCCGCTTAGAATCACAAAACAGCGATTATCATTTCGAGGAATTTAATTTAAGTTCATTTATTGCTGAATTAATTGAAAATTATCAAACAAGAATATTTAGTGAATCGAAAATTGATTTAGCTATTGATAACAATATAAAATTCAAAGGTGATAAATTGGCGATTACTTCATTAGTTTACAACTTACTCGAAAATGCTGAAAAGTACAGCCCTAGTCCAGCAAACATACTTGTATCATTAAAAAGAGCAAACAATCACCTTGACTTAACTTTTAGTGATAAAGGATATGGAATTGATCTTAGTGAAAGAAGTAAAGTATTTGAGAAATTTTATCGAGTAGGCAACGAAGAAACACGAAGAACAAAAGGTACAGGATTAGGCTTATACATTGTAAAAAAAGTTGTAACCATACATAAAGGAAGTATTGATATTAAAGAGAATAATCCTACAGGAACAATATTTATAATCAGACTGCCAATATAAATCATCTATTCTTCTGCATTTTTATTTCTAACTTTGTATTTTAAAATCGAAATGAAGAAATTAGGATTAATCATCTTAGATGGCTGGGGCATTGCACCTGATTCGAAAGGGAATGCTATTTCGCAAGCCAATATTCCATTTTTTAAAAAACTCATGAATGAATATCCTTCAGCTACCCTATCAACAAGTGGAGAGGATGTAGGTTTGCCAGAGGGACAAATGGGAAATTCAGAAGTGGGGCATTTAAATATTGGTGCTGGTAGAGTAGTTTGGCAGGATTTAGCAATTATAAATAAATCGATTAGAGAAAATACACTTGAAAGCAATTCTCAAATAACACAATTAATAAACGTTGCTAAGTCAAGCAATTGCAATTTGCATTTAATGGGACTTGTTTCTGATGGTGGGGTACATTCACATTTAGATCATCTTAAGTATCTAACAACATTATTGCATAAACATTCAGTAAACAATGTATTTATTCATGCTTTTACCGATGGACGAGATACCAACCCAACAAATGGAATTGATTATCTAACAGAACTTGATAATCATTTATCAACTACAACAGGAAAAATTGCAAGTATTACAGGAAGGTATTATGCAATGGACAGAGATAAAAGATGGGAACGTGTGAAAATTGCATACGACGCACTTGTTGTTGGTCAAGGAGCAGCCTACCAAAATTGGAAAGATGGAATTGAAGAGTCCTACAAAAATGAAGTTACGGATGAATTTATTAAACCAATTATCATTACGAATAATGAAGGTTCTCCTCTAACTACAATAAAAGAAAATGATATTGTATTTTGTTTCAATTTCAGAACAGACCGATGTCGTGAGATTACTCAAGTGTTGACACAAGAAGATATGCCAGCACACGGCATGAAAACATTACCATTGTATTATGTTACAATGACACGTTACGATGATAATTACAAAAATGTAAAAGTTGTTTTTGAAAAAGATAATTTGACAAACACACTTGGAGAGGTATTAGAAAAAAATGGGAAGAAGCAAATAAGAGCAGCGGAAACAGAAAAATACCCACACGTAACATTTTTTTTTTCAGGTGGCAGAGAAAATCCTTTTAACAACGAGTTAAGGTTATTAGCCAATTCACCCAAAGTTGCAACTTATGATTTACAGCCTGAGATGAGTGCTGAGGAAGTAAAGGATTTAGTTGTTGAAGAAATTAAAAAAGAAAGCGCTGATTTTATTTGTTTGAACTTTGCCAATGCAGATATGGTTGGACACACAGGTGTAATAAGTGCCGCAGTTAAGGCCGTTGAAAAAGTGGATAAGTGTGTGGATGAAATTATCAGTTTGGGTTTACAACATGATTATGATTTTATTATTATTGCTGACCACGGGAATGCAGACAAGATGTTGAATGAAGATGGTAGTCCGAATACAGCTCATACCTTAAACCCTGTTCCAATAATTTATGTTGGCGACAAAACCAAAAAGATAAAAAGTGGAAAGTTGGCTGATGTTGCACCTTCTATTCTTCACTTAATGAACATCCCTATTCCGAGTGAAATGACAGGTGAAATTTTGATACATTAAAGGTGAAAAAAACTATTTTTCTTTTGCTGCTATGCAGTGTAATTACAATTAATTTATCCTATTCTCAATCGAGATTAGGCATTTATGCAGGATACGGTACTACTTGGTATTATGGAGATCTCAACGATCGTATTTTAGCTGACAAAGAACTTTTTGGTAATTATTGGAATGCTGGATTGGTATATCGCTTAAATAAGCGAAGCAGCTTGTCCTTAAATTACAATAGTGCTTTCATTGAAGGGGCAGATTCATTAGCTATCAATTCCTATAACAGAAAAAGAAATTTGCATTTTCAATCAAACATCAAGGATATTGCATTAAGGTATGAATATCAATTCTTCAAAAAATTGTCATTAAGAAAAAAACAAATGCTTACCCCCTATTTTATTTTAGGAATTGGCGCATTACATCATAATCCTGTAGCAATAGTTAACGACAATGAAATTGAGTTGCAACCATTGGGAACAGAAGGACAATTTATTGATGGAGGAGAATTTCCAAAGCCTTATAAACTTTATCAACTATCTGTTCCAACGGGAATAGGACTAGAAACCAGGCTATCGAATGCATTTTCATTACGTTTTGAAATAATAAACCATTGGACATTCTTTGACTATCTAGACGATATCAGTACAGTATTTGCAGATTCAACAAAGCTTTCTAAAACACCAAATGGAGAATTAGCCGTTGAATTAGCAAATAATTTTGAAAAAGGTTATCCTACCGATGGAGTTGGAAGAGGTAATAAAAACAATAACGATACCTACATGACTGCAGGATTTAGTATTGTTTACAGAGTTGCCAATGGAAAACAAGGTGGAATGAATAGCCATTTAAGAAGAAAGAAAGGCAAGAAAAAGAAGAAAAACAACTGCGACGCCTACGACTAAATGACGGATTGTTTTTACTAAATTCGCATTCGCAATTTAATCGTGGAACTACATCAAGTCATTGAATATTATCAAAACGGAAGGCAAACTTCTGAACTTTATTCGGTGCTTTTTAATGAACAAAAAAAAGCTGTTTATTTAAATGGACTAACTGGATCTTCAAGTGCAATATTCATTGCTGGCTATTTTAATCAATTTACAGGTCCTGTTTTAGTTTTATTAGGTGACCGCGAAGAGGCGGCTTACTTTCAAAATGATTTAGAGAATTTACTTGGCGAAAACAGAGTTTTATTATTCCCATCATCTTATAAGAAGCCTTACAAAATTGACCAGATTGATGGCGCGCTAGTGCTTCAACGTGCGGAAGTTTTAACTCGGATTAATAAATCAGACAATCTGATTGTAGTTAGTTACCCTGAAGCTATTCAAGAAAAAGTAATTACTAAAAAATCGCTTGAACGAAATACGTTAGAAATAAAATTAAACGAACGACTTTCAACTGAGTTTATTTGGGAGTTTTTAATTGAAAACAAATTTGAAAGGACGGATTTTGTTTATGAACCAGGGCAATTTGCAATTAGAGGTGGAATTGTAGATATCTATTCTTTTGCTCATGAACTACCCTACCGAATTGAATTTTATAACGATAAAATTGAATCGATCAGATGTTTTGACCCTTCAACGCAGTTAAGTGAAAAAAATATCGGGTTTGTAACGATTATTCCTAATATACAAACTGGAATTGTTAAAGAAGAACAGGAAACATTTTTTAAGTTCATTGCAAAAAACACCTTATTTTTTATCAAAGATTTAGAATATGTTTATCAATGTATACAAGCATCGCAAGAAGTCACTGAACAAAATTATGGTAGTAACATCTTTTATGAAGAAGAACAAGTAGAGCGTAATATTGATGACATCTTTGATTCCATTGAAATCTTCAAAGAAAATTTAGAAGCAAGAACGATTATTGAATTTGGCAGCAAACCTTATAACAATAATGTTCCTGTAATTGAATTCAAAACAAAGCCTCAACCACATTTCAATAAGAATTTTAATCTTTTACTCGAAGATTTATACAAAAGTCAAAAAAAGGGATATACCAATTTATTATTTTCAGATCAAGCAAAACAAGCAGAGCGAATACATTCTATTTTTGAAGATATTCCAAGGCC
Source organism: Bacteroidota bacterium (assembly GCA_046052065.1). Taxonomy (GTDB): domain Bacteria; phylum Bacteroidota; class Bacteroidia; order AKYH767-A; family OLB10; genus CAINEC01. The sequence continues at coordinate 2,609 of JBJOND010000088.1, read as the reverse complement.
AGATGAATTTAAGGGCAAGGAATTAAAATTTCATACACTACTCACATCATTACATCAAGGATTTATTGATGACGAATTAAAAATTAATTTTTATACTGACCATCAGATTTTTGATCGTTATCATCGTTTTCGATTAAAAAAGAACTATAGCAAGAGTGAATCGATTACATTAAAAGAACTTTACTCTTTAAAGCCTGGTGATTTTATAACTCATATTGATCACGGTGTTGGAAGGTTTGCTGGATTAGAAACCATGGATGTAAATGGTAAACCTCAAGAAGCAATTCGTTTAGTATATAAGGATAACGACATTTTATACATCAGCATTCATAGCTTACATCGTATAGCAAGATTTAGCAGTAAGGATGGCAATGCCCCTACCCTAAATAAGCTGGGATCTACGGCTTGGGCGACACTAAAATCAAAAACAAAAAAGAAAGTAAAAGATATTGCTAAAGATTTGATTGCTCTTTATGCAAAAAGGAAATCGCAAAAAGGATTTGCATTTACCAGAGATGGATATCTGCAGAATGAATTAGAGGCCTCATTTATTTACGAGGATACTCCTGATCAGATTAAGTCGACCGTTGACGTTAAAAAGGATATGGAGAAAGATTATCCGATGGATCGTTTGATATGTGGAGATGTAGGGTTTGGAAAAACAGAAATTGCTATCAGAGCCGCATTTAAAGCAGCAACAGATGGAAAGCAAGTCGCTGTATTAGTACCAACAACCATATTAGCATTACAACATTACCGTACATTTAAAGAACGACTAAAGAGTTTTCCTGTAAACATTGATTATATCAACCGATTTAAGACAAGCGCACAGCAAACGGAAACATTAAAAAGGTTAAGCGAAGGAAAAATTGATATTATTATTGGCACACATCGTATATTAAGTAAGGATATTAAGTTTAAAGATTTAGGATTGATGATTATTGATGAAGAACAGAAGTTCGGAGTATCATCAAAAGAAAAACTAAAATCGATTAAAGTAAACGTTGATACATTAACACTAACGGCTACGCCTATTCCAAGAACACTTCAGTTTTCTTTAATGGGCGCTCGTGACCTTTCAATTATTAATACTCCCCCTCCCAATCGTTATCCTGTAACAACAGAGGTGCATACATTCAACGATCTGTTAATAAGAGATGCCATCAATTATGAAATATCTCGTGGTGGTCAGGTGTTTTTCATTCATAACAGAGTTCAGGACATACATGATATGGCGGCTATGATTGCTAAACTTTGTCCGGGTGTTAAAATTGGTGTTGGTCATGGCCAGATGGATGGTGAAAAGCTGGAAGAAATTTTAATGAATTTCATTGAAGGCGAAACGGACGTTTTATTGGCTACTACAATTATTGAATCTGGTTTAGATATTAGTAATGCAAATACGATGATTATCAACAACGCTCACTATTTTGGGTTAAGTGATTTGCATCAAATGCGTGGTAGAGTTGGACGATCAAATAAAAAAGCATTTTGCTATTTACTGGCACCTCCTGTAACGGCACTTACCCCAGAAGCACGTCAGCGGTTAAAAGCAATTGAAGAGCATTCCGATTTAGGAAGTGGATTTCAGGTTGCCATGAAAGATTTAGACATTCGTGGCGCAGGTAATTTATTAGGTGGAGAACAGAGTGGATTCATTTCTGAAATTGGTTTTGAGATGTATCATAAAATTCTTGATGAAGCAATTCAAGAATTAAAAGATTCTGATTTCAAAGATGTATTTCCGAAAGATGAACATGCGGACTTTGTTCAGGATTGTCAGATTGATACTGATATGGAGATGAGAATTCCTGAAACCTATGTAGAGAATATTGCTGAACGTTTAAGTTTGTACAAAGAGCTTGACGAAATCAGTAATGAAGAAAAACTAATAGAGTTTGAAAGAAATCTAAAAGATAGATTTGGCGATGTGCCTTCGCAGGTTATTGATTTAATGGATACCATTCGTTTACGATGGAACGCTAAAAAAATCGGATTCGAAAAAATACTTCTCAAGAATAAAATATTTAAAGGATATTTCATTAGTAATTCCTCTTCTGATTATTTTCAAAGTAATGCTTTTAACACCATCTTGAAATTTGTGCAACAACATCAACATATTTCAAAGATGAAAGAAGATAAAGGAAAACTAAGTGTGAGTTTTACTAATATTAAAACAATTTCTGAAGCTAATGCATTGCTAAAAAAAATCTTGGCGTAGCTTTATTTAATATTTAGCGTTAGCTAAAATTATTGGTTTAAGAGTTATATCTTTGCATCTCCAAATCCATTATCAAAACAAAAAATGTTATACTTAAAAAAGAGTTTAATTCCTGGTGCTGGCAAAGGCCTGTTTGTAAAAAACGAGATTAAAAAAGGTGAAATCGTTTGTGAATACGAAGGGGAAATTGTCCCTTGGTCGGTATGTGAAAAAAGAGCAGAAGAAGGACACGAGGGATATGCATTTTTTATTACTAAAAACAGATGTGTTGATGCCTACTTCACTAAAGAAGCTATGGCAAGGTATGCAAATGATGCAAAAGGAATTGGAAGAGTTGAAGGGTTAAAAAATAATTCGCAGTATGAAATCAAAACACGACAAGGAGAAA
>JBJOND010000087.1:0-9695 GCA_046052065.1 Bacteroidota bacterium | reverse complement strand
ACTCATGGCATGAATAACACTTCCTGCTCCTAAGAATAATAATGCTTTAAAGAATGCATGCGTGATTACATGGAACAAAGCCGTTTCATATGCCCCTACTCCTAATGCCACAAACATATATCCTAACTGACTTACCGTAGAATAAGCCAATACTTTTTTAATATCATTTTGCTTTAATCCGATGGTTGCAGCAAAGAAGGCTGTAGCAATTCCAACGAAAGCAACGATAGAAGATGCATCTGGACTCAACGCGTATAACACATTCGATCTAACGACCATGTATATACCCGCAGTAACCATGGTAGCTGCGTGAATTAAAGCAGATACAGGCGTTGGACCCGCCATAGCATCAGGCAACCAGGTGTATAAAGGAATTTGTGCACTCTTACCCATTGCACCAACAAATAGCAATAAACAAATTGCAGTAACAGCAGCATTGTTCTGAGAAAGGTTTTCAGCACCACTAAATACCTCATTGAAGTTCACACTTCCAAAAGTCATATAAATCAGAAACACACCTAGCAATAATCCTAAATCGCCGATACGATTCATGATGAATGCTTTTTTAGCAGCGTTACTATATTCAATATTCTTAAACCAGAATCCAATTAATAAGTAAGAGCAAAGTCCTACACCCTCCCATCCAACAAACATTACAATGTAGTTAGAACCTAGCACTAACAACAACATGAAGAATACGAACAAATTCAAATACGAGAAGAAACGGGGATGATCTTGTTCATGACTCATATATCCAATAGAATACAAATGAATTAATGTTCCAACACCCGTTACAACCATCAACATAATAACTGATAAACGATCAATTAAAAATGAAAACGGAATAGATAGTGTGCCTGACGAAATCCAATCGAACAAAACAACTCTTTCAGGAATAGAATCTTCCTGCGCAACTTCTCCGAAAATAATTGCAGAAATGATAAATGAAATAAATACTGCAGCAGTAGCGATGCCACCACTCATTGCAACGTTGAGTCTTTTATTTAAAACTCCCACTAAAATAAATCCTAGTAGCGGAAGTAGAGGTATTAACCAGGCAAATTGAACCATCATTTGGTGTTCGTTATTTAAATTCGTTATTATCCTTTTAGTTTATTTAATTCGTCGATATCAACCGCTCTGATATTGTTGTAAATCATTACAAGTATTGCTAAACCTACTGCTACTTCTGCAGCAGCAACAGCCATAATGAAGAATACCATTACTTGTCCTGATTCATCACCATGAAAGGTTGAGAAAGCAGTAAGCAACATATTCACGGCATTTAACATTAACTCGATGCACATGAAGACGATAATGGCATTGCGACGAAATAAAACGCCCATCACGCCAATTGCAAATAGAATTGCAGCCAACGCAACATAATAATTCAGCGGTATATATTGAAGTATTGAATTCATTTTATTCTACTGTTTTTTTTCCTAATAATACTGCTCCAACCATTGCTGCTAACAACAAAATGGAGATTAATTCAAATGGCAATAAATATTGGCCATATAATGCCTTTCCTAAATTTGCTACCGTACCAACATCTGTACGTGAGGAATTAGCAGCTAATGTTTCAGCGCCCTTTGTTACGCCTACCATTACTAATAATAAACATCCAGCGGCAACAGTAGCAGCAACTTTCAAAAGATTTGTTTTATGAGGCTCTAACTCTTTATTCATATTGATAAACATCAACGTAAATAAGAATAAAACCATGATTGCTCCTGCGTAAACAATAATATGTACAGCAAATAAAAACTGAGCATTTAACAATAAATAATGTCCCCCAATAGTGAAAAAACAGAATATCAAATACAATACGCTGTGAACTGGTTTGCGAGACAATACAACCATCAGTGCGCTAAACACCGATAAAGTTGCAAGTACGAAGAATGGTAATGATGGGTTCAAGTTGAAATATTTTTAATTATTACTGATGACGATGTGCATTTTGTCTTTTAGAAACATCGATGCGCTTATCTGCTTCTTTGCCTTCTACTAATTTATCTTTTCCGAAAATAAAATTGGTTCTAACCATATCTGAAGGAACCATTCTGTCCGTTAAGAAAATTGCTTCCTTCGGACAAGCTTCTTCACATAATCCGCAGTAAATACAACGTAACATATTGATTTCATAAACAGCTGCATATTTTTCTTCGCGATATAAGTGTTCTTCGCCTTTTTTACGCTCCGCAGCAGTCATAGTGATTGCTTCTGCAGGACAAGCTACTGCACATAACCCACAAGCCGTACAATTCTCACGACCCTGCTCATCTCTCTTTAAAACATGCCAGCCTCTATAAACAGGTGCAACAGGACGAGTTTGTTCTGGATATTTAACCGTTGCTTTCTTACGGAATAAATGTTTTATAGTAATAACTAAACCACTAAGAATCGCTGGCAGATAAATTTTTTCTGCGAAGGTCATCTCTTTATTTACTACGACTTTTGATCGGTTGGTAAGTTGCATGATTGCTTTCTTATCTGATATTAAAAATGTAATTGTCCGTTTTTATAAAGTACATAAACACCTGTACCAAGAATATTAATAATCGCCAATGGAATCATTGTTCTCCATCCCAAGTGCATCAACTGATCATATCTGAATCTTGGAATCGTCCAGCGTATCCACATAAAGAAGAAGATAAAGAAGAAAATCTTTCCGAAGAAAATTAAAGTACCCACAATTGATAACATATTTGGAGATAATCCTAATTGATCAATGAATGGGAAATTGTATCCACCAAAATATAAGGATGCAATAATTGCAGAACTGATAAACATATTAATGTACTCTGCAAATAAATAGAATCCTAGTTTCATTGAGCTATACTCCGTATGATATCCTCCTACTAATTCTGTTTCGCACTCAGGTAAATCAAATGGTGTACGATTACACTCTGCAAATGCACAAATGATAAACAAAATAAAACCTAACGGTTGCGTAAATACGTTCCAATGAAAACCTTGTTGTTGCTCTACCATCTCACGAAGACTCAATGTACCTGTAGTCATGATTAATGCAATCACTGCCATACCCATTGCTAATTCGTAACTAATCATTTGTGATGATGCACGAATTGCACCCATAAGCGAGTATTTATTATTCGATGCCCAACCACCAATCATAATTCCGTAAACACCAATTGACACCACACCAAACACATATAGAATTCCAATATTAATATCGGTAATCTGCACAGGGTAAAATGTTCCGTTGATTTCTAATCCGTGTCCCCAAGGAATAACAACACCTGTCATACAAGCAGTCATCATCATAATACAAGGACCTAGAATAAATAATAAACGATCGGCATTAGAAGGAATAATTTCTTCTTTCATGAACATCTTCACGCCATCAGCCATAGGTTGTAAAATTCCAAAAGGACCTGCTCTATCAGGACCAACCCTGTCTTGTAAAAACGCTGCTATTTTGCGCTCTGCATAAGTAGAATATGCTGCAATGCCCAACGACACAGCAAACACAATCACTACAAGCACAAATTTTATTAATAAAAATTCCATATTCTTATTTTAATCGGGATGATTTAATTTTTAATTATTGTGAGCGCGCTCATCAATTGATTTTTGATTCGATACGTCAATCTTTAATTGCTTTTTCACTTCGTAGTGATTAGCAGAAATAACTGATTTACGATCAATATGACGAGGACCTTCAATTGTCCAATCTGATTTTTCTTTCTTTTCAAAACGACATTCATTACAAATCCACTCTTCAACTTCTCCATGAACATCTTTACGCGCAGAAACACGTAATACATCATCACCACTCGTCCATAAAACTGTTTTACCAGAACACTTCGTACAGTTACGATGTGCATTCATTGGATTAGTAAACCATACACGACTTTTGAAACGGAATGTACGATCTGTTAATGCTCCAACAGGACAAACATCAATCACATTACCTGAGAAATCGCTGTCCAATGATTTTTCAATGTAAGTAGAAATCTCAGCAACATCACCTCTGTTGATCACACCATGCACACGTGAATCACAAACCTGATCAGCAACTTTCACGCAACGGTAACATAAAATGCAACGCGTCATGTGTAATTTAATATTCTCTCCGATATCAATCTTTTCAAACTCACGACGCTTAAATTCATAACGAGATTTAGCAAGTCCGTGCTGGTAACTTAAATCTTGCAAATGACACTCACCTGCCTGATCACAAACAGGACAATCAAGAGGATGATTTAACAATAAAAATTCTACTACTCCTTTACGTGCTTCTAATAAATCAGGAGCTGTTGTATTCTGAACTTCCATGCCGTCCATCACCGTTGTTCTGCAAGAAGCAACAGGCTTTGGCATAGGACGAGGATCTTTCTCAGAACCTTTAGTTACTTTAACAATACATGTGCGACAGTATCCTCCACTCGTTTTCAACTTCGAATAATAACACATTGCAGGAGGAACAATATCTCCCCCAATCATGCGCGCTGCCTGCAAGATGGTTGTTCCCTCTGGAACTTCTATAGAATGACCGTCGATGGTTACTTTAGGCATATTAATATTTTCTTAAGCTAATTCCGATGAAATATTATTCAAACGGTAATAGTGATTATCTTTTTTTATTGATGATGGGTTCTTTACGTAATCTTCAAATTCACTACGGAAATGACGAATAGCACTAGCAACTGGCCATGAAGCTGCTTCGCCTAAAGGACAAATCGTTTTTCCTTCGATCTTCGATTGTATATCCCATAATAAATCAACATCTTCTAATGTTCCATGTCCATCCAAGATTTTATGAAGGATTTTCTCCATCCATCCTGTACCTTCTCTACAAGGAGAGCATTGTCCACAACTTTCATGATGATAAAAACGCGTGAACGTATATAAATTTTTAACGACGCTGGTATCTTCATCCATCACAATAAATCCACCTGACCCTAACATCGTTCCTGTAATAAATCCTCCGTCTGACAATGATTCATACGTCATTAAACGAGGTTCTCCATTCGCTAATTTTAATATTAAATCTTTTGGCAAAATAGGCACAGAAGATCCTCCAGCAACAACTGCTTTCAAATCTTTTCCATTACGAATTCCACCGCAATATTCGTCAGAGTAAATAAACTCTTCAACTGGTACACCTAACTCAATTTCATAAACACCTGGCTTATTAATATGTCCACATGCAGAAATCAATTTTGTTCCAGTACTTTTTCCAACTCCAATCTTTGCATACTCATCACCACCCATTTTCACAATCGGAACTACAGCCATAACACTCTCTACATTATTCACTACTGTAGGTCGATGCCATAATCCTTGAATAGCTGGGAATGGAGGTTTAATACGCGGATTACCACGTTTACCTTCTAATGATTCAATTAAGGCAGTCTCTTCTCCGCAGATGTAAGCACCAGCACCACAATGAACATGTAAATCGAAATCGAATCCACTGCCCATAATATTCTTTCCTAACAATCCTGCCGCATAAGCTTCATCAATTGCTTTTTGAATAATATGAAAAACATATAATAATTCTCCACGGATGTAGATATACGAAGTGTTAGCACCTAATGCAAAACTACCGATGGCCATTCCTTCAATTAATAAGTGAGGAATACGCTCCATCATGTAACGATCTTTGAAAGTTCCTGGCTCTGACTCATCCGCATTACAAACTAAGTGACGAGGCACACCATCAGGCTTTGCCAAAAAACTCCACTTCATTCCAGTTGGGAAACCTGCTCCTCCACGTCCTCTTAGCCCTGATTTTTTTACTTCTTCTACAATTGCATCTGGCGACATACCCAATGCTTTCTTCAACCCTTCGTAACCACCATGCTGGCGATATACATCGAGCGATTGAATGCCCGGTACATTTATATTTTCGGTTAGTAATTTACGTCCCATTTTAATTTTTTATAAATCGTTTACCGGTTATTTGATTTCTTTTTTCGACCAATGAGTAACAGGCTCTATTACTGTTGCTTTACATTCATGAATAATATTATCCACTTTATCTAAAGTTAAATTCTCATGATAAGTTTCTCCAATTTGCATCATTGGCGCGGTGCCACATGAAGCAAGACACTCCACTGTTTTTAGAGTAAACATTCCATCAGCAGTTGTCTGGCCTGCCTTAATCGATAATTTTTTCTCTATATATTTTACAATATCATCTGAGCCTAATAACCAACAAGGACCTGTATGACAAACTTCAATAACACACTTTCCTACTGGCTTTAAATTAAACATAGAATAGAAAGAAGCCACTTCATACACTTCAATTGATGTTATGTTTAAAAGTGAAGCAACATAGTCCATTGCGTCTGAACTTAACCAACCACCAAACTCTGCCTGTGCTACGTGTAACAATGGAATCAAAGCCGACTTTTGCTTTCCTTCGGGATATCTTTTTATCATTCGCTGCGCTAATGCAAGAGCATCGTCGCTGAACTTTAATTTATTTTCGTTATTCATATAAATCTTGTGATTTAATATTAAGCGTCTAATTCGCCCGCAATTACATTCATTGAACTCATTGTTAAGATAGCATCACTTAAGAATGCACCTTTCACCATTTCAGGGTATGCCTGATAGTAGATAAAGCAAGGACGACGGAAATGTAAACGATAAGGAGTTCTTCCTCCATCGCTAACTAAGTAAAATCCTAATTCACCATTACCACCTTCAACCGCGTGATACACTTCTCCTTTCGGCATTTCTGTTTCACCCATCACAATTTTAAAGTGATAAATCAATCCTTCCATCGTATTATAAACATCTTCTTTCTCTGGCAAGAAGAAATTAGGAACATCTGCATGGAAAGTAGTTTTATCTTCCATCTTTTCTAACTTTTCAACCGCCTGAGAAATAATACTCAAGCTCTGCCACATTTCCTGCTCACGAACCATAAAACGGTCATAGGTATCACCGTTAGTACCTAGTGGAATTTCAAAAGTAAAATCTTCATATCCCGAGTAAGGATTCATCACACGCACATCATAATCTACACCCGCAGCACGTAAATTCGGACCTGTAAATCCGTATTCTAACGCACGCTCTGCAGTGATAGGTCCGCAGTTAATCGTTCTATCCATAAAGATGCGATTACGCACCAATAAGTTTTCGAACTCTTTTAATCCTTCAGGAAACTCTTTTAATAACTTATGGATTTTCTCCCAAGCAAGTGGAGTAAAATCTCTTTCTAATCCGCCAATACGACCAATATTTGTTGTTAAACGCGCCCCACATAACTCCTCGTAAATTTCATAGATAAATTCTCTCCATTGAAAAACATATAAAAAGCCTGTCATTGCTCCGCTATCAACTCCAATTACCGAGTTACAAATAATATGATCCGCAATACGCGCTAATTCCATAATGATCACGCGTAAATATTGAACACGCTTTGGAATTTCTATACCTGCCAACTTCTCAACTGTCATATGCCATCCCATATTATTAATTGGCGATGAGCAATAATTTAATCGATCGGTTATCGGAGTGATCTGATTATATGGTCTGCGCTCTGCTAACTTTTCGAAAGCTCTGTGAATATAACCGATGGTTGGCTCTGCCTCCACGATTAACTCACCATCCATCTTCATGACATTTTGAAAAATACCATGCGTTGCAGGATGTGTTGGACCTAAATTCAGGATTGTATACTCTTTCTCTTTGAGAATTTCTTTGTTGGTGTTCATCTTAGTAAATATTAACGGCCAAACATTTTATCGTCTTTATCACCTCTGAAAGGATCTTCCAAAGGAAACTCTTTGCGCATTGGCCACCCAACCAATGAATCCATATTCAGAATTCTTCTCATATCGGGATGTCCATGAAAACGATAACCATAAAAGTCATGTGTTTCTCTTTCTTGCCAGTTAGCTGCAGGCCAGATGTCACTCATCGTTTCGAAGACAGGTTCGCTATCGTTAGTAAACGATTTAATTCTGATTCTGCAATTTGCAGGCATGTTATGCAATTGATACATCATTCCGAACTGAGCTGCCTCATCTGGAAAATGTAATCCGCAAAGTGTTGTTAAGAAATGAAAATTTAAAGTCTCGTCGTCATGTAAAAATTTCATGAGCGACTTTAAACTATTTTTTTCTACTGTAATCGTTAAAAAATCATGAAGCATTTCCATGCTTTGTATAGACTCTCCAAATTTAGATTGCAGTTGTTCGGTAATGTATTCGTGAGTTAATGAGGACATGCTAAATTATAATTACTCGATTCCGTAAGAAGCTAATAACTCCTGATATTCAGGAGAGTTTCTTCTGCGTAACGATTCATTTTGTACTAATTCTTGAATTTTCAATACTCCGTCGATAATTTGCTCGGGACGAGGAGGGCATCCTGGCACATAAACATCCACAGGAATTATTCTATCGATACCCTGTAACACACTGTAAGTATCAAATATACCACCAGTAGAAGCACAAGCTCCAACAGCAATAACCCATTTAGGTTCTGCCATTTGCTCATAAACCTGACGTAAAACAGGACCCATTTTCTTGGAAATTGTTCCCATTACCATTAGCAAATCAGCCTGGCGCGGAGAAAAACTCAAACGCTCAGAACCAAAACGACCAAAATCGTAGGTAGATGCCATTGTTGCCATGAACTCAATTCCACAACAAGATGTTGCAAATGGAAGTGGCCAGATTGAATTCTTACGAGCCATACCTACTGCTTTATCAAGCGAGGTTGCTAAAAAGCCTGGACCTTCGAACCCGTCTAACTTTTGATTATTTTCTGACATATTCAGTATTTTTTATTCCCACTTAAGGGCACCTTTCTTAATTATGTAAATCAATCCAAGAATTAATAATCCTAAGAAAACAAGCATTTCACCAAATGCTGCTAATCCGACTTTGCTCCATTCTGCAAAATTCACCGCCCATGGATACATGAAGATCACTTCCACATCAAACAACACAAACAATATTGCAATCAGAAAATACTTGATTGAAAATGGTAGTCGTGAGTTACCTTGCGACTCAATCCCACACTCGAACGTGTCTAACTTTATACTCGATTTACGCTTAGGACCAAGTAGATGCGTTGCAAACATGGTAATTAAAACGAATCCAATAGCAACAACAAACATCATTGCAATTGGGAGATAATCAATAGGGGCGCTTAGTAACATCATAATTGTTTGATATCAGTAACAATAATTTTCTATTAAAGTTTCGGGTGCGAATTTACCTTTTTTTTCGAGTGTAAATAACAAAACAATCTTGATTTTTAACAGTATTGTAATAATTTGTTGTTAACTACTGTTTGCATGGAATAATTGCCTAATTTTCAACTGATTTTTGAAAGTAGTTTTTGACATTTCCTTGTTTGGCTTAGAAACCTCCTAAACATTCTTCCAAGAAATTTGTTATTGCATCATTGGTATGAAAAAAAGTGTCCTCATTATTGGGTCAGGTTTAGGCTCACTTGCAACAGCGTTACGTCTTACGAAGCATGGTTATGACGTTAAAATAATTGAAAAATTTAGTACACCAGGTGGTCGTTTGAACCTGATTGAAAAAGATGGTTTTAGTTTCGATTTGGGACCATCGTTTTTTAGTATGTCGTATGAATTCAAAGAGCTATTTGATTATATTGGGATTGCTAATCCGCTGCAATTAAATGAATTAAATCCGCTCTATTCAGTCTATTTTGAAGGTAAAGAAAAACCCTTC
>JBJOND010000086.1:0-9778 GCA_046052065.1 Bacteroidota bacterium | reverse complement strand
CCGCCTCTGCGTTCTCCACCTCTGCTGCCACCATCGCCACGTGATGAACCACCACGACTACGACCGCCACCAGAAGAAGGACTATCGGTAGAAACTTCCGTACGAATTACACGACCAGCGTACTCGATGCCATGAATTTTCTTCATCACCGATTCTAACTTATCATCTAATACATCTACGAAAGAATAAACACCTTTCACATCAATACGTCCGAATGAAGTACCACGCTCTCCTGTTTCATCACATAAGAAACGAAGTAACTTACCTTTATCTAAACCATCTTTAGCTCCGATGCTTACAAACATACGCGGACCTGATGCGCGGTAACCTGCGTTCGGGTCTGAGCTGTTTCTGCTTGAATGAGCATCCACATTTAAATCTGGTGCTTTACGATAATACTCTAAGAAACGATTGAACTCAATCGAAACAAATCGACGGATCAATTCATCTTTTTCAAGATCATTCAATTCACTATAGATAGCATCTAAGTAAGGAGCAATTTCCTTCTCATTTACTTCTACATCATGAACACGCTTAACAAGGTGCATCAATTGCTTTTCGCATACTTCAATTCCTTCTGGAACTTTAGCTGCTAAGAAAGTACGTTTCAATGAACGCTCAATCTGACGAATCTTTGATACCTCTTTAATATTTATGATTGAAATTGAAACTCCTTTTTTACCTGCGCGAGCTGTTCTTCCGCTTCGGTGCATGTAGTTTTCAAGTTCATCTGGTAAATTGTAATTGATAACATGGGTGACATCCTGCACGTCGATACCACGAGCTGCCACATCGGTAGCTACGAGTAACTGAAGTGCACGTTCACGATAGCGAGCCATTACTTTATCGCGTTGCTGCTGACTTAAATCGCCATGCAGTGAATCGGCATTATAGCCATCACGAATTAAATGCTCAGCTACCTCTTGCGATTCCATTTTCGTACGGCAGAAAACGATTCCGAATACATCGGGGTTCGCATCTACAATACGCTTAAGGGCAAGGTAACGATCTTTTGCACGAACAACATAATAAACGTGTTCGATGTTTTCATTTCCCGACTCGCGCTTACCAACGCTTAGTTGAATCGGATCTGTCATATAGGATTCAGCGATCTGACGCACTTCGCGCGGCATTGTTGCTGAAAACAACCAGGTATTACGATGATCGGGAGTGTTTGAAAGGATAAAATCGATATCCTCTTTGAATCCCATGTTCAGCATTTCATCTGCTTCATCTAATACCACTATCTCGACTTGTCCTAAGTCGAGTGCTTTACGATTAATCAAGTCGATTAATCTACCAGGTGTAGCCACAACCACGTGTACACCCCTTTTAATGGAACGGATCTGTTCCATAATGCTTGCTCCACCATAAACGGCAACTGTAGCAAAGCCATCCAAATTCTCTCCGAAGTTGACAAGATCCTTGGTAATCTGTACACACAACTCTCGTGTTGGTGCCAGGACCAAAGCCTGTGGGTACCTTTTACCCATATCGAGCTTTTGCAAGAGCGGCAGCCCAAATGCTGCTGTCTTACCCGTTCCGGTTTGTGCCAGTCCGATTAAGTCTCGATTTTCATTAATTAATTGCGGGATAGCTTCCTGCTGGATTGGAGTTGGTTCCGTAAAACCCAGCGACTCAATTGCCCTGAGCAGCCTTTCGTGAAGGCCGAGGGCCTGAAATTTATTCATGCTGCAAAGATAGAGAGAATAAGTCGGTTATCAACAAGGAGCAGCAAATAAACTTTGAGAATGAGTAGTGTTGATTTGAATAATCTTTGACCAATGAAAGGACCCAATCAAATAAGAAAATAATTAATCTAATGTTTTTGTTATTAGATATTTATGAATCAACATTCTCGATTTGGTGATAAGTTAAGAGGCGTTAATTTGGAGGCAATAGTCTACACCAATTATCTTCGACTTGGGGCGGGGATGGGACATCCCCCGGTGATTTTTGTTGATAAATTAGATTAAGAAAGACTTTTAAAAACCTGAACTAATTGTACAAAAACAGGAATAATTAATTTATATTAGTTTAAAAAATAGGGTAATCATTTAGAATTTCGATCAACAATGACTCATAATTAATCAAAAAAGATAAATCATGCGTTGGGACGCACTACTTCTTTGTCCGAATGCTTAAAATATTCTAATATCTCTTTCTTAGACATCTTCGATAATTTTTCGCTTAACTTATCTCGTTGCTGACGCATGAATTTCACAGCATCAAATTTTTTATCCGTTGTCTTCATAATTTTCAAATTCTCTTGGTGTTCGTATTTCAAGCTGTTTATAGCCTTTTTTGATGTTTATTGAATTATAACCTCTTATGCGTTGAACATTAACAATATGTTTAAAATTCCAACTCACTAAAAAATCAGCATGATTTATTGTGGCTATTGCAATATGTAAACAGTCAGCAAAGCTTGTTTTACCTACAACCTTTTCAGTAATATAATCAGTAGCCAAATCAATTGCTTCTTCACTAATTTCGAGGAACTCAGTATTTAATCTCTTTATACTTTTTACTAATTCTTTAACATTTTCAGGCGCATTTCCTAATTCATCTTCTGTAACACTGGAGTAAAGAAGCACAAATTCATTTGCAGCTAGCTTTTCAAAAAACGGAATGGTATGCTCTGAAAACTCATCGTCATAGTATCCACCAAATACAGAAGTGTCAGTATAAATTCTTTGCATCTAACTTCAAAGTTAACAAAATAAGGAGAATATTTAAAATGATTCTGTTAACGAAATTTGTTAATTAAACCTAATTTACATAATTCTATACAGCAAAATTTGAAGTAACTATATTGATTTTTGTCTAGAAGGTAAAATCACACAAAGTAATTTTTGGAAAAAGTTTTATAAAAAACTTGACATTTGTTACCTAATTAGGTAACTTTGTAGAGTTTTCTTTGAGGCATAACTCCAAAAATTATTAAACACCAACACCAAAAATAGAGCTAGCAAACAAATTAAAAGAAGAATACTATCATGAAAAATAAAAATCTCACCTCATTCACCTACCACCTTGACCAGCAGTATGGCAAAAAAGGTAGCAAAACACGCGAAAATTACGAGCAAGGTTTTGAAGCCTTTAAGCTTGGTGTTATTTTACAGGAAATGCGAAAGAACAAAGGCATGACACAAGAAGAACTCGCGGTTAAATGTGGTACCACAAAAAATTATATTTCACGCATTGAGAACGATGCGAGCGATATCCGTCTTTCTACGTTAATGCGTATCGTTAGTTTGGGCTTTGGTGCTCATTTAAAGTTATCATTAGAAATATAAATCTGTCATTTTCCAAATAGTAATCTTTCAGAAATAAAAAATCCCGAGGCTATGCTCGGGATTTCTGTTTTTGACAATATCAAAAATTATCTATTCACCTCTACCCTTCTCTGCTCAACACCATTTTCTGATGTGAAACGAATCAGGTATAAGCCACTTTGTAAATTTGAGATATCGATTTGTTTCTCGTTGCCGTAGGATAAAACTAATTTACCGAGCATATCAAATAACTCTATGCGCTTTAGTAGTTCATTACTCTCGATGTTTAGTATGCCTGAGGTTGGATTAGGGAAAATATTTAAAGATTTAATAGATGAAAATTCATTCATCCCAACTGTAGAGGATAGTTTCACAACCCAAAAATCTCTAGGCGTCGAACCTCCATGATTCCCACTCACATCTCCATCATTTGAATCACTCCCTCCTGTCAGAATATAACCACCATCATTAGTTTGTTGAATGCACCATGCTATATCTATATTTGTCCCCCCTAAACATTTTTGCCACTGAATATAGCCAATGCTATCTAATTTTAAAACCCAAATATCATTAAAACCTCCGTGATTTCCATTTACATCAATATTATTTGAAGCGGTAACTCCAGTGATAATATAACCGCCATCAGTTGTTTTTTGAATAAATAATGAATTTTCTAGGCTTGTCCCTCCGTAATTTTTCTCCCACTGTATGTTTCCTAAATTATTTAATTTTACGACCCAAACATCTTGATCGCCATAGTTTCCACTCACATCACCATCAAATGATTTGGAAAATCCAGTTAGAATAAAGCCACCATCTATGGTTTGTTGGATAGATCTAGCTACTTCACCGTCTGTTCCCCCAAGACACTTCTGCCATTGCATAGCTCCCAAACTACCTATTTTTACTACCCAAAAATCACCCTGACCACCATGATAACCACCAACGTCACCATTATTAGATTTTGTATATCCAGTTACAATGT
Organism: Bacteroidota bacterium; assembly: GCA_046052065.1. GTDB lineage: Bacteria > Bacteroidota > Bacteroidia > AKYH767-A > OLB10 > CAINEC01. Next base: position 5,515 of record JBJOND010000086.1, on the reverse strand, counting down.
AACCTCCATCAGCTGTTTGTTGAATAGAATATGCTTCATCCCAAAATGTACCACCGAAACATTTCTGCCATTGAATATTTCCAATACTATCTAATTTTACAACCCAAACATCACGACCACCATGGTTTCCAACTACATCACCATCATTTGATTCAGTATATCCTGTCAGAACATATCCTCCATCCGTGGTTTGTTGAATAGAGTATCCATAATCGCTTTCTGTGCCACCCAAACATTTCTGCCACTGAATATTTCCAACTCCATCTAATTTTACAACCCAAACGTCACTTAGGCCATGGTTTCCGCTTATATCACCATCATAAGATTGTGCAAACCCTGTCAATATAAATCCTCCATCAACTGTTTGTTGAATGGAGTACGCACAATCATATTGTGATCCTCCTAAACATTTCTGCCATTGAATATTTCCAACTCCATCCAATTTCACAACCCAAACGTCATACAACCCATGGTTTCCGCTTACATCGCCACTGTTTGAATATGTAAAACCTGTTAGAACATATCCCCAATCCGTGGTTTGTTGAATGGAGAATGCATAATCCGGGGATATACCACCCAAACATTTTTGCCACTGTATTGTGGGTTGTGCACATACAGCTATTCGAAGTATTGCAAAAAGAAATGATATATATACTTTTTTCATTTTAAATAATTCAATTAATTTTCTTAAGTTGATAAATCAATCCATAATCACAAATCGACCTTATTTATAATACCGATAAACTTCATAAATAGACTGCGAAAGCGAATCACCTTTCGTAATAATTAAACTATCAGAAGTTAATTTTTGTACGTAATATTGTTGAAGCTGGATTTCAATAAAACCAGGAGTAGAAATTCGCCATACCAAACTTAATGGATTACAATTCACTCCAGAAAAATCACATTCATAATAATTAGGTGTAGAGGCTTGGGTACTTTTAAGATTTAAAATACATGAAACTGGAGAGTAACTTGTTTGTGGCTGAAACCATTGTCCGGTGCTAACCCGATATTGATACCTTGCTAATTTCCAAAACGCAACATATTGAGCAATTGAATTTGTTCCATTACTTGAAGAGGAATCGACTTTATTAACATCATCTTTGGTACAAGAAAATGCTAATATTGCAATTAAACTAATCGCAATTATTTGAAATTTATTTTTTGTAAACATCTTTTGTTTTTTATTGATTGTGATTTTATTTTTTCAAAACCTGAATGAGGCCAGTTTCCCAACTTCAATCAGATTATAGACTTAAAACACTTTTTTTAATTAAAACTTCGCAGCAACTCCTGCTTGTATTGCAGCAACCTGCCCAACACCAAATTCCATGTAAGCACCTAACAATGGCGTAAATTCATAGCGAGCACCCGCTTGCATTCCAAACCCAAATGCACCTCCAAAACTCGCTTTGTAATTAAAGTATGGGTCATTTGAAGTTTGATCCCATGAATATTTATGATATCCAATGCCTAAACCAATGTAAGGATCCAATTTGTCATTTTTAGTTTTAATATGATAGTTTCCACGACCTAATACAACTGTGTTTCCTATAGCTACTTCATATTTATAAACTGTTTGCTCCCCAGTAAATATATCAGTATAAGTATCTGTCCATTTACCTGTATTTTTTTGATGAGCAAAATAAAGTCCCATGCTAAATTTATCATTCACGCCATATTCATACCTTAAACAGATTGGACCAAAATTGGAAGATTCAAAAGTTGCTTCATTTTCATAGGCAGACCACCATGCTTTCCAGCTAAAACCGATTCCATAACCTACACTTGCAATACTTGTCCCTTCTTGGTATGCCTGTGCATTCACATTAACTGCTCCGATGCAAAACAATGCAACGATTAATAATTTAATAGTTAGTTTTCTTTTCATTTTTTTGTTTTTTTTGATTGTTAGAATTATAAGTTGATTAAATATTGTGTTTAAAAATCAATGCAAAATGTGAATGAAACGGACACACGCTTCCCCATCCAATTATTATAATAATTGAAAAAAAGGTGAAACTAAAAATGGCTAATTCAGCTGCTAACTGAATTCCCTTTTCCGCTAATACAAAATTCACTTTCTACATTTTCAGCTACATTATCCCTATGCAGCATACGTATAAAAAATTAGCGTGGGACAATTGCCGTTTCTCGTAGCTGAGGGAGTAGAAGCCCTGGAACAGAGTAAAGCAACACCCACGCTATACGTGAGCGCCCTGCCTAACCCTCCTGTTCCTTTGAAATTTCTACTTTTCAGCTACAGGATTTTAGCAAACGCTAATTATATTTTATAAATTTTCTTAATCGATCATTTTTCTATTTGAATTTCAAAAGTAACATTTGTTTTTAATATATACAATTCCGAACTCACTTTTTAATACTTTCTCCCAATAGGATTTTCTTCACTTTTAATAACAATGTATTAATTATTGCGAACTAGAATTACAAAATCCTAATGCAAGCCTTTATGTTTAATAATTAGGTAGGATACACAATAAAAGCTGAGCAAGTAAGGAACGTTTTTTCATTTTCAAATTTTCAATCCCCAAGCATCGGGAAGCAATTTATTACCTCGACAAGCTCGGTACTGGCAAATTAATGAAGCTATTTTCGTCATTAGCGCTTCGAGTGCCTCAGCGACCAGACCGACGAAATCGAATCCTTAGCTCTACATGCTCGGTATAAGCAGGGACCGAAACCTAACATCACAAGCAGGGAACTATCTTTTTCATTTTCAAATTAGCAAATTAGCAAATTGCCAAATTAACCGTACTTTTGCAGCACAAAATTCAAGACTATGAAAGAAGTTTATATCGTATCCGCAATGCGTACTCCAATGGGAAGCTTTGGAGGTTCTCTGTCCTCGTTCTCAGCAACGCAATTAGGCGCTATCGCCATTAAAGCCGCTATCGAAAAAGCGGGCATCTCCCCTTCCGGAATTAACGAAGTTTATATGGGCAACGTCCTGCAAGCTAATGTAGGTCAGGCACCCGCAACGCAAGCTGCTACATGGGCAGGAATTCCTAATAATGTCCCTAGTACTACTGTAAATAAAGTGTGTGCTTCGGGAATGAAAGCCATTATGCTAGGCGCTCAAAGTATTATGCTTGGAGAAAACGATGTGGTTGTTGCTGGTGGAATGGAAAGCATGAGTCGCGTGCCTTATTACTCTGAAAATTTACGTTGGGGAAATAAGTATGGTAACGTAACAATGGTTGACGGACTTGCAAAAGATGGTTTAACAGATGTGTATCATAACTATCCAATGGGTAACGCTGCAGAGCTTTGCGCAAAGGAATGTAATATTTCTCGCGAAGAACAAGATGCTTATGCGATCGAATCATATAAGCGTTCCGCTGCTGCTTGGGCTGCTGGTAAATACAACGATGAAATTGCACCAGTAGAAATCAAAGGTCGCAAAGGCGATACTGTTTTGTTTGCAGAAGATGAAGAATACAAGAATGTAAGTTTTGATAAAATCCCTGGCTTACGTCCCGTTTTTGCAAAAGACGGAACTGTAACTGCTGCAAACGCATCGACCATGAATGATGGTGCTGCTGCGGTCGTTTTAATGAGCAAGGAAAAAGCAGAAGCTTTAGGCATTAAACCACTTGCTAAAATTCGTTCGTTTGCTGATGCACAACAAGCTCCTGAATGGTTTACTACTGCTCCTTCTAAGGCTTTACCAAAGGCATTAGCGAAAGCAGGTTTATCAGTTAATGATGTTGATTTCTTCGAAATTAACGAAGCATTTTCAGTGGTATCACTTGCGAATAATAAAGAAATGAATTTAGATGCATCGAAAGTAAACGTTAACGGAGGTGCGGTATCGTTAGGACATCCACTAGGAAGTTCAGGTGCGCGTATCATCGTTACACTAGTTCATATTTTAAAACACAATAACGGAAAAATTGGTGCAGCAGGAATTTGTAACGGTGGCGGTGGTGCATCAGCGTTAGTAGTTGAAGCAATGTAATTTATGGCTTACGGTATTTGTAATTTAAGTATTGTTCCTATACGACAAGAACCTGCTCACCGTAGTGAGCAGGTTTCTCAGTTATTATTCGGCGAAACTTTTACAATTACCGAACAGCAAAATGAATGGGTAAAAATTATTGCCAGCTACGATGATTATGAAGGGTGGATTCAAAAAGCACAGTACCTGCCACTTGAATTAACTTCCTATAATGAGCTTCAAAAATCGCAGCCTTATATGAGTTATGATGTAGTTCAGATCCTCATCAATCATCAGCAGTTATTTTCTATTGTTTTAGGTAGTACGTTACCGTTATACCGCGCTAACTCTTGTCGTTTAGGTGATGTAGATTATACATTTGAAGGTAATGCTCGTCAGCCAGAAATAAACAGAAGCACCAGCACCATTCTCGAAAACGCATTTATGTACCTGAACGCTCCGTATTTATGGGGTGGACGTTCACCATTTGGTATTGACTGTTCTGGATTTACGCAAATGGTTTTCAAGCTTTGCGATATTAAACTAAAACGAGATGCTTTCATGCAGGCAGATCAAGGCAGTGCTGTTCACCTATTAGATGAAAGTCAACCTGGCGACCTTGCCTTTTTTGATAATGAAGAAGGGAAAATTATTCACGTAGGAATTCTAACAGCCAAAAACAGAATCATTCACTCTTCTGGAAAGGTACGCATCGATTCAATCGACCATCACGGAATTTTCAATCAGGAAACAAAACGATATTCGCATAACCTGCGATTAATCAAACGTATTTTATAACTCTCCAGTTAAGTAATACTGCTTTACCAGTTGAGCAATGGAAAGATAAGCCTTGCCAATTGCATTTTCAACCGTCTCATAATTCAACCATTTTGCCTCCGTAATGCCCTCTTCTATCTGCGGCTTCGGAACAGCGTCATCGCCACAATTCATCTTGTACCAATGAGTAAACTTTAATACCTGCTGATCATAGTATGGATAGACGTGATAGGTAGTAAAAGGACCCTCTGTAATTTCTAGCTTTGCCACTCCGCACTCTTCATATACTTCGCGAATAGCAGCTGTATCTTTTTCTTCGTTGGCTTCTATTTTCCCTTTCGGTAAATCCCATTTGCCATTTCTGAAAATCATTAGCAAATCGTTTTGCTCATTCAGCACAATCCCACCAGCCGCTTCCAAAATAGTATAAAGTGAACAGAAAGTTTTCCACGAAGCATTTAAATCGACGCATTGGAAATACAGCTCACCTACCATTTTATTTATCTCAAACGCACCAACAAGTTGCTGTATAACTGTCGCGGTTTCAGTACCATTCAGGCGTAAAATAAGATCACCACCCTGTATAGATCCTTTCAGATCCATAAACCGAATGAGTCGCTCGTTGATGTAAACATTGTACATATTACAGAGATTTAATGTAGCATTTTTGCTTCGTTTAACGAAAGTGCGTAGGTTTGCAAACTATGCAAAATGATACTGCCTCAAAAGTAGCCGAATTCTTGTTGCAAATCAAAGCAATTAAGCTTCAACCTGAAG
>JBJOND010000085.1:0-9829 GCA_046052065.1 Bacteroidota bacterium | reverse complement strand
CATTCTATCGGAGCGCATATATCACTATAATAATCAATCAAAATAATTGGAAGACCTTCTCGGAAGAGGAGGTCTTCCTTGCTTTAATAAGAGCAGCGTAAATTTTTAATATTAGTAACATGTCGAACATTACTTATTTAACGGAAGAAGGTTTAAAAAAATTACAGGACGATTTAGCACACTTAAAAAATGTTGAGCGACCAAGTATTTCTCGTCAGATAGCAGAGGCGCGTGATAAAGGTGATTTGTCAGAAAATGCAGAATACGATGCAGCGAAAGATGCTCAGGGTTTGTTAGAGTTAAAGATTTCCAAAATGGAGGAGTTGCTAGCAAATTCGAGATTAATAGATGAATCCAAATTGGATATCTCTAAGGTTTCAGTTTTGTGTAAAGTGAAAATCAGGAATTTGGCAAATAAAGCGGAAATGTCGTACATGCTTGTTGCAGAGAACGAGGCTGATTTAAAATCAGGAAAAATTTCTGTTGGGTCTCCAATTGGTAAAGGATTGTTAGGTAAGAAAGTAGGAGAAGTTGCAGAAATCACAACACCTGCTGGTAAATTGAATTTCGAAATTCTTGATATTTCATTGGGGTAATGGCCAGTATATTTTCAAAGATTGTTTCAGGTGAAATTCCTTGTTATAAAATAGCCGAAGATGAAAATTTTTTGGCTTTTTTAGATATTATGCCTCTAGCTATTGGACACACATTGGTTATTCCTAAAAAAGAAACGGATTATATTTTTGATATTGAAAGTGAGGAGTACATTCAACTATGGAAATTTGCACAGAAGGTTGCAAAAGCAGTTGGTTCGGCAATTCCTTGTAAACGGGTAGGCGTAGCCGTTATAGGGCTAGAGGTTCCTCATGCGCACATACATTTGGTGCCATTAAATAAAGTAGGAGATATTAATTTTGAAAGAAGTAAATTATCGCCTACAAAAGACGAAATGATTGCTGCACTTGATGCCATTCTTAAGGCATATCAGGCTATTTCTTAATACGGTCAGGATTTTTATTAATAAAGGCCGACCATGATGCCTTACTTTTTTTAGCACTTGGCTTCTTCGTTTTTGAGGTGGTGGTTGAAGTGTTTTGAGCAATCCCTTTGGTCTGAAAGTAATGGCAAACTGCAACACCTAAAGCATCAGTTGCATCCAGAAACTTCGGTGTTTCTTCAAATTTTAAAATCGTTTTAAGCATGCTCGCCACTTGTTCTTTACTCGCAGCCCCTTTACCGGTAATCGATTTTTTAATTGTCTTAGGACTATAACCATGTACCGGAAGATGATGATGCAATGCTGCGGAAATGGCGGCGCCTTGTGCACGACCTAGCTTTAACATCGACTGAACATTTTTTCCAAAGAATGGCTCTTCAATAGAAAATTCGTCAGGTTTATATTCTTTGATCAATTTTTCAACGGTATCAAATATTTCTTTGATCCGAAGAAAATGATCCTCTTTTTTGTCGAGCGATAAAACTCCTGCTGAAATTAATCTCAAGTTATTGCCCGTGATATGAATAATACCATATCCCATGACTAATGTTCCGGGGTCAATACCTAAAATTACTTTATCCGTCTTATTCGTGTTCATTTATTTCAACTGACGATAAATTTCCCAGCACACCACACCAGCGCAAACAGAAATATTGATAGAGTGTTTAGTGCCTGATTGAGGAATCTCAATGACTCCATCACACATATCAATAACGCTTTGTTGTACACCATCCATTTCATGTCCGAAGATAATTGCAAAAGGCTTACCTACTGCATCAAATTCGTTTAACATACAACTATGAGTAGCTTGCTCAACAGCGTAAATTAAATAACCCTGGTTTCTGAAATGGTTAACCGCATCTTCTGTCTTCTCGAAATACTCCCATTCGACGGATTCAGTTGCGCCTAAAGCTGTTTTTGAAATTTCTTTGTGTGGAGGAGTAGAAGTTATTCCGCAAAGAATTATTTTTGAAGTATTGAAAGCGTCTGCTGTTCGAAATACAGATCCAACATTCAGCGCACTACGGACATTATCCAAAATAATTACATAGGGAAGTTTATCCTGCTTTTTATAATCAGTTAAAGCAGGTCGATTGAGTTCATCATTTTTAAGCTTCTGCACGATATTTTATCTTTACCACAAAGTTAACAATGGCAGCGAAAGAAGAAACACCTTTAATGAAACAATATAACAGCATCAAGGCAAAATACCCTGATGCACTATTGTTATTTCGTGTGGGCGATTTTTATGAGACCTTTAATGAAGATGCTGTAAAAGCATCGAAGGTGTTAGGAATAGTTTTAACAAAACGCAGTAACGGTGCCGCTTCAGAAATGGACCTTGCAGGATTTCCTCACCATTCATTGGAAACCTATCTTCCCAAATTAGTGCGAGCTGGATTGCGCGTCGCAATTTGCGATCAGTTGGAAGATCCGAAGATGACGAAGACTATTGTTAAGCGAGGTGTTACGGAAGTTGTAACACCAGGCACTGCTTTTAGTGATAAGATTTTAGATCATAAATCGAATAACTTTTTAGCTGCTGTTTATTTTCAATCAGAAAATTTAATTGGATTATCCATTCTAGATGTTTCAACGGGCGAGTATTTTGCCGCGGAAGGTTATTGGGAATATATTGATAAGTTGATACAAAGTTTTTCTCCAACGGAGTTATTGGTTTCTCGCAAAGATCAGCAAGCTTTAAAAGATCGCTTAGGGAATAAGTTTTATATCTATCCTTTAGATGAGTGGGTTTTTCAGCAACCATATACTGAAGAATTGTTGTTGAAGCAGTTGAATACAACTTCGTTGAAGGGGTTTGGTATACAGGATTTAGTGGCAGCAACAATTGCGGCAGGTGCTGCCTTGCATTATGTTCAGCAAACGCAACAGGTTTCATTAAGTCATATTAAATCAATTGCCCGAATCGACGAAGATCAATATGTATGGCTCGATCGATTTACCATTCGTAATCTTGAAATAATTTCTTCGCCACACGAAAAGGCGACCACATTGCTTGATGTGATGGATCATACGGTATCGCCTATGGGTGCTCGTTTGTTGCGCCGATGGTTGTTAATGCCTTTGAAAAATATTCATGCTATTAATGAACGTCATGAGGTAGTGTCAAGTTTTTTTGAGCAAGAAGAGTTTAGTTTGAGAATTGAACAGATTTTGAAATCGATTGGAGATCTTGAACGTTTGTCTTCTCGTATTGCCATCAAGAAATTGACGCCGCGAGAAGCTGTTCAGTTGAAAAGAGGCGTTGCACTATTGTCACCTCTTAAAAACGAATTAGCATCAAGCAATAATAAGGCTTTGCAAAAGATGGGTGATTTGATAAATCCATGTGTGCAACTTTTAAAAATGCTTGAAGAATCAATTGCCGATGAAGCTCCTGCTGTTGCCGCCAAAGGAGGATTCATAAAAGACGGATATTCGTTGGAGTTAGATGCCTTGCGAAAAATTTCTTCGGAAGGGAAAGATTATTTATTGAAAATACAACGAGAAGAAAGTGAGCGTACGGGAATTACATCGTTGAAGGTTGCTTACAATAATGTTTTTGGTTATTACATTGAGGTGACCAATGCACATAGATCGAAGGTGCCAGAGGGTTGGATAAGAAGGCAAACATTAACCAATGCGGAGCGATATATTACTGAAGAGTTGAAGGTGTATGAAGAAACGATTTTGGGTGCTGAAGGAAAAATACTCGATATTGAAATTAAACTCTACGATGAAATATTAAATTCGACGATGTCGTACATTCAGGCCTTGCAACAGAATGCATATCAAATTGCACAAGCCGATTGTTTACGTTCATTTGCTGAAGGTGCAAAAATCAATAATTACATACGACCATCATTAAACGAAGGGTTAGTTATTAATATTAAGGAAGGGCGACATCCGGTTTTAGAAAAGCAATTGCCATTAGGAGAGTCGTATATCCCAAATGATGTTTTCTTAGATAATGAGTCGCAGCAGATCATCATGATTACCGGCCCGAATATGTCTGGTAAGTCTGCTATTCTTCGCCAAACAGCATTAATAGTTTTAATGGCACAGGTTGGAGCCTATGTTCCAGCTACTTTAGCGGAGATTGGTTGGGTTGATAAAATATTTACTAGAGTAGGAGCGAGTGATAATTTATCGCAAGGTGAATCAACGTTCATGGTGGAGATGAATGAAACAGCAAGTATTCTTCATAACATTACCAATCGTAGTTTAGTATTGCTTGATGAGATTGGTCGTGGTACATCCACCTACGATGGAATTTCTATTGCCTGGGCAATAGCAGAGTATTTACATCAACATCCAAAGTTCAATCCCAAAACTCTTTTTGCTACCCACTATCATGAATTAAATGATATGGCTTCACAGTTTAAGAGAGTGAAGAATTATAACGTTTCCATCAAGGAGATGGGCAATACCATTCTGTTTTTAAGGAAGTTAGTTCCAGGAGGCAGTGAGCATAGCTTTGGTATTCATGTTGCCCGAATGGCGGGCATGCCTATTCAAGTTTTGAATAAGGCGGAGGAAGTTCTGAAAAAGCTAGAGTACAACCATGACCTTAAGAATGATGGAAAGTCTTCAGCAATAAGTACCGAAGGCGGTGAAATGCAGTTAAGTATATTTCAATTAGACGATCCACTTTTGATGCAGATTAGGGATGAAATTGTGGATACGGATATCAATTCATTGACTCCTGTAGAGGCATTAATCAAGTTAAATGAAATTAAGAAGTTGATTTCTAAAGAAAAAGTAAAATAATTTGTCGAAAATTTGGTTTCAAACCGATTAAAAACTTAATTTTGCGACCCGTTCAATAGGAATCTTATTGAATACGTTCTTAAAAAATAGATTCTCAAAAGGAATATGCGAAAGTAGCTCAGTTGGTAGAGCGCGACCTTGCCAAGGTCGAGGTCGCGGGTTCGACCCCCGTCTTTCGCTCAAGGCCTCCCTCAGGAGGCTTTTTCATTCAGTTCTAAAAATATTTCTTAGACCGATGTCTTGGAAATGCCCAGGTGGTGGAATTGGTAGACACGCAGGACTTAAAATCCTGTGGCCTTAACAGCCGTATCGGTTCGACTCCGATCCCGGGTACAAAAGAAGCCCTGTAGTATTCACTACAGGGCTTCTTTATTTTCAAGAAAGTCGTACGGTTCTCCCGATAGCTATCGGGACCAATCCCGGGCACAAGATTAACCTGGTAGTATGCACTCAGTCCCGATAGCTATCGGGATTTTATTTTCAAGAAAGTCGTACGGTTCTCCCGATAGCTATCGGGACCAATCCCGGGCACAAGATTAACCTGGTAGTATGCACTCAGTCCCGATAGCTATCGGGATTTTATTTTCAAGAAAGTTGTATGGATCTCCCGGTAGCTATCGTCCCGAGGCATCGGGAGATCCCGGGTACAACAAAACCATGTATTTTTCACTCAGTCCCGATTGCTATCGGGATTTTATTCTCAAGAAAATCATGTCGATACTCTCTATGGTAGCGTTTTATTGGTTAAATTGGATGTATTAACTTCGCATTTAATTATGCAAGTAGATACTAAAGCAATTAATAGCGTACTTGATTCATTGGATGAAGACAAGGCCAAAGTAGTTTCTAAACTATTTAATACGATTAAAAAATCATTGCCTAAAGGGTTTGAAGCTGGCCTCTCGTATGGTATGATTTCATTTGTGGTTCCATTTGAATTGTATCCCAAAGGTTATCACTGCAAACCATCCCTTCAATTGCCTTTTATAAGTTTGGCGGCGCAGAAAAATTTTATTGCAATTTATCATATGGGGATTTATGCTAAACCTGAATTGATGAATTGGTTTGTGGAAAGCTATACAGCATTAAACATTGGTAAATTAGATATGGGAAAAAGCTGTATCCGTTTTAAAAAGCCCGATAATATACCTTACGATTTAATCGCAGAATTATGCTCCAAGATGAGTCCTAAGGACTGGATTGCTTGTTATGAATCTGCCTTTGTAAATAAATAATATACAATCAACGTGGCTATTAAAAAACTAATTAAATACGGAGCAATAGTTCCATCTGCATTGTCGGGTAATATAACTCCTGAAAGCGAATTTTTATTACAGGAAATTGAATACGATGAAAAAGGAAATGTCGTTGTCGATTCGAAATATAATACAGATGGAGAATTAGAGGAGCGACATTCCTACACCATTAATCAAAATAATTCATTGGTATCTCATTCTGTTGAAATGCCTTTAGATGAAGTAGTAGAACGATTTAATTACGATAGAAATGAAAGTGATCAGCTTGTTGCTGTGACCAAATATTACGGGAAAGAAGAAGGCGAGCGTACAACTTATGTTTATGATGAAAATAATCTTCCCGTTACGATCACTTATTACGATGCCGATGGCGAACTTGATTCGACAGAGAATTACACTTATAATGAGCAAAAGTTGGTTGTAAAAAAAGTAATCAACCATCATACAGATGAATCGCAAAGCAAATCACATTTGTATGAATACAACGATAATGGTTTATTAATGCTTTATACTGTTGAAGGCAACAACGAAAAAACAACAACAGCCTACACTTATAATGCTCATGGTTTAGAAGAGAAATGCATTCAGGATAGTTCGAATGGTAAGAAATTGCTTGAAATCACTTCTGAATATGATGAGAATCTTCGTTTAGTTAAACGTTCTACCAAAGGATACTACATTCGAATTACTTCTATCGCTTATGATAAACAAGGTCGAGTTTGGGAAGAGCAATTGTCTGATGAAAATAATTTTGTTATTGCCCGAAATGCATTTGAGTATACCGACGATGGTCGGATTGCAGAGGAAGTTGTTTATGAAACCGATTTGACACGAGCAGGACGTGATACGCACATGATTATGCGTTACGAATATGAATTGTTTTAATTCTGAAAACATTCTAGAATTAATTTTTGTTGTAAAGAAAAAATAAAAATGGCGTTTAAAGATTTAACAGCGTTTATCACCTTTTTGGAATCGAAAGGCGAGCTGGTGCGAATAAAAGAGTATGTGAATCCTGAATTAGAAATTGCTGAAATTACCGACCGCGTTTCGAAAGTATATGGCCCTGCATTGTTGTTTGAAAATACTGGCTACGATTTTCCGATTTTGATTAATTCAATGGGAACGGAAAAACGGATGGCGATGTCGTTAGGTGTAGATAACTTAGATGAAATTGGACACGACATTGAGAATTTATTCAAGACGTTAACTGGTCCGAAAAACTCCATGTTTGAAAAGTTGAAAGTTATACCTCAACTAGGAGAAATTGCATCATGGATGCCTAAGAACATCAAAGGAAAGGGTGCTTGTCAGGAGGTTGTGATGAAAGATCCAGATGTAACTAAATTGCCTGTTCTTAAATGTTGGCCGGAAGATGGCGGTCCATTTATTACGCTTCCGGTTATTCAGACAAAAGATCCGCTTACTGGAATTCGTAATGTTGGATTGTATCGTATGCAGGTGTTTGGGCCTACTTTAACGGGTATGCATTGGCATCGACATAAAGTTTCTGCACGTCATTTTAATGAGTATAAAAAATTAGGAAAGCGTATGCCCGTAGCCGTTACTATCGGTGGTGATCCTGCTTTGACCTATTCTGCTACTGCTCCACTCCCTGATGGAGTAGATGAATTTATGCTCGCAGGATTTTTACGCAAGAAAAAAGTTGAGCTAGTAAAATGTTTAACTATCGATATGGAAGTGCCTGCTGATGCAGATTTCGTAATCGAAGGTTATGTAGATCCAGAAGAAGATTTTATCTGGGAAGGACCATTCGGTGATCATACTGGTTATTATTCCCTCGCTGATTATTATCCACGTTTCCATATTACTGCGATTACGCACAAAAAGAATCCTGTTTATTTAACTACGATTGTAGGAATTCCGCCACAAGAAGATGCGTGGATTGGTAAAGCTACAGAACGTATTTTCTTAGCGCCAATAAAGATGACAGCGGTGCAGGAAATAGTAGATATGATTCTTCCTGTAGAAGGAGTGTTTCATAATCTAGTAATCGTAAAAATTAAAAAGGATTACCCTGGTCAAGCATTAAAAGTGATGAATGCACTTTGGGGCGCGGGTCAAATGATGTTTACGAAGATGATGATTGTAGTAGATGGCGAAGTCAACATTCATAATTCAGTAGAGGTGGCGCAATACATTGCAGAAAATGTAGATGTAGCACGTGATATTATTTTCAATCAAGGTCCAACCGATGTTCTAGATCATAGTTGTTCTACAATGGCCTTTGGAGGTAAAATGGGAATTGATGCGACAAAGAAGTTGAAAGAAGAATTAGTAGATAGTCCAACTCCAAATGTGCAATCCGTTTTTTCAACTAATGAATTAACTGCTATTCATGCTGAATTAAAAAATCATGCTGAGATTATACATGTCAATGATACTTTGCTTTCTCTTGGCATTCCGCTAATGTTTGTTTCTATCGAGAAAAACAGAAAAGGTCATGTGAAGAACCTTGCAAAAACAATTTTCAATTCTCCAACTTTGAAGAAAGTGAAAGTGTTAATTTTTCTTGAAGCAAATATGGATATTTCAAGTGTGGCTGATGCTGTATGGCGCTTCTCTAACAACGTAGATCCTAAACGAGATCATTTAGTAATTACGTCTGATAATGACGATGAAGTGAATCATATTGTATTTGATGGAACTCGTAAAACAAAAGAGTTTGATGGGTTTGAGCGTGATTGGCCGAATATTCTAGCTGCCGATGAAGCAACTGCAAAGCATGTTGATGAAATATGGTCACGGTTAGGGCTAGGTGCTTTTATTCCTTCTCCTTCGGAGCGTTATCGCAAGCAGCTATATAAAGGCGGGGCAGTCGCAGAAAATTAATGCTTTCCTCTTGGTTTTAGCGTGACAACAATCGGATAGTGGTCGCTATATTTCTTGCGCACCATCGAATACTTTAAACATTCGAAATAATCGCTGTGTAAGATATAGTCGATGCGATAGGGGATAAAAAAACCATTGTAGCTAATACCAAATCCTTTTCCTTTTTCAGAGAAAGAATCGATTAAATAACGAGCAACGCTATTATACGCATAGGTGTATGGAGGGTCGTTAAAATCGCCACATAAAATTATCGGGTACGGACAATTTTCAATATGATTGCTTAATTCATCAACCTGTGTACTTCTATTGATGGCGCCTTTCTTTATTCTCTTGAATATTGAAAGACTTCCTTTTAAAAACTGTTCTTGATTATTTACATCTGGATTGTCGATGAAGTTATAATCGTTTTTCTTAAAGTGATTCGATTGCAAATGCACATTGTAAATTCGAACTGTGTCCTTGTAATATAATACATCGCAATACATTCCGAAGTTCGTACTTCCTTCTTTGAAAAATAATTTTCCTTTATTGATGATTGGATAATTACTAAAGGTTGCTAATCCCCAATGGTATTTATCTTTTAACGTTAATCCGTATTCTATATGCGCATGTTCTAAATTTAGCAACGATGATAGCGTATCGTTGTTTGAAAAGTTTTTTTCATCGCTGTGATAATATTCCTGAAAGCAAACTACCTGTGGCGATTCTTTCTTGAGCATATCAAAAATCTTACTTCTCGTTTTTTGATTACCACTCCAGTTATATAAGTCGAATAGCCGTACATTGTAACTCATTACTTTAAATTGATTCTTCGATACCGGCGACTCAATAACAAACATTGGTGGCTGATACATCAATGCCAGTTTATCGTAACCCATAATAATAATCGCAAGAGAAATTAATGCGTATTTACTTCGTCTGATTACCCAAAAAATCAGAAACAAAATATTAA
>JBJOND010000084.1:0-10750 GCA_046052065.1 Bacteroidota bacterium | reverse complement strand
TAATTCTTCGAATGAAAAAGTTAATCCTACTTCTTGCTATTTCCTTTTGTTTAACGGCTAACGCGCAGCAAACAGACTCATTAATCATTGCTAAAATAATTAATCAGTCGCTTACTAACAGTGAGTGTTATCCGCGATTAAAGTATTTATGTAAGAATATTGGTCCGCGTTTGAGTGGTTCGCTTAACGGAGAAAAGGCAGTGGAGTATGTTCATCAACTTTGTATTGATCAGAAACTAGACACTACTTATTTCCAGCCAGTAACCGTTCCGCATTGGGTACGTGGACAAAAAGAGCAAGCGCATTATAAAGTAAATGGTAAAAAAACGGATGTTGCTATTTGTGCCTTAGGAGGAAGTGTTGCTACTTCTAAAAAGGGGATATGCGCACCTGTTATAGAGGTTCATGATTTTGAAGAAATAAAAAAGTTAGGGCGTGAAAAGATTGAGGGTAAGATTGTTTTTATGAATCACCCAATGAAGGATTCTTATGTTCACACCTTCGATGCTTATGGTGAAGCAGCGAGATATCGTTGGGGTACCGCACAAACGGCTGCGCAATATGGAGCGATTGGAGTTGTAGTTAGATCGATGACATTAGCGTTAGATAATAATCCGCATACGGGCGCAATGGGTTATAACGATACCATTATAAAAATTCCTGCATGTGCAATTAGTACAATGGGTGCGGAAGAATTAAGCAAGGCAATTAAGAGTAATTCAGAGGTGCAGTTTTATTTTAAGCAATCTTGTGAGGTATTTCCCGACGCACAATCTTACAATGTGATAGGTGAATTAAAAGGGAGTGAAAAGCCGGAAGAGATTATTGTTATTGGCGGACATTTAGATTCATGGGAGTTGGGTGAAGGCGCGCACGATGACGGAGCAGGCATTATGCAATCGTTAGAGGTATTGAGAATATTTCAAAATTTGAATATGAAACCTAAACGCACCATTCGTTTTGTTGCTTTTGCGAATGAAGAAAATGGAAGTCGTGGAGGGAAACAATTATTAGTGTTAGCCAAAGAGCGAAACGAAAAAATAATTGCAGCGATTGAAAGTGATGAAGGCGGATTTACACCTCGAGGATTTTCATTTAATGGCGATTCGTTGAAGATGCAGCATGTAATGAGTAAGCAGGAGTTGTTTTATCCGTACGAATTAAAGTATTGGGAGGAAGGTTATGGTGGCACAGACATTAATTATCTGAAAGAAGTAGGTGCTTTGCTAATTGGTTTTGTTCCCGATTCGCAGCGTTACTTTGATGTACACCATGCAGCTACCGATGTTTTGGAGAATGTAAACAAACGCGAATTGGAATTAGGCGCTGGCAGTATGGCAGCATTGGTTTATGTATTGAGTGAGTACGGAGTTAATCCGAAATAAGATTTTTAAAACACTTTTCTATGGAAAAATTTGATCGTAAGAAACACTGGGAAACTATTTATCAAACGAAAGATTTAAAGGATGTGAGTTGGTTTCAACCTACACCAGAAACGTCGCTTGATTTTTTTAAACAGTTTAATGTCCCCTTATATGCTAAAATAATTGATGTAGGTGGAGGCGATAGTTTTCTGGTTGATCATTTACTAGAATTAGGTTATACCGATATTACGGTGTTGGATATTTCTGAATCAGCAATTGAAAGTGCAAAAGGTCGTCTAGGTGAAAAAGCAAATCAGGTAAAATGGATTATTGAAGACGCTGCAAAATTTCGTCCAATGGAGATGTACGACTTCTGGCATGACAGAGCAGCATTTCATTTTTTGACGGATGAAAACGAGATTAGTAATTACCTCGAAACGGCGCAGAAATTTATAAACCCCAATGGCGTATTGGTAATAGGAACATTCTCGGAAAATGGCCCAACAAAATGCAGTGGCATTGAAATCAAACAGTATTCAGAAAATACAATGACGGAGCGATTAAAAAAATACTTTGATAAAGTTAAATGCATCACAGTTGATCATAAAACGCCGTTTGAAACCATTCAGAATTTTGTCTTTTGTAGTTTCAAAAAAACACATACTTTTTAAAAGTTAACTCGCGTATTCTTGTCCCCACTTATGCAAGGAGTGAATGCTAGGCAATAACTTTTCTCCTTTCTTTGTCAATGTGTATTCAACGGTTGGAGGAACGGTTGCAAATACTTCTCTTGTGATGATGCCATTCACTTCCATGTTCTTTAATTCTTTCACGAGCATACGCGTATTAATCCCTTCAATGGTTCGTTCCATTTCTTTAAAACGCATCTTGCCTTTTGATAAATGATAGATGATTGGCATTGCCCATTTGCCGCCAATGATATCTAAAACATCCTTTAAGCTGCAATTCGTTTGAGATTTTTTTATTTTATTTTTTGCCATAACTCCTTGATTGTAATCATTGCTTTACTATTGGTTACTACTATACAAAGGTGTAACTACTTGCAAAAGTAAAGTATTGGAAGTAGGTTTGCAACATAATTTTTATAAAACCCCACAGAAATGAAATTATTAGAATCAATTAAATTAGGACAACATACACTTCAAAATAGAATGGTTATGGCGCCTATGACGCGCTCACGTGCAGACTTTAACGGACTAGTTAGTGCATCAACTGTATTGTATTATGCGCAACGTTCTTCTGCAGGATTAATCATCAGTGAAGGAATCAATATTAGCAATCAAGCATTGGGCAGTCCGCTTACGCCAGGACTATACACACCTGAACAAATAGAGGCTTGGAAAGCAGTTACAAGCGCAGTGCATGAGAAAGGCGGATTAATCTATGCACAGCTATGGCATACAGGTCGCGTTGGACATTCACTCGTTAAGAACGGTGAATTGCCTGTTGCTCCTTCTGCTATTCGAATTGAAGGACAACAACATTTTACAATGGAAGGCATGAAGGATTATGAAACGCCACATGCATTAACGGTTGAAGAAATTAATCAGATTAAACATGACTATAAGCAAGCAGCAATGAATGCGATAGAAGCAGGATTTGATGGTGTTGAATTGCATGCTGCATTCGGATATTTGCCGAATCAGTTTTTAGCAGATAGTGCAAATCATAGAACGGATAACTATGGCGGTAGTCATGAAAATAAAAATCGTTTTGTTTTAGAAGTAATGCAAGAAATTGTTTCAGCAGTAGGAAATGATAAAGCAGCGATACGTTTATCTCCAACAAGTACCTATAATAACATAACGCATACAAATCCAGTGGAGCAATTTACCTTGTTAATTGACGAACTTAATAAGTTACCGTTGTCTTATATCCATTTGATGAATGTTCCTTTTCCTACAGATCAATTTCCGAATTATCCAATTAACACAATTGATACCTTTGGAAAACTTTCGAAGCACCCAGTGATTGCTAACTGTGGATATACGCGTGAGACAGGAGAAGCAGAAATTGAAAAAGGAATTGCAAATTTAATTTCTTACGGATCTTTATTTTTAGCAAATCCTGATTTACCAAAACGATTCGAATTAAATTCTGAATTAAATCAGCCAGATCGTGCAACGATGTATGGTGGACAAGATAAAGGTTATATCGATTATCCATTTTTAACAAATGAATAATTTATTAGGATGAAGAATCTCTTGAATGAACAACCTGTTAATGTTTTTGTCGTAATTGCGGAAACGTTAGAAGGATGGAAAAATCCAGGAACTGAAGACGGCAAGTCTGTTTTGATGGAGCATTATAAATGGGCTGCTGAATTAAAAGCAAATAATAAAATTATTTTAGCAGGGCCTACTGATTTTGAATTGACATCAACCAATAAGATTAATCCAATTGGACATACCACTGGAATTATTGTGTTGAATGTTAATTCAAGAGAGGAAGCAATTGAATTGGTAGAGAAAGACCCATTTCATATGAATGGATATCGAAATAATAAAGTGCATTCATTTAAAATTTCAATAACAGATAAAAATATATTTGAGACATTACAAAAAATAACAAATCAAGCATGAACGGTCAATTATCAAAAACACAAAAAATTATTTATTGGGGATTAACAGCTTTAGTTGGATTCCTATTTCTTGGAAGTGCTATTAGTAAGCTAACTGCGAATGCTGAGGGAATTAAAATTGCAGCTGGATTTGGAATTGATGCATCAACGTATTCGATGCTTGGTATTATTGAATTGGCAAGTGTTATTTTATTTATCATTCCTCGAACAGGAGTTGTTGGAACAATCTTATTAGCTGCTTATATGGGAGGAGCTATTGCAACGCACGTACAAAATGGAATTTCGATTGTTGCACCTTGTATCATCCAAACATTTGTGCTTGTAGTTGCATTTTATCGTTTTCCAGCATTAAGAACAGACTTATTAAAATCAAAATCATGAACAGAATACAAGCAATTTTAACAATCGATACAGATAATCTTCCAGCGAACTTTCAGGAAATCATTAAACATGAACAAGAAGTAGTAGCGCAATGGAAAGAGGAAGGAATTCTTGAAAGTCTTTATTTGCGTCAAGGAAGAAACGGTGCGGTACTAATTTTTAAAGATATCGACCAAGCGAGAGCCGAAGAGTTAATGACAACGCTTCCTCTTTATCCGCTACGAAAAAGTATTGAGTATTACGGATTGATAAAACAATTCTAGTAAGCAGAAAATTAAAATATAATCAAGGCGTAATTTAGTTGCGCCTTTTTTATTTCATAGAATCTTAAACGCATCTGCATCTTTATTAGCAGGAAAACGTTTTCTGAAATCTTTAAGTGCTTTGTAATTTAATTCAATTGTTTCTATTCTTTCTTTATTCGGTTTATGATTGGATAATTTAGCGCCTAACATATCTAACACTAACGAATAGCCGTTATAAGGAATATCATTCCCATCTTTCCCTACGCGATTAACGCCAATAACGTATGATTGATTTTCAATGGCGCGAGCAATTAATAATTGTTGCCATGCATAACTACGCACCGCCGGCCAATTCGCTACATTAATCATAACATCATAACGATAATTTTTCTTCAAATCAATATTCCTGCTCCATATCGGAAAACGTAAGTCGTAACAAACGAGTGGCATAATCTTCCAGCCTTTCAATTCAACAATCAATGCTTTACTTCCCTTCGTGAAAACTGTATCTTCTTTCGCCATGCTGAATAGATGTCGCTTGTTATAATATTCATACGTGCCATCGGGACGCATCCAGATAAAACGATTGTAATGTTTATTGTTTTCTTTGATGATAATACTACCACAAACAACAGCCTTCATACTTTTTGCTGTTTCCAGCATCCATTGCATCGTAAATCCATCCATTGCTTCAGCACATTTTTGAACGTTGTTCGTAAAGCCACTGTTAAACATTTCTGGCAATATAATAATGTCGGTCGATTTTGGCTCGATGCGATTTATCAGACTATGCAAATGTTTGATGGATGCAACAGCATCTTCCCATTTCAAATTTGACTGTATGGTTGTAATCTTTAAATTTTTCATTGGATAGCGTGTATTTTTTCTGCTGCTCGTTGTAAAGTTTCGTTGTCTTTTGCAAAACAGAAGCGAAGCATTTTTGTATCAACATCCGAAGAGTAAAAAACCGAAACAGGAATGGAGGCAATCCCAAATTCTTTGATTAATCGTATTGCTAAGTCAGTATCTTTTTCATCTGAAAAATCAGAATAATCCAACAACTGAAAATAAGAACCTTTACATGGAGTGAATTTAAATTTACTTCCTTCAATTAAACGAATAAAATAATCGCGCTTAGCTTGGTAAAATGAAGGTAATGATAAATAATGCTCTTCATTTTTTAAATAGCTGGCTAATGCAACTTGTAATGGTGTATTCACAGAGAAAACTAAAAACTGATGCACCTTTCTAAATTCCTTCATCAGATATTCCGGACCTAAACAATATCCTGTTTTCCATCCTGTAGCATGAAATGTTTTCCCGAAGGAGTAAACAATTAAACTTCTCTTACGCAAATCTTCAAAACGACAAACACTTTGATGTTCTTCTCCATCAAAAATAATATGCTCATATACCTCATCACTTAATACAATGATATTTGTGCTTTTAGTAATTTCTGCTAGCGATTCTAAATCTTGCTTGGATAAAATGGTGCCTGAAGGATTATGAGGTGTATTAATCATGATCAACTTTGTTTTGTCAGTAATCATGCTTTTAACCTCTTCCCAATTAATTCGGTAATTCGGAGGCGTTAGTGAATACGGCTTAACAACTCCTCCGGCTAATTCGATCGCAGGTTTATAACTATCATAGGCAGGCTCAAAAATGATAACTTCATCACCTTTATGGACCAAAGCTGTAATAGCAGTGTATAATGCTTGTGTGCCTCCAGCAGTAATAGTAATTTCGGAATCAGGATTATAGTAAGCCCCATAAAGTTTCTGAGTCTTTTTTGATAACTCTTCTCTTAATGAAAGCAAACCAGGCATGGGTGCATACTGATTGTGGTTATTTAACATTGCCTGATTATATAAATCAATCAGCTCTCTCGAAACTTCAAAACTTGGGAATCCCTGACTTAAATTAATGGCCCCCGTTTCATTGGCTAGTCCCGACATAATCGTAAAAATGGTGGTCCCTACATTTGGTAATTTACTCTCAATGATATTCATAGTTACGAAAGATTATTTGTTCAAATATACTCGCAAATGTTGTGATTTAAAATTGACGAATCATTTATCTTTATCGCAAATAATGTAAACTATGAAAGCAATTCGTATTTCCCTATTGATGGTATTGATTTTTGTAATTAAGATTTCAATTGCTCAAACTACTATCGGATTAACTCTAAATACAGGAAACAATATTTCAGAAGGCTATACTTTGTTTAGTCCTATGAGCAGTTTTAATTCTTATTTGATCGATCGATGTGGTAAGCAAGTAAAAACATGGACAAGCACTTATCGACCAGCATTAGGGTCTTATCTTATGGATGATGGTTCATTGCTAAGAACAGGAAACGCGATGAATACTTTTTTTAATGCGGGTGGCAGAGGTGGTGCTATTCAAAAGTACGATTGGAATGGTAATTTAGTTTGGAACTATATGCTTTCAGATTCTATTAACTGTGCACATCATGATATCTGTGCATTGCCGAATGGTAACATACTCGTTATAGCTTGGCAAGTTAAGTCAAGTGCTGTTGCAGTGGCCAATGGAAGAAATCCTAGTCTTGTTACACCTAAAGTTTGGAGTGAACAAATTTTAGAGATACAGCCTGTGGGAAGTAATGGAGGAAATATTGTTTGGCAATGGAATGTATGGGATCATCTTGTTCAGGAGTTTGATTCCACGAAAGCAAATTATGGAAGTGTAGAAAGTAATCCCCAACTTGTAAATTTAAATTTTAACGCAAGCGCTACGAATGCTGATTGGATTCATTTGAATTCTGTGGATTATAATCCTGTTTTAGATCAGATAGTATTAAGCGCGCATGCATTTGATGAAATCTGGATTATCGATCATAGTACAACAATTGCCGAGGCTGCTAGTCATACAGGTGGTAATGCAGGAAAAGGAGGCGACTTATTATATAGATGGGGAAATCCGGCAACGTATAATGCGGCAGGAGTACAACAATTTTTTGGGCAACATAATGCGCACTGGATAAAGCCCGGACTACCCTATGAAAATCAGATTATGGTTTTTAATAATGGCATTGCTCGTCCCGGAGGAAATTATTCTACCATAGAAATTATAAATCCTCCGCTAAGTGGTTATAATTATAATGCATCATTGCCTTACCTTCCAGCTGTTCCTACGTGGAAGTATAACAATATGAACGTCCATAATCTCTTTGCACAAAACATTTCAGGTGCGCAGCAATTAGCAAATGGAAATGTTATTTATACAGATGGACCTGGTGGAACATTTGCAGAAATTGATTCTAACGGAAATAAATTATGGGAATATGTGAATCCAATTATTTCAACAGGCCCGCTTACACAAGGAACGATTCCTTCTACAAATGCAGTTTTTCATTGTAATTTTTATCCGACAAATTTCAGTGGATTTATTGGTAAGACGCTTACTTCAACAACTATTCTTGAAAATACGAATGTGCTTTCTAATGCTTGTAATTTAACATCAGGTATAAACACGAATGAATTAGCTAATTCGTTTACTATTTATCCGAATCCTGCTAACGATTATTTACAAATCGAAATTGATAATAGTAAGTTAGAAAAAGTTACTGCAATTATTTATGACAACTTCGGGAGAGTGGTGAAACAAGTTAACATGGATTCTCTAATCAATCGTATTGAAATAAATGAGTTAAGCGCAGGTAATTATTATTTGCAACTGTTACGTAATTCGAACTCAACACTTCAAAAATTTAATATTCTACGATAGTTTTCGATGGACAGAAACGAACAACTTCAACAACTTATTTTAGCGGAAGAAAAGGCTGCGCAATTATTTTCTGAAATTGAAAAACGAACTATTATTTGTGCGCATGTATCGGAGAAAGAAGTTAACGATGCTATTTATGATTTAGCATTTGAACTTTTCGGAATAAAAAAATATTGGCATAAACGAATTGTGCGAGGAGGTAAAAATACACTCTTGCCTTATAAACATAATCCTGAAAACTTAATCCTGCAGGAAGATGATATTGTGTTTCTTGATTTTGGTCCTGTGTTCGAAGAGTGGGAAGCCGATTATGGACGCACCTATGTAATAGGAAACAACGAAAAGAAATTAAAGCTAAAGGCGGATGTAGAAGCAGCATGGTACGAAGGAAAAGAATACTATCAAAAAAATAAGCAGCAGATTACTCCTAGTGAATTATACGGCTATACGCAACAGTTAGCCATTAAGTATGGCTGGACATTTGGCAATAAGCACTGCGGACATTTAATCGGGAATTTTCCGCATGAAGTGATACAGGGTGAAGAACTCGAAAATTATTTACATCCCGATAACCATAAACCTATGTCGGACAATGACCGCAATAATAACCCTCGCTTTTGGATTTATGAAGTTCATTTTGTAGATGAAACGTTGGAGATAGGTGGTTTTTTTGAGCAGTTGATGGATTGAGGATAGTTTGTTTCGACTACGCTCAACAAACAATTATGAATATTTTAGGTTGTTGAGCGAGGTCGAATGAGGTATTATTTAAAATTGAATCAAGGTTGTTGAGCTAAATCGAATAAGGTATTATTTAAAACTGAATCAAGGTTGTTGAGCGAAGTCGAATGAGGTATTATTTAAAATTGAATCAAGGTTGTTGAGCTAAATCGAATAAGGTATTATTTAAAACTGAATCAAGGTTGTTGAGCGAAGTCGAATGAGGTATTATTTAAAACTGAATCAAGGTTGTTGAGCTAAATCGAATAAGGTATTATTTAAAACTGAATCAAGGTTGTTGAGCGAAGTCGAATGAGGTATTATTTAAAACTGAATCAAGGTTGTTGAGCGAAGTCGAAACAACCGTACTGTTGTAATAACAACTATTGATTTTGTATATTTGCTTCATGAAACTGGAAGAAGCTATCAAACAGAAAAAATTCGGGAACGAATTTGAAAAAGCAGTTGTCAATATTTTGTACACCGCAAGTTGGTTAGAGGGTATCAATATTCAACGATTTAAGCCGCACGGCATCTCTCCACAGCAATATAATGTGCTTCGTATTCTACGTGGCGCACATCCGAATCCTGTTATGCTCGGTGAGATTACGGAAAGGATGATTGATAAAAATTCCAATGCCACTCGATTAGTAGAGAAGCTTCGTTTGAAAGGATTTTTAAAACGTGATATCTGTAAAGCGAATCGCCGTCAGGTGGATATTACTATCACTCAAAAAGGTCTAACATTATTAGATGCCTTAGATGTTCATATTGATGAATGGCAAAATGAACATCTGAAAATTAAAAAATCAGAAGTGCAACAGTTAAACGAGTTATTAGATAAATTAAGAGGATAAAATGAAGCAAATCATACATAAAGCAGACACACGTGGCTATGCTAATCATGGCTGGTTAAAGAGTTATCATACCTTTAGCTTTGCGGGATATCATAATCCTGAGCGTGTACATTTCGGAATGTTGCGCGTATTAAACGACGATTTCGTTGATGCAGGAATGGGATTCGGAAAGCATCCGCACGATAACATGGAAATTATTTCTATTCCGCTAAGTGGTGCATTGCATCACCAAGATTCTACTGGTCGTGATAAGATTATTCAAACAGGGGATGTTCAAATTATGAGTGCTGGAACTGGTATTTATCATTCAGAAGTAAATGCTAGTCAAGCGGAGCCTGTTGCTTTTTTACAATTATGGATTTTCCCGAAGGTGAATAATATTGAACCGCGTTATGATCAGAAAATGTTTGGCGAAGCAGATAGAAAAAATCAATTGCAAGTAGTGGTTTCTCCAACAGAAGAAAATGGTTCACTTTTCATTAATCAAGATGCATGGTTATCGATGATTGATTTGGAAGAAGGACATTCGTTGGAATATAGAATGCACCAAGCAGGCAACGGTGTTTATTGTTTTGTTTTGGATGGTGACTTAAATATTGCCTCTGAAAATTTAGCTAAGCGGGATGCAATCGGACTTTGGGAATGCGATACTTTTTCTCTTCAGGCAACAAATAAAAGCAAAGTGCTTTTTATTGAAGTACCAATGAATTAAGGTTAGCGAATTAAATTCACCTTACCGTAAATTGTTTTTGTATCGTTACTAAGTATTAAATTAAATACGTAGTAGTACACATCCTCCTTGCATTCTTTATTGTTAAAATCAAGTCC
>JBJOND010000083.1:0-10779 GCA_046052065.1 Bacteroidota bacterium | reverse complement strand
CCGTTGCCAGCATTTTTTGTGGAGCTGCAAGCTGTCAGAAAAAGACTTCCAACAAAAAGAATCAATACCAGTGGTTTTTTTATCATGCGGTGGTAGAATAATCGCCCAGGCTTAAATCGTTGAGTTTGTGTTTATAAGTAACGTGATTACCAACTAGTGAATTATCCAAGGTAGCATCCTGCAATAAACATCCGTTTCTGATAATACTGTTTTTAATAACGCTGTTTTGGATGTTTGTATTATCTCCAATAGAAACATGTGGACCAACCACTGAATTTTCAATCACTACATTTTCTCCAATAAAGCAAGGCGCAATCACAACCGAGTTGTTTATCGAAGCAGAAGCAGCAACATGATTAGTACTATGTTTGATTTCTAACACACGCTTGTTGGTGTAAACAGTTGCATCTTTATTTCCGCAATCCAACCACTCATCAACAGTACCCGCTTTAAGCTTCATGCCTTTTTGCTTCATGTTCTCTAAAGCATTTGTTAACTGGTATTCTCCTTTCTCGCGGATATTATTATCAATCAAATATTGTAATTCACTCTTCAAATTATCACCGTCTTTGATATAATAAATACCAATGATGGCTAAATCACTTACGAAGGTTTGAGGCTTCTCTACGAAATCAGTGATGGTATTGTCAGCTTCTGTTTTCACAACACCAAACTGACGAGGGTCATCAATTTTCTTTACCCAAATTACGCCATCACAATCAGGATCCATGGAGAAATCAGCACTAAATAACGTATCCGCAAACGCAATTACAACTGGGCCTGTTAATGCAGATGATGCACATAAAATAGCATGAGCCGTTCCAAGAGGTTCGTCTTGATAATGGATGCTTCCTTTCGCACCTAAACTTTCAGCAATAGCAATTAAATTATCTTCTGCTTCTTTTCCGAATTGTCCTACTACATATGCAATCTCATCTACTTTCTGATTACACATGCGGGTAATATCTTCTACCAGGTGTTGTACAATTGCTTTTCCTGCAACAGGCACTAATGGTTTTGGCGTTGTTAAAGTATGAGGGCGCATACGCTTGCCCATTCCCGCCATTGGTACAATTATTCTCATAAGTTTATTTTTTTCCTGTCGAACCAAAGCCGCCAGCACCGCGTTCTGTTTCTTCTAATTCGTTAACACTGTTCCACTCAATACGGGCATGCGCTGCAATTACCATTTGGGCAATTCTTTCCCCGTCTTTAATTTCAAAATCTTCAGCTCCATGATTAATCAGTAATACTTTTACCTCTCCTCTGTAATCGGCATCAATTGTTCCTGGACTATTCAAAACGGTAATGCCATGTTTAAAAGCAAGTCCGCTACGGGGTCTAATTTGCGCTTCATATCCTTCGGGAAGTGCAATAAAAAGTCCTGTTGGAACCAATAAACGTTGGCCAGATTTCAATAATAGGCTTTCCGATAGGTTAGCTCTTAAGTCCATACCCGCCGATGCTACTGTTTCGTAGGCTGGCAATGCATGCTTCGATTGATTAATAATATTGATCTTCATTCGCTAAATCAAAGGCGAAAATACTCTATAAATCCATAAAATTTACCTTTTATAATTACTATTTTAACCGATGAAGTGTTGATATCGTAAAGAAATTTAACGGGAGATTGTAAGGAATTAAATAAATGCACGACTAAACATTAAAAAGCACTGATTGTTATAAATCGCAGGCTACATGTTAAACCTCTTAAAAACAAACATCATGAAAACACGAAGCGCCTTTCTTACATTGCTGATTGCATCTTTATTTTGCTTCGGATGCAGTTCTAAAGCACAAAAATCAACCTCACAAAATCAAAACAAAAATCATATGGATACAACGAATCAAAAAAACCCGTATTACTCAAGAACCGACACTACACATTTAAAAGTTTCCGACGAACAATGGGAAAAAGTACTGCCTGAAGATGTGTATTACATAGCACGTAACAAAGGAACAGAGCGCGCATTTACTGGAAAATACTGGGATTTTGAAGGCAACGGAATTTATTATTGTGCATGCTGTGGCAATGCCCTATTTAAGTCAGATGCTAAATTCGGAAGCTCTTGCGGATGGCCAAGCTTTTACGAAGCGCTTCGCCCTAATAGTGTGGTTTATCACGAAGATAATTCTTACGGAATGAATAGAATAGAAGTGCTTTGCGGACGATGCGATGGGCATTTAGGACATATTTTTGATGATGGTCCTGCACCAACTTACAAGCGTTTTTGTATGAATTCGTTGGTGCTCGACTTTGAGCCAGACACGAAATAGTACAGCTGCTCAATCATTTAGCAAGTCCCGGGATATCCTCTCGGGACTTTTTTATTGGCATTCGGGCAACCTTTTAAAATCAATGCAGTATAACGGCCCAAGTGAATTAGATAAATCGATAGCGTTATGTTAATCTCAGGAAACACACTCATTAAAATTGGAATAGTAGTATTAATCGTATTACTTATTATACTCTTATTAAACTCTTAAGCGAATAACAAACCTTGTAATGAAAACCATAAAAAACTATTGGAAGGCAATCTCAACAAAATGGCATTGGATGTTATTTACAATGATCACTGTTTTTGTTGTGGCTGGCTTTTATTTATTTGTTAAACCAACAGTTTATCAGTCAACTGCGGTTGTAAAAATCGATTTGATAAATCAGTCGGTAAACAACAACGTCAATGCAAAAGACATTGCTGCAGAGGTAGAAACTATCAAGTCGAAATCGTTGTTTGAAAAAGCACTTGCTACCACCGATTTTGATGTGGCATACTTTATTAAAGGGAACTTTCGTAACACTGAAATTTACAATCATGCACCTTTCACGATTGATAGTTTAATTACTAAACCAGGATTTGATAAGCGCGCGTATTATTTTCAATACCTAGATGCTAGTCATTTTTCGATTAATTATTCTACGCCAACAACTGATAAAACAATTGTAGCAACATTTGGAAAGGTAATTAAAGATGATGGATGCTCATTTGTTGTAAATAAATCGAAAAACAAAAATTACTTTAATGAGTACGAATGGGGATTTAATCTTTATTCAAACGCCGCTCTAAGTAAAGAACTTTATAACGCAAATTATAAAGTCATAACTACTAACGATCGTCCTAATGCCAATGTAGTAAAAGTAAGCTACACACACCCGGTGCCTGAAAAAGCAAGTGTGTTGGTGAATGCTATTGTTAATACATACATCGACCAGATTAACAACGATAATCATTCGTATGCCAATAACACCAACGAATATCTTGATGATCAGCTAGCGGATTTCGCAGAAAAATTACATCACTCTACAAAACAGATCAATCAGTTTAAGTCGAATAATGACTTTATGGATTTGTATCAATCATCCGATGCAACTTATAAAACATTAGGACAATTAGAAGTTCAAAATGTAGATATTAATTTAAAACTTACTTCACTCGATCGTTTAAGTGAATATTTGCGTCACTCTTCTTCGGATAGTTATATTGCTCCTGATTTAGAGGAGATAAAAAATAATGCATTTGGAGAAGCGATTAATCGTTTTAATCAGAATTTAAGAGAGAAGAAAAAACTTACTGCATTAGGTAATACTGATCAATTAGCACAGGTGCAAACTGACATTGATGCTGAAAGAGCATTTTTAGTAGAATGTGTAAACAACACAAGAAAGAAACTGATTTTACAAAAGCAATCATTAACCGCTTCTATAAATTCTGAAAGAGCATCGGTAGGCGAATTACCGAACAAGCAAAACAAATTACAGTCGTTAAGTCGCGACTACTATTTAAATGAGCGCATTTATAATTTCTTAGCAGATAAAAAAGCACAGTTGGTAGTATTACAAAATCCATTTGAGCAAACAAATAAGTTTATAGAAAGTGCAGAACCTGCATTTTATCCGGAAGAAAAAACATCGCCTTTATTTTTTATTTTAGTAATGGTAGCTGCATTGGTGTTAGGTTCAGTAGCTGCAAAGGTAGCTTATGCAAAACGTAAAATTCAATCTCCAGCTGATTTACGCGATCAGAAGTCGATACCGTTTATCGGACAAGTTGAAATCCTACAAGATATAAAAGGAGCTTATCAATCGTTTACTGCATTATCAACGAAGATACAATGCAATTTAGAGGAAGGTAAAAATCAGATTATAACGGTTACCAGTAGCCGTAAAGGAGAAGGGAAAACATTTATTGCTTCTCACATTGCGCGTACATTGGCAGCACAACATAAAAAGGTGTTGTTGATTGATGCAAATACCTTTAATCCTAAGTTGCATGAATTATTTTCGATGGAGCAGGAAAGTGGATTAACAGATTATTACAGTAATAAAGCAGCTATTAGCGATTGTGTTCATACAACCTCTATTGATCAGTTAGATATCTTGCCTGCTGGGTTAGATACGAATCCTGTTAGTCATTTAATTTCTTCTGATAAAACGAAATCATTATTAGATCAGCTATCACCGCAATACGATGCTATTGTAATTGATACTCCAGAGGTGGAGGAACATATTGATGCAATTCCGTTTATGAAATGGAGCGACATGAACTTATTTGTTGTGAAGTCGGATACACAGCGTGCAGAATTAATAGAGCATGCAGAAATTCTGAAAGAAGAGTATCGCCTTAAAGAAGTAAACTTCTTGCTCAATGCGATGAAGAAAGATCGCAATCACATTGGTTTTATGCGTAATAATAAAGAGTATAAAATAAAAGGCAATAAATACATTCCTAGAATAGCAAATCTTTTTGTTTGGTAATATGTCAACTGAATCATTAAAATACAATATCATTAAGCCTGGTTATATGCGCCGTCCATTGAAAAATGTGAAAGCGGATTTTACGGCTCCTTTAATTGAAGGTACATTATTAAGTAAGCGTAAAATACTTAATAATTTTCTTTATCGCTTATTTGTAGTTTACAACCGTACTCATGAGCAATGTGTGATGCTTGATTGTTATGCATTTAAAGTATTAGAGCAAAACATAAAATATTGTAAAGCTGAAAAAGTAATTAGCGGAAGTCAATGGGAGGAGGAGTATTGTAACGAATTCGATTTATTCATTAAGTCGTATGAATCGATGGACTGGCATACGCCAATTAAAACGGCAGAAACAGTTAATACTATTTTTACAATTCCTGCAAGTTTTACAACAAACACCATTTTTTTGAATCGTTGGGAAACAGATGGCGGTAAAATGCCGATGTTATTTGATCTGATTCATAATTTATTTATTGCTGGTTTATTTCAGGCAAAGGACTTTTTAAAGCAGTATGATTTCGATTTATTTTATTATCAATCGCTACCACTATTTAATGAGATGATAGCAAAATTTGATATCGATTACAATACGTATGAAAAATTGTATGTGCTTTATAATTTGAGTTTTTATTTCAAAGCAAAATCTGCAGCAGTTACATTCAGTAATATTGAATTAGTCTATTATAATCGCTTACAAGATCGTTTGGTTGATCTAGCCAAAATGTAAGATTTTCTAGATATTTAGTAAAATAAATCAATTTTTTCTTTAAAAAAGGGAACTTGTTTCCCGGTAAATGCGTTAAAAAATCGCATTTATGAAGAAGGTTATTAACATAAGTAATTTTAAGAGAGTTCTCTTTGCTGCTTTGGTGATATTTAAATCTATCACTCTCAGTGCACAAAATGTAACTACTTTATCTGGTCAAGTATTAAATGCAGGACTTGTTAATAGCGCCCTTTCATCTTCACGTTATAACGAACCTCACGGAATTGTAGCTGATGCAAATGGAAACATCTTTATTGCAGATCGTATGAATAATGTAATTCGTAAGATTTCTTCAAATGGTGTTGTTTCTACTTATGCAGGAACTGGTCAAGCTGGAAGTTTCGATGGACCTGCAACTCAAGCTACATTTAATGAACCATGGGCAGTTGCTGCTGATACTTTAGGTAATTTGTACATAGCAGATACAAAGAGTTATAAGATTCGTAAAATAGATGCAAGTGGAAATGTAACAACAATTGCAGGAACCGGAATTTTCGGTACAACCAATGGCCCTGGAAACGTGGCTAAGTTTGGTTTTACTACCGGTTTAGCAGTAACGAAAGATGGAAGCATCCTTTATGCATGTGATTATAATACGCATGTGATTCGTAAAATACAGAACGGAACTGTTTCTAATCTTGCCGGGACGGTTTATTTATCAGGAATGAATGATGGCCCTGGAATCAGTGCATCGTTTAATCATCCTTACGGAATTCATTTATTAAATAATGGTGACTTATTAGTTACAGATGAATGGAATAATACCTTAAGAAGATTAACGCCATTAGGTGCTACAACTACGTTTGCTGGAAGTGGTTTGATGGGAAGTACAGATGGTGGATCATTGGCAGCCTCGTTTAATTATCCTTGGGGAGTAACGTCTGATACACTCGGAAATATTTTTGTTTTGGATGGATACAATTTTACGATTCGAAAAATTAATCCTGCAGGACAAGTTTCTACTTACGCAGGTAGTGTTGGTGTGGTTGGTAGTTCGGATGGAACCGGTTTAAATGCTAAATTCAATAATGCAGCAGGAATCTGTTATAACCGTGCAAACAAATCATTGTATGTAGCAGATACAAAAAATCATACTATACGTAAAGTATCATTTGTTTCGTCCATTGTTTTAAATGCAACTATCAATGGAGCAAATTCAGCAACGACTTGTTACGGTGATACAATTATAGTTTCTGTTTCACCTTCGGGATTAACTGGATATAGTGTTTATAATAATGGTGTATTAGTCGGAACATCGAATACTGCTCAAGTGAAGGTTTCAGGATTAACAGCTGGAAACCATATACTAACGGCCAACGCTTCTGATGCTAACGGTGCAGTAGCTACGTCAAATAATTTATCAGTTAATGTATCTACTCCTTTCGTTCCTCAAGTAACGTATTCAGGCGCAACGACAATCTGTACAGGCGATTCATTAAAGTTGTCAGCAACATCAGGACTTTCTTATGTATGGTCTAACGGAAAAACAACCAAAGATATTTATGTTAATCTAGCTGGAAATTATTCTGTTCAGGTAACAAACAACAATGGTTGTCGCGGGACTTCCCTTCCGGTAGCAATTTCATTATTGCCATTACCAGATACAACAGTAACCTCATCTAAAGGACTAACAATTTGTCCGAATGACTCTACTGTATTAACTGCAGTAGGAGGAGTATCTTGGAACTGGTCATGCGGAGTAGTAACACAAACTGCTCGAGTACCTGCAGGTAATTATCAGGTAACAATTACAGGAGCAAACGGATGTAAAGCAACATCAGCAAATAAGATTATTACTAATTACAATTTATCTCCAATAAGCGTTTCTCCTTCGGGAAGTGTAACTATTCTACAGAATGATTCTATTTTGTTAATTGCTAGTGGAGGATCTACTTATGTATGGTCAAACGGACAAACAGGAGCTTCTATTTATGTGCATAGTTCAGGAAGTTATAGCGTAAGTGCTGTTAATAGTAATGGCTGTAATGTAAGTTCATCGGTTGTAAATGTGACTGCAATCAATGCAAGTAATATGATTACTGTAACAGGAACAAATGCTTTTTGCGAGGGAGGAAGTACAGTACTTACATCCTACTTTGCTAATGGAAATCAATGGTACAGAAATAATGTTTTGTTAAACGGACAAACACAAAGTACACTAACGGTAACGCAGCAAGGTTATTATAAAGTAAAAGTAACGAATGCAGGAAATGCGTTTTATTCCGATTCTGTATTTATACAGGTGTATCTATCTGCACAATTGCCAACTGTAAATGATACTGCTGTTTGTAAAGGAAATAATTTACAAATTACTCTAGCAGGCACTACTACTTATCAGTGGTATAATGAAATCACAGGTGGAAGTCTTTTAGCCACAGGAAATAGTTTCACTCAATCAAATGTCCAAATACCATTTAGTATTTATTTAGATGCTATCACTTCAAATGGATGTAAAGCAGTTAGTCGTGAAAAAATCCAGGTTAATGTGAATCCTTTGCCAACAGTTGATTTTACCTATAATGTAGAATTAGACAATGGTAGTTATATCACAACGTTTAATCATTCTTGTAGTGGGGCTGATTATTATTCTTGGAATTTTAATGGTTTAGATACATCTAATCTTGAAACACCACAATATACATTTTCAATAGACGGTGTTTATTCAATCAGCTTAACAGCAACAAATACCCAAACTGGTTGCAGTAATTCAATTCAGAAGAACGTGGATATTTATGTCAAAACAGATTTGTTTGTGCCTACTACGTTCACACCAAACAACGATGGAAAGAATGATATTTTTAGAGTAAGAGGAAGTGAAGTGATTGTAGAGGAGATGTCAATTTTTAATCAGTGGGGAAAAGCTGTATTTCACGGTGATGCTGCTATTACTACCTGGGACGGAACATCTAATGGAGAAACGCTGAGTAACGGAACGTATGTTTATAAAATTAAAGTGATTGACGGAGGAACTCCAAAGGAATTAAAAGGAACAGTAACATTAATAAAATGAAAAGGATTCTAATCATATTTTTTCTTCTGTCCGTATTTGTGAAAGCAAATGCGCAGGATCCTCATTTTACACAGGTAAATCGTATAGGATCTATGATTAATCCTGCTGTGTCACTTTCAGAAAATAACAACATGCAAGTAACCATGTTGTACCGTACACAATGGAATAACATAGCGCCATTTAAAACACAAGGAGTTGCATTCAATAAAAAAGTAAATCGTTTTACATTTGATGCGAACGTAATAAACAATACTGCAGGTGAGGCTGGATTTCGTCAGCTTTATTTTAATGGTGGGTTGTCGTATAATTATAAAACAAAGAAAAATAGTTTCATTGGTGGAGTGCAGATTGGATTAATACAACACAGTTTTAATCCGTTGAACATGACATTTGATGACCAGTATATTCCTGATGTAGGATATTCTTCGGGCAATGCTACTCAAGAAGTATTTACAAATACAAGATCGATTCGCCCAGATTTTAACGTTGGTGGATTATGGGTGCGCACAGCGAAGAAAGATAAGTTAAAACCTTTTGTTGGATTTGCATTACATCATATCAATCAACCTAAGGAAACATTTTTGAATGAAACGAGCAAAACAAATATGAAGTCGAATATTTACGGAGGTTTTGTTTATCCAGTAAATGATCAGGTACAATTACAATCGACTTGTTATTTCTTGCATCAAGGAGTTTCAAATGAGTTTATCACTTCAGCAATTGCTAAAGTAAATTTAGAGGAGAATAAAGGTGTTGAAGGTGGAATTATTTATCGTGCTAATGATGCATTGGCACTTTATACCGGTTATCAATTCTCCAATTGGATGGTTGGTGTTTCTTATGATATTAATGTAAGTGGATTAACAAATGGAAATGGCGCATTTGAATTAACGCTTACTTATCAGCCGAAGGCGAAAGTAAAAGAACCTAAAAAACTTTCTACAAAAGAAACGGCGAAAGCAACTAAAGCAACTAAAGATAGCATTGCAAATCAAGCATTATTAACAGCTGAATTAGTTAATCCGAAAGTAGCAAAACCAATTGTTGTAAAAGAGAAAGAACAGAAAGTAGTTAAAGGCCAACGAGTGCCATTAACAAAACCTTTAATCATTCCTGACAAAGAAGAAATAGCGACAATTGAAAGCAAGGCTCCAATTATTTTAGCAACAAACGATGTTGAGGAAAATGATATTATCAAACCGACAACTAAAGTGGAGTTAACAGCTCCAGTTATCAAAGCGGATGATGAAGTGGAATTAGTAGCAATCAATTCAATTAAAGAAATTAAAACTATAATTGATACGAATACTGATGAATCAATTCTGCCAATAGAAAAAGTAGAATTAAGTCAGCCAGTTATTATTGCTGATAGAGAAGAAGTTGTTGAAGACAAAGCAGCGACAAAAACTGTAGCACCAATTGCGATGAATTACGCAGAAGAAACGTTAAAGCCAATTGAGCAAATATCATTATCAGCACCACTGGTAATTGAAGAAAGAGAGGACCTGCAACCAATTGCATCTATAAAAGAAATAAAAGCAATTATAGAAGAAAATGCTACGTTAGCACCGGTTAAGTCAGAATTAGTTCCATTAACAGCGCCACTTGAAATTGCAGAAGAGGAAATAGCAGTACGTGATAGTGCTCCTGAGTTAATTAAGAAGAATGCAGAGTTGGTAATTATCACGGAGTCTGATGATGAATTACAAATTGCAGTATCTCCAATAGTACCATTAACTGCTCCGAAGGTAGAAGAAGAGAAAATAGTTAATGAGGTTTCAGCAAATTACATGACCTTTAATCGTAACAGTACTTCTGTAGATCAGATTCAGGTGATAGATGTTTTAGAGCCAGTATATGATAGTTTATGGTTTAACAAAGATTATCAGGTAACCTTAGTAGCTGATAGTCGTGATAAGGAGCAATTGAACTTGCCGCGCTTGAAGGCCGTGCAAAATGTACTTATCAAGAAGGGTGTTTCTAAAGACCGCATTAAACTAGTGATGAAGGATGATGAATTAAATAATAGGTCTGATAACTATTCTGGAGCTGTTTATTTAAAAGTTCAATCGGTGAAATAAAGTATTCTTAAAAGGATTATGTATTTTTGAAACACATAATTCTTCGAATGAAAAAGTTAATCCTACTTCTTGCTATTTCCTTTTGTTTAACGGCTAACGCGCAGCAAACAGACTCATTAATCATTGCTAAAATAATTAATCAGTCGCTTACTAACAGTGAGTG